>JBJFFT010000029.1:0-15707 GCA_051891975.1 Candidatus Spyradenecus sp. | reverse complement strand
CAAGTGACTCTTAATCACTGGGTCCACGGTTCGAGCCCGTGCACCCCTACCATTCCAAGGATGCGGCAGATGTGGCGTGCCAAGAAGCGAACTTAGCTCAATTGGCAGAGCTCCACCTTGCCAAGGTGGAGGTTGAGGGTTCGAGTCCCTTAGTTCGCTCCATCCTTTCGGGGGTGTAGCTCAGTTGGTAGAGCAAGTGACTCTTAATCACTGGGTCCACGGTTCGAGCCCGTGCACCCCTACCATTCGAGGAAGCAAGCAGTGGAAGATTAACCGCCTGACAGGGCGGTTTTTTTGTTGCTTCGGCGCGCTTACGGGGCGGTGGCGCCGGCGGAGAGGACGGGGAGGACGGCGGCGCGGAGGGTCTCGTCGAGGTCAAAGAGGGCGAAGCCGCGGCATTTGGCGCGGCGAGCGGCCTGGATTTGATCAAGGACTTGGAGGGGGCCGAGACGGCTCTCGGCGGCGGTGACGCCGATGCCACTGACGATCTTGGCGGCGAGGCGGGGGTCGGCGGTTTGGGTGCCAAGCCAATCGGCGAGTTTAGCGGGGTCCTCAGTGTAGTTCATCGGGAGGGCGCTATCGAGCAGGCCGGTACGCAGCCAGGAGAGCCAGTCTTGCCCCACGCTGTCGACGCAGGCGGGGTATTTGCCGTAGACGGCGGCGGAGAGCTCGAGGCGCGGGCGATTGAGGCGGAGCCAAGCGCGGATTTCCTGGACAACATCAGTCATCTTCCCGGCGCGCCAGCGCAGGAAGTCTTCGCGGCGAGCGCCGTTGGCCTCGGTGATACAGGCGGGCCAGTTGGCGGCCTTGCCGCGCTCGGCCTCGTAGCGGGCGCGGACGCGCGGGCCGAGACTCTGGGGCAGACCGGGATAGCGGATAAAGTCGAGATGAATGCCGTCGAGGGCGTAACCGGAGGCCAGCTCGCGCACGGTCTCCAGGAGACGCTTGCGGACCTCGGGGCTGGTGGGGTCGAGCCACCGTTGGTCGCGGCCTTCGGCATCTTGCAGGAGCCAGGCGCGGTCGGCGGCCTGCTTGCGCACGGCGGGGGAGGCGGCGCGTTCAAGGGAGAAGCAGAGGATCCAGGCGTGGACGCGCAGCCCCTCTTTCCGGCAGGCGGCGATGGCCTGGGCGAGGGCGTTCTCGCTGCCCCGCTGCGGCAGCACCTTGGAGGGATAGAGCGCGAAGCCGCCGCCGGCCACATTCACATAGACATCGGTGACGCCGTGGCTCGCGAGCAGCTTGGCCGTGCGCGGCCAGTCGCCGGGGTAGAGCCCTTGCCCCGAGTGATCCCACACCCCGCAGACCTCCCCGGCGCGCGACCAATAGGTCAGCCCATAGGCGCGGTGGACCAAGTCCCGCAGGTCTGCCACCGCCTGATAGGCCCCGGCGGAGTCCTCATTCAACCGCCCCTCGACGGCCCTCTGCTGCCGGGCGATCAACTGCCGGATGGCGGCCAACTGCCGCTGCCGCGCGGCGGCCTCCTCGCGATTGTGCAGATACTTGGGCGTGGCCTCGCGGAGGCGATCGGCCAGACCGTTGAGCTCGGGGAGCGTCTGCGCGTAGAGGTGCTTGGCGGCGGTGCGCCAAGTGCCGGGGGCGGCCTCGGCGGCCATCGCCAGAAGGAGCAACTGCTTCCCGCGCTCGTCGCCGTCGCCGGAGAGAATATGGGTCATCCAATAGGAGTTTGCGCGCCCGCGCCACCAGGCCACCTCCGTGCGCTTCCCGGCGCGGTCGCACCACCAGGCCATCGGCCGGACCCCGCTCTCCTTCGCGCGCACTGTAAAGAGGTTCGTGCTCGTCTGCAAGATCTCCACCGGCGCGCCCTTGGGCCGCTCTTCGCCCAACGCCATCCGGCTCCAATCGCCGCGGTCGCTGCGCACATAGCTGCCCAGCGTCAACCCAAAGAGATTCGCCAGCGGCTCGGAGGCCGAGTAGCAGACCGCAAAGCGCGCCCCCCGCTTCAACTGCGCGCGCACGGCGGCAAGGACGCCCTCGGGCGGCGCGTAGCAATCGACCATCACAGCCAGGCGCAGATCCCGTTGCGCGCCCAACTCTCCATCGGCCACCAACGCCGCCTCAATTCCCGCTTCGGCATACCAGCGCTGGACGTGCCCGGCGAGCGCCTTGGCATAACGCCGCTCACTCTCGGGCACCGACAGCTCGGCATAGACCACCGCCACTGCGGCCGAGCGCAGCACCAGGGCAAAGAGCAGAGAACAGAGGAGTAGCAGCCCGCGCAAGACTTAGACCTTGTGGCGGAAGATGATCCGCCCCTTGGTCAGGTCGTAGGGCGAAATCTCCAGCGTCACCTTATCGCCGGAGGCAATCTTGATTGAGAACTTGCGCATCTTCCCCGAGACGTGCGCCAGCACCTCGTGCCCATTCTCCAGGCGCACCCGATACATCGATGCCGGGAGCACCTTTACGACCACGCCAATCACTTCAATTGCATCATCACTCGCCATGAACGCTTCCTTTTAAGGTGTAAGATGTTGCGTAGCATAGCATAACCCCTTCTGCTGCGCAAACGTCGAGCCCGTCACTTCGCCTCAATCCCATCGAGAATCTGCTTGGCTTCCTCGGCGCTCATCTCCTCGTCCCCCTCGCTCTCGCGCGCCTCGCGCTCAAACAGCCTACGCCGGCGCGCCTCAGCCTCTTGCTCCTTACGCGCCTTCAGCTGCTCGAACTCCTTGACTAACGCGGCCATCGTCTTCGGCTCAAAGACCATCCGCATCCGCACCTCGGTGCCGGCAGCCTCCACGCTCACCTGCTTCATCAACCACCGAACGACCGCTGCGTCAGGCTTCTGGAAGAGCGCTGGCAGGATCATCTGCGCGGCCATCAGGCGATACATCTCAAGCATATTCTTTGCCTGCTCGGCCATCTCGACCGAGTCGGTCATCGCCGAGAGTTTGCCCACCACGCTCACGCCCGAGAGCGAGCTCGAGAGCATCAGCCGATGGGTCTTGGGCAACCACGGCATCTGCCGCTCCACCTGCTTGCGATCTGCCGCCTCGGGCACATACCGCGTCAGTAGCCCGGCCACATCCGCCACGACCAAGGCCCAATCACACGGCTCCTTGACCGTTGCAAAGGGCGCGGCCACCGGCGCATCGGCCGCCAACTTCGCCCCCGCGAGCCACGCCTCGGCCTCGGCCTCATCCTGCGCCAAGACCATCATCAGCCCCTGCGCGCACGGCCGGTAGCAACCGCGAAGCTTGATTTCCCCGCCCGCGTTAAGGGCCCCGGCGTCCATCCACTCGCCCATCGGCACCACAGAGAGCTCTTTGCCGGCCTCTTGCGCCTTTTTCGCCACAAACGCCCGAATGGCCGCGTCGAAGGCCTGGGCATCCAAGGCCGGGTTTTCCCAGATAATCGCAGCCTTAAACCCCGAGTCGCCCGCTGCCGTCCGCGGCAAAGTCATCCCCATTGACACCGAGACCAACGACAGGCGCTTGCCATCCTCCGAGAGCCCCACCAACGCCTTCAGCACGGCGTAGGCCTCCGGGTCCTTCTGCTTGAACGCCTCCGGATCCCGCTTCGCCAAGGCCAAATCAAAGTTCGGGTCGGCTGCCTTGAAGGCCTCGTCCCACGCTTGTTGCAGTTCCGGATTCTCCTCTTGCGGGACGATGAACGCCATCGTCACATCCGCCTCTGCCGGCAACCACTCGGCCTTCGGCAACGCCCAAGCCACTGCCGCACACACGGCTGCCGAAAACACACACATCAAACGCTTCATTGCTCGATTCCTTCCGTTTGGGGTTGATGGGCGTAGTGTAGCATACCCCCTTCTGCTACGCAACCGCGGGCCAAAATCTGCCGCGCATACCCCCTTTTGAGGTAGGGCCTAGGTGACCTCGAGGTAGGGCCTAGGTCGAGGCGAGGTAGGGCCTAGGTCGAGTTGAGGTAGGCCCTAGGTCAAAACGGGGTCGGTCCGGGCACCTTGTGAGGTGCCCGTTTTTTTTGCGGCAAGAGGGGATTATGGCGCGAGCCGGAGACCGGCGGGGGGTTCTGAGGTGGTTCGGCCGGCGTAGGGGTCGAGCCAGAGGACTTTGGTGCCGGCGGGGAGTTGGAGCTCGTAGCGGTCGAGGATATGCCCGGGGGTGGACTCAAAGCCGAGGGTGCGGCGGAGGCGGTCGAGCAGGCCTGGGGGCGGGGGCGGCTCGGTGGCGGCGGTCAGGCGGCGCTTGACGGCACCGAGGCGGCGGTAGGGAACGGGCTGGCCTTCGGGGGTGCGCAGGCGGTCGAGGTAGTCGAGCGAGGCGAGGATAGAGGCCATCGGGAGGGGATACTCCATCGAATAGCCCCAGGGGCGCGGCTCGGGGAGATATTGAGAGGGCTGCGGCCGGGGCGCGAGGGAGGCGCACCCGGCGCAGAGGAGGGTGCCGAGCAGGAGGAGGCTGGGCAGGGCCCGGGGGCGGATCATTCAGAGGCGAGGAGGTAGCGCTCGGCCTCAAGGGCAGCCATCGCACCGCTGCCGGCGGCGATGATGGCTTGCTTGTAGGCGGGGTCCTGCGCGTCTCCGGCGGCAAAGACACCCGGGGCGGAGGTTTTGACGCCGTGGGTGACGATGTAGCCGTGCGGATCGAGCTCGACGGCGCCTTGGAGGCAGGCGGTGTTAGGGGTGTGGCCGATGGCGACGAAGAGGGCGCTGACGCTCAGGCGGCTCTCTTCGCCGGTGAGGGTGTTGCGCAGACGCAGGGCCTCGACGGCACCCTTGGCCGGGTCCTCGACGGCGGTGATGACGGTGTTCCAACAGGGGACGATGTTAGGCGTGGCAAGGACGCGGTCGGCCATGACCTTGCTGGCGCGGAGGGTGTCGCGGCGATGGATGAGGGTGACCTTGGTGCAGAGCTTGGAGAGGAAGAGGGCATCCTCGCAAGCGGTGTCGCCGCCGCCGGCCACGGCGACCTCTTTGCCGCGGAAGAAGGCGCCGTCGCAGGTGGCGCAGCCGGAGACACCGTGGCCGATGAGGGCCTGCTCGCTCTCGAGGCCGAGGTAGCGGGCGCTGGCGCCGGTGGCGAGGATGACCGCGCGCGCTTCCAGCGTGCCGGCAACCATCGTCTCAAGCTTCTTGATGGGGCCGGAGAAGTCCGCGCCGGTGCACTCGTCCATCTCGAAGAGGGCGCCAAAGCGTTCGGCCTGGCGGCGCATGGCGGTGACGAGTTCGTAGCCGTTGACGGGGGTCTCGAAGCCGGGGAAGTTCTCGATGTCGGTGGTTTGGGTGAGCTGGCCGCCGGGCTGCATCCCTTCCAGGACGAGGGGCTTGAAGCCGGCGCGGGCGGCGTAGAGGGCGGCGGTGCAACCCGCCGGACCGCTCCCGAGGATAATAAGGTCGTGCATAAGGGTTCCTAGCTGTTAGCGGTTAGCTGATAGCTGTTAGCTGTTGGCTCACCAGGTGTGGTCTTTCTTGCCGGTGCGCTTGACGATGCGGGTTTCCTTGGCGGCGAGGGTGGTGCCGGTGGAGACGTCGTTGAAGCGCAGTTGGATGTAGTATTCGTACTGGTGGCCGCCGTTGTCGCGCTTGACGTCGCGGGCAATAAGCTTGCCGGTGAGGGTGAAGTCGGGCACCTTGACCTTGCCTTTGGGCTTGAGGGTGGTGGGGTCGAGCTCGTCGCCGGCGGCCTTCTCGAAGTCGCGCGTGGTCCAGAGCATCGAGTCTTGGTTCTCGAGCTTGTCGGCGAAGATCGAGGAGACGGTGAAGCGCTCGTCCTCCAAGAGCGCCTCGGAAATGCGGGCGGTAATGACGTCGGTATCGATGTTCAGGGGCGTGGCATCGACCACGCGGCCGATAGCGACCACGTAAGTCTTGGTAATCGGCGTCTCGCGGATGACCTTGGGGGACTGGAGGATGGTCCGCAGGGTGTTCTCGGCGGCCTCGGTGAAGTCCTTGTAGTCGAGCCCGGCGACGATCTCGGTGTCGTTGGTCTGGTCGACCAATTCGGTGCGGTCCATACAGCCGGGCATTACCAGGCCGAGGGCTAGGAGGAGCAGGAGGATGGGGAACTGTTTCATGTGTGTATTCCTTTCTAAGGGGATTACCAAACGGGCATTCCGGCGGCCACGGCCTTGACCACCTGGACGTTCTTCTGCCAGAGGAGCGTGCCGGTGGCCAGGTCGGTGGCGCGCAGGGTGAAGAGGTATTCAATGCGCGTGCCGCCATTGTCGCGCCGGACGTTGGCTTGCAGCAGTTTGCCCGAGAGCGAGAGGTCGGGTGAGCGCAGGCGCTGGGCGGCGGGGGCGGCGGCGCGGGCTTCGGCCGAGAGAGCGTCGCGGTCGCTCGAGCGCGCAGCCACGGCGGTGGAGAAGAGGAAGCGCTCGCTCTCCAAGAGCGCGTCGGTGATGGCGCCGGTGAGCGCGCTGCTGTCCAGATGTTGGCAGGTGTCGTTGACCACCGCGCCCCAGGTGACGACGCGCGGCCGCTCGGGGGTGCCGCCCACGCGGGGGCTGGCGAGGAAGCTACGCGAGAGCTCGTTGGTGGCGGCGGCGATGTCGCGCGCGTCGAAGGAGACGGTGGTCTCGGCGCTGCGGGTGGGGTCGACGCGCTCGGTGTGGCTGGCGCAGCCGGCAAGCGCGGCGCACAGGAGGAGCAGAAGGGGGAGGACGCGGCGGAACATCGGCGGATTCTCTACAGGTTGATAACCAGGATGTGGGGCGTAGCGCCCGGCGAGGAAATGCGGATCCAGACGATGGCGTTGCCGCTGCCGCGCAGCTGGATATTGAAGGGGCGCCCGCCGGCCGGCGAAACGCTCACGCGCCCATCGGCCGGGCGCACCATCGAGCCGACCCACACGCGCTTGGGCAGCAGGTCCGAGCAGCGCAGATCGGCCGCGTTCGTGCTGATGTCGTAGATGACCATTCCTAGGCTCCAGAGGAGTGCCGCCGCGTCGGTTCCCGAGCCGGCGCGCAGCGCGGCCTGGCCGCCCTCTTGCATCGCCACGCGCAGGAGCGTGCGAGCCACCTGCCGGGCCAAGATGCCGGGCCAAGCGCGGTCGAAGGAGGCCTGCATCAGCGGGTCGACCTCCATCAGCACCTCCAGCTGCTGGCCGTTGACGGCGTAGGCGTGGTGGGCGGCGGCGCGCGTGACGAGCTTGGGCACGTCGAAGCTAATCGTGCCAAAGCCCCGGGCGTGGCCGGCAATCGAGGGATAGGGAATGGAATAGGGCCGCCCAACGCGCTTGGGGGCAAGACCATCTTCCACGTAGATCCAGACGCGGTTTTCGGGGCGCACGCCGCGCGCCTCGGTGGCGGCATCTTCGGCTAGCAAGCGGGCCTGGGGCGCGAGGGCGGCGGCCAAGGCCAGGTCGTTGCGCGGCGCATCCCCGGCACACCAGCGCGTCACCCCAACCACATGGGCGGCATAGGCGTTGCCAAAGCCCTTGAGCGCGGCGAAGTGGGCCTGCGCAGCGGGCGCTTCGGTGCTGACGGCGGTCGCCACGCCGGAGGCCAAGGCCGGAGCTTGGGAGGCTGCTTGGGAGGCGACTTGGGAGACGGCGCGGCGCTCGGCCGGCGAGAGGTCGCGCGAGTCTCCGGTGCGGTCGGGCAAATCCCCGGCGCAAACGCCGAACCAGGCGACTTGGCGCTGGCGGACGCGGTTGCACTCCACGCGCATCGCCTCGCGGTTGGCGAGCGAGCCATAGGCCAAGGCCTTGTAGAGGTTGAGGAAAGCGAGCTCGGGGCCCTGCGGAGCGTAGGGCAGAGCGCAATCGTTGAGGGCGAGGGCCGAGGCAGTGTCGAGGGCTGAGGCGCCGTAGCGGCGGCGGGCAAGGTCGTTGATCCGCTCCTCGGCAGCGGCCAGGTGACCGAGCGCTTGCGGGGCGCGACCGAGCCAGAGGGCGAGGGTGCCGGCCTCGTGCTGCCAGAAGGCGGTGTCGGCATTGTCCGCTTCGGCGGCCCCGGCGGCCTGTTCGTAGGCGCGCTCCACGGCCCCGTCGTACACCTCGCGCTCCTGCCGCGCCAGGCTCTCGCCCAGCGAAAGGCACCCGGAGAGAAGCAGACAGCCGGCAGCTAACAGCAGAGAGCCGACCGCCGCCGGTCGTCTGTCGCGTGCGTCTCGCCTCTGTCCGCTGCGTTCGGTCATCTTTTCGCTTACTGAGCGCGCAGGCCGGCGAGCTTGAACTGGAAGATTTGGGTGCGCAGTTCGGCGATGAGGTCGGGGTTGAAGGTGAACTTCTCCACGCGGTGGTGGTTGATGTTCGCGCGCACCATCACCTTGGGATAGATGGGGGTGTCATCGCTCGGCTCTTCAAGCTTCATCAAGTCGCAATCCACCAGCACCTGGAGATACTCGCGGAACATCTGCGGATCGAGGGTGTAGTGATATTTGCGCACATCCCCGAAGGATGCCTTGTCGTACTCGATGTTGAAGTCATCGCCCACCGTCACCGAGTGGCCTTCAAGGACGATAATCGAGCCGTTGTCCTTGTAGTCGCAGCGGATGCGCGGAGCCTCTTCGGAGGCCTGGTAGTAGACCTGCAGCCAGTTGAGGCGGGAGTTCTGCACCACAAAGGCATCATCGTGGCGGTACCAGTAGGGCGAGCAGGCCGGCAACAGGGCCAGAAGCGGCAAGAGCAGCAGGGCAAGGCGGAGGGACTTCATCGGGAGCTCCAAGGTTGGTAGAGGAAGAGCGGGGCCTGGCAGGTGAAGCGCACCTGCTCGTCCGCCGTGCGGTTGAGTGTGGCCCGCCACAGCGTATCGAGCCACAGCCCCTCGACGGGCCAAACCACCCCGCGCGCGGTCAGCCGCTGGGGCGTAAAGGAGAGGAAGGAGAGCGGCCAGCCGGGCGCAACAGCCAGCGCGTGCTCGCCCGCCGGAAAGAGGTCGAAGCGGCCGGAGGCGGTGTAGACCGTCGTGCGCTCGGCCGTTTCGGCGATGAGTGCGAGGTTCGCCAGCGTATGGTCCTCGCGCCGGCCGGTGACGGCGAAGTAGGCCACCGGCGCGGTGGGATGGTGCGCACGGAGCCAACGGTAGGCCTTGGTGAGGTCGTTGGTCTCCTGGTCGGCATGCAAGTCGGTGACGAGCCCCTCGGGGAGCCCGGCGCGGCCGAGGGTGTCCAGGTCGCCAACCACCTGCAGAAGCGCGGGCGCGCCCTCGGGCGGCAAGCGGTCGCAACAGACGCACCCCGCGCAAGCCGCCAAGGCCGCGCGCTCGGGGGGCGTGGTCGGCTCGGTGCCATTGGCGATAATGGCAAGCGTCTGGGTCATTCTATCAAGGTAAAGCCGAGGGCTGCGAGGTCGGCGGCCAAGGTTTCGGGCAGGGGCGCGCCCTCCACGTCGAAGGCATCGCGCCCAGCGCTCCGCACCGCGGTCACGCCCGGATACTTACGCAGACGATCGGCCACCACGCCGCGGCAGTGGTCGCACGCCATTCCTTTGACCACCACCCGGCGGCCCGTCGTTGGAGCGGTCTTCATGTGTTGCTTCCTCCAGATTGGTTTGAGGAGAAGATGATAACCCAAGAGCGCCAGCAGCACAACCGCCGCAGCCGCATTCCCATGCGCGCCGCCCGTGCAGCACGCGGCGGTCGACCCTGCCATCGCCCCGTCCCAGAACGCATTAAGCGCCAACCCCGAGCCCACGGCAAAGAGCGCCACCACCGCCAGGAAGAGCGCCGCCGAGCGCCGCCCCAGCAGCGCCCAGAGGGTCGTGAGACTCGCGCCATTGAGCGCCGGCCCGGCAATCAGGAAGATCAGCGCCGCTCCCGGCGAGAGCCCCTTGGCCATCAGCGCCAGCGCCATCGGGATAGAGGCCGTGCTGCAGACGTAGAGCGGCAGCCCCACCAAGAGCATCACCGGGAAGGCAATCCAGTCCTTTGCCAACCACTCCCCCACCAGCCCGTCCGGCGGCACAAAGGCCAGGATCGCCGCCGAAATCGCCAACCCCAACACCAACGGCCGCGCCACATTCCCCAGCAAGCAAAACGCATAGTTCACCACGCGCAGCACCCCCGCCGCTCCCCCCACCACGCGCCCCTCCAGCGTCACTCCCTGCGCCGCTTGCGTCGCCTCTGCGTCGCCTCCCTTTGTGCTCTTTGTGTTCTTTGTGGTTGCTACCTGCGTAGCCTCCGCGTCCAGCCATTCGATGAGCCAGCCGCCGGTCAACCCCGAGAGCAAGGCCACCAACGGCCGCGTCACGGCAAAGAGCCCCCCCAGGAGCGCGTAGGTGGCGAAGATGGAGTCGAGCCCCGTCTGCGGCGTAGCCAAGAGGAAGCCCGCCGTTGCCCCCTTGCTCGCGCCGCTCTTACGCAGACCCGCCGCCACCGGCAGCACCCCGCACGAACACAACGGCAACGGCACCCCCAGCAAGACCGCCCACAGCACTGCCCGCCAACCAGCTCGCCGCCCCAACAGCCGCTCCACCCGCTCGGGCGTGAAGCAGAGACTCAGTCCTCCGGCAAAGAGAAAACCCCACAACAGCCACAGCGCCATCTGCTGCGCCGTCTGCCAAAAAGCCGACAAGAAGTCCATCAGCCAAGCCATAAGATCTCCTTCGTTGCCGGTAGTATAGCATAGTCACCCTGCTGCGACCATAACTATGACGCATCACGGCCCTGGCGCACTGAAGCGCGCGTTCCGTGTGGCTGTGCTATACTGTGCGGCTATGGAACTGGAATTGTTAGAGAAGTTGTGCGGTTTGCATTCGACCCCGGGTGATGAGGGGGAGGTTTTCGAGGCGCTCTTGGCGCAGTGGCGCGCGCAGGGGTTGGATACGCGGCAGCTGGGGGCCTATGCGGTGGTGGCCGAGCCGGGGGAACGCAAGAAGAGTGACACGATTTTGCTGGTGGCGCATGCCGATAGCCCGGGGTTTATCGTCGAGGCCGTCCGCTCGCCCACCGAGCTCTCGGTGCTGACGCTGGGGGGCATTCACCCGGCGGGGGGCGAGCGCGTGCGCCTCAAGTGCGCGGCGGGGGAGGTGCTGGGCACCTTGCAAGCGCCGCCGGAGGAGTGGTCGCGGACGATGGCCTTGACGGTGGTGCTCGATGGGCCGTGCGCGGCGGTGGCCAAGGGCGATCGCCTCTGCTGGGCGCGCGCTTGGCAGGTGGCGGAGGGGCGGGTCACCTCGCCCTTCTTGGATAATCGCATTGCGTGCGCGTTGGTGGCGGAGTGGTATGCGCACCACAGCGCGCTCCTGGCCGAGTGCAACGTGGTCTTGGCGGCGACGGCGATGGAAGAGGTGAACGGCTTTGGGGCCAAGGTGCTCGCGCGGGAGGTGAAGGCCGACGCGGTGGTCGTGCTCGATGTCACCTACACCTCCGAGAAGATGGGCGTGGCGATGGACCAGGGCGCGGTGGTCACCCTCTCGGACAACTCGGTCCTCCTCTCGCCCGCACTGCGCGACCGCCTGCTGTCCGCGCCAGTGCCGCTGCAGACCGAGGTCTACAACTACTCCGGCACCGACGCGCGGGCCTTTCCCGAGGCGGGGTGGCGCGCGCCGGTCTGCCCGGTGCTTCTGGCCACCGAGGGGAATCATTCGCCGAGCGAGGTCGTCTCCGTGGCCGATCTTGCCGCGTGGCCCAAGGCCGTGGCCGCCGTGGCTCGGACCCTCTGCGCGCAGCCTATCATCTAAGGAAGGGGTGAACGATGAATCCGCTCGATAACATTCACGTGGTGCTCGTGGGCACGCTCTACTCGGGGAACGTCGGGAGCGTCTGCCGCGCGATGGCGAATATGGGGCTGCGTCACCTGACCCTCGCCGCCCCGCGCATCCTCGATGGTTGGGAGGAGGGCCGGCGCCTGGCCGTCCACGCCACCGATATTCTCGATGCCCGGCGCGAGGTGGCCACCTTCTCCGAGGCGATTGCCGACTGCGCGGCCGTCATCGGCACCACCGCCCGTGGCGGCCTCTACCGCGCCACGGTCCAGACCCCGCGCGTGATGGCCCCGGAGGTGCTGCGTCTGGCCGCGCAAGCGCCCGTGGCCATTGTCTTTGGGCGCGAGGATCAGGGGCTGCACAACGACGAGATTGCCCAGTGCACGCACCTCATCCGCATCCCCGTCGATGAGCACTACCAGAGCCTCAACCTCTCTCAGGCCCTCCTCATCGTGGCCTACGAGCTCTACACCGCCACCGGCACCTACGTCAGCCCCGTGGAGGAGGCCGTCTCGCTGGCCAGCCAAGCCACCAAGGAGGCCCTGATGCGCAAGTGGCGCCAGGCGATGCTCGACGTGGGCTTTATGGATGAGCAGAAGGCCGAGCATATGATGCAGGGCTTTCAGCGCATCTTCTCGCGCGGGGTGAAGACCGATCCCGACGCGCGCATTATGCTCGGCGTGGCCCATCAGACCAGTTGGGCCGGCAAGCACGCCAACGCAGCCCGGCAGGAATAGAGAGGAGGGGGCACGATGGAAGCGGTTCATCTGATTGGCATTGGGGGCGTGGGCATGAGCGCCTTGGCCCAGGCCTTCCTGGACAAGGGCTGGCAGGTGAGCGGCTCCGACCGCCTCTGCGCCCAGGGCATCGAGACCCCCACGCTGCGGACCTTGCGCGACGAGGGCGTGCGCCTGACCCCGCAGGATGGTTCGGGCATCAAACCGGGGCAGACGGTGGTTTACTCCACGGCCATCGAGGCCGATAACCCCGACCTCGTGGCTGCCCGGCGCCTGGGCTGCCCGCTCCTTCACCGTGCCGCCGCCCTCGCCAAACTCGCCGAGGGCCACGAACTGATCGCCGTCACCGGCACCTGCGGCAAATCCTCGGTGACCGCCCTCCTCGGCCACCTCCTGACCGCGTGCGGACGCGACCCGGCCATCATCAATGGCGCGGAGATTGTGGGCCTGGAGCAGGGCGGCACCCGCATCGGCTCGGTCCGTGCCTCCGCTTCGCCCACCAGCCTGATGGTGGTGGAGGCCGATGAATCCGACAAGTCCCTCATGGGCCTCTCGCCCCGCCACGTCATCGTCACCAACGCCTCCAGCGACCACTTTCCCAAGGCCGAGGCCGAGGCCCTCTTCGGTGCCTTCAAGGCCAAAGCCTCCGGCGTTGTTATCGACACCTCGGGTCTGCCCCCCGAGTCGCCCCCCGCCGGCACCGGTTGGGAGGCGCGCTTCACCTGGCGCGGCCGGGAATGGGTGCTGCCGATGCCCGGCGCGCACAATGTGGCCAACGCCAAGGCCGCGCTCGCCATGGCCCTCGCGCTCGGTTGCTCGGAGGAGGCCTTGGCCGAGGCCCTCGCCTCCTTCCGCGGCATCCGCCGCCGCCTCGAACGCCACGGCACCTGCGCCGGCGCGGATGTCATCGACGACTATGCCCACAACGTCGAGAAGCTCGCAGCCGCCTGGCAGACCCTACAGCGGGCCTTCCCCGCGGGCGTCTTTGGTCTGTGGCGCCCCCACGGCTACGCCCCCTTGCGCAAGATGCTCGAGCCGCTCGCGGCGATGTTCAACGCCACCGTGCGCTCGTGCGACCGGCTCCTCCTCCTGCCGGTCTACGATGCCGGCGGCTCGGCCGATCGCTCCATCTCCTCGGACAATCTCCTCTCGCGCCTGACCTGCCCGGCCGAAGCGGTGGCCGACCTGGCTGCCGCCGAGGCGCGGTTGCGTGCCCTCGCCCGGCCCGGTACCGCCTTGGTCACCTTCGGCGCGCGTGATCCGGGCTTGAGCGCCCTCGCCTGCCGCCTTGCCACCCCTCAATCCTAATCTGACAATGCTCGCCCTCCTCGACGCTTTTCTCGACATTTGGCTGGATATGGCTCCGTGGCTCCTCGTGGGCTTCGCGGTGGCTTTCCTCTGTTCCTACGCCCTCAACGAGCACTGGATGCGCCGTCATCTCGGCGGCAGTGGCTGGTTGCCTATCATCAAGGCTTCGCTCTTTGGGCTGCCGCTGCCCATCTGCTCGTGCGGCGTGCTCCTGGTTGGGCTGGCGATGCGCAAGAATGGCGCGCGCAAGGCCCCCGTCTGCGCCTTCCTCGCCTCCACCCCGCAGTCGGGCACCGACGCGCTCCTGGTGAGTTGGCCGCTTCTGGGGCCGGTGCTGACCCTGGGCCGCTTCCTCTGCGCGATGGCCTCGGGCCTGGTTTCGGGCGCGCTGGTGCGTTGGTTTGGCATTGCCCAGCCCCCGCCTCAAGAGACCGAGGACCTCAAGGGCGACTGCGCCGCCCTCTGCGCCTGTCACCATCACGACAGTGACCACCCCCACCACGAGGGCGAGGCCCACCACCACGAGTTCGCCGACCGCCGTACCCGCCTGCGCGAGGCCGCCCGCTACGCCTTTGTCCACCTCCCCGGCGAGGTGGCGCCCCTCCTCTTCCTGGGCGTCCTCTGCGCCGCGCTGCTCGGCCACTTCCTCCCCGAGGGGCTCCTCCAGGGTCTTCCCCGCGCCGCCGCCTACGCCCTGGCCATCCTTATCGGCATCCCCTCCTACGCCTGTTCGTTGGCCGTGGTGCCCGTGGCCGCCGTCCTCATCGCCCAAGGCCTTCCCCCCGGCGCGGCCTTCATCCTCATGACCTGCGCGCCGACGGTCAACGTGGCCTCCCTCCTCATTCTCAACCGCGAGTTCGGTTGGCGCACGGTCCTCGCCTTCCTCGCCGGCATCGTCCTGGTGGCCCTCGTCTTTGGCGCGGCGATTGACTGCCTGAGTCCTGCCGCCCTCGCCCTGCCGCCCTTCTCGACCACCGAGGACCACGCCCACGCGCATAACCACGCGCCGGCCTTCTTCGCCCTGGTCCCGGTGGCGCTCCTCCTCCTGCACGGTTTTGTGCGGACCCATCTCGGCCACCGCTATGGATGAGCCCACGCTCTTGCGCGCCCGGGCCTTGCTCGGGGATGAGGCGATGGCCCGCCTGGCCGCCGCGCGCATCCTGGTCGTGGGGCTTGGGGCCGTGGGCGGCGCGTGCGTCGAGGCCCTCGCCCGCAGCGGCATAGGCCAACTCTCCCTGGTCGATGGCGATGCCTTCGAGCCCTCCAACCTCAACCGCCAACCCTTCGCCTCCTTGCCCGCCATTGGCCGGCCCAAGAGCGAGGTGACCTGCGAACGCCTCCGCCTCATCGCCCCCACCTGCGCCACACAGGCCCAGACCTGCCGCCTCTCCGCCGACAACGTCGAGCAGCTCCTCGACTGGGCCACCCCCACGGCCGTGGTCGATGCCATCGATGATGTCCCCGCCAAGGTCGCCCTCCTCGAATGCGCCCGCCGGCGCGGTCTTCCCGCCTGGTCGGCAATGGGGGCCGCCCGCAAGCTCGACCCCGCCCGACTCCGCGTCACCGACCTTGCCAAGACCCAGGTCTGCCCCCTCGCCCGCGCCGTCCGTCAGGCCCTCCGCCGCCGCAACATCGAGCGCGGCATCCGCGCCGTTTGGTCCGACGAGCCCCCGCGCCCCCTCGGTCCCAACAATACCCTCGGCTCGCTGATGCCCGTCACCGCCTCCGCCGGCCTCCTCCTCGCCGCCGACCTCCTCGCTACCCTCACCCGCTAGCGCCCGGGGCTGCCGCCCCGCATCCTGCGTGGGGGCTGCTCGCCCCCACACCCCTCGGGAGCGCGGTGCGCTCCACCCCGGCCGGCGCGCCCTCCGGGCACGCCGGCTTTTGGCACACAGAAGCCGCACCAGGCTGCGCAGCAGGGATGCGCTCCGCGCCTCCCTGCCAGGGCCGTTGGGGGCCAGCCCCCAAGCCCCCAGCCCCACGTTCTGCCGCGCCCGTTCCTCGCGCTCGGGGCGAGGGGAACAATTAAGA
Source organism: Candidatus Spyradenecus sp. (assembly GCA_051891975.1). GTDB lineage: Bacteria > Verrucomicrobiota > Kiritimatiellia > RFP12 > DVOR01 > Spyradenecus. The sequence goes on along the minus strand of JBJFFT010000029.1, from coordinate 43 downwards.
GGGCCTCTTAATTGAATTAACAGCACCACTTAATTGAATTAAG
>JBJFFT010000028.1:0-2701 GCA_051891975.1 Candidatus Spyradenecus sp. | reverse complement strand
GAACGCCTCCTGTCACCTGCTCAATCTCCCGAGCAAGTGAGAACACTAGTTGTGTCGCATAATATCGGTTCTACCTAGTAGAGGGGCTTTTAGAGCCGAGAAGAGGGGCTGCCAGCGGCACCTGGCGTGTTCGGTTCGGACGGTCTTTCTTCCGGCAAGGAGCAAGCCACAATCTGTCCATTACTATCAAACACTTTGCCGCAGTCTGCTTCATCGGGCGAGGCTGGCCTAGGTGTGAAGGAAGCGTGCGGCAAGCGTGACATTGGGGCCGCCCTTAAAGACACTGACGAGGCCCGTGCTGTCAGACCACCTAAGGCGAGTACAAGGCGCGGGGCTCTGGCCCTCTTGCCAAGTTGTCGCCACGATCGGCCAAATAAGCCGCTTCATAGAACACCCCCTGTCCCCACCCCCGTCACCCCTCGCCGATACCCCCAAAAAAGGTAGGGCCTACCTCGCCTCGACCTAGGCCCTACCTCGAGGTGACCTAGGCCCTAGGTCGAATCGAGGTAGGCGCAGGCCTTTTTGGGGGTAGGCCCGAACCCCCTCGTTTTGGGTGAATCTGCCTGGCAGATGAGGCCACTGCAAAACACCTAATCGCGCCCCGCCTATCACCGCCTCCCTCGCCCCAAGACCACTCCGCCTCGCGGTGAGTGCGGCGGGCGAGGGGTTTTGGTATACTGCGGCCATCTTGCGGGCGAGCCGCAGGGATAAACCTGCATCATTGCAGGGCAGTTGCTTTACGCGGAACCTAGGAAACTCCACTTACCAAGCAACGAGCCCGGGCAAGGTGCGCCGTATCGGCGTACCTTTCTTGTGCGTTTGGTAAGGGCTTTCCTAGGGCCTCGTGTAAAGCGCATACAGGAAGGTACGCTTTTTATGGCACGGCAGGGAAAGATGACGAAACAGGAGCGCGTGGCGTTCTTCTCGACGTTGGCGGCGGCGACGGACGAGCGGGCGGTCCAGCGCGGCTACGAGCAGGGGATCCTCCTCTTCTTCCCGCGCGGGACGGTCTTTGACTACCCCTGCAAGTGCGATGGCTACCTCAACGCCGGCGACCTCTTCTTCCGGCTGCTGTGCGAGTATAAGCTCGACGAGGCCCTCGACAAACCCCTCCAGCGCGCGAAGGTGCTCGTCCAAGTGGTCTACTACCTCAAGCTCTTTGAGGAGGCCGGCATCGAGATGCCCACGGTCCTCTTCGTGGGCGACAAGAACGAGTGCTTCGTCCTCCACTCCAACCCCCTCCTCCCCTACCTCGACTGGGCGGCGGATTGGACCCTCGCGCCGAGCGCAGCCTGGCACGCGGCCCCGGAGATGGTCGCGCACATCGCCGAGAACTGCGCGCCGGAGGTCTTCATCTACTCGGTGGAAGAGCGGCGCTTCGAGTTGGGCGAGGTGGTCGCCAAGATGCACGAGCTCGCCACCGGCCGCCGCCGACACGTCCGCGCCACCCCAGCCAACGTCTCGCAGATCTTCGACTACTTCTGCCAAAAGGTCCTTCGCGAGCCCGCCCTCTCGCCCAACGACCTCGTCGGCTGCTTCTTTGCCGCCATCCTCAATAGCGAGGACACCTACCTCCACCCCAAAAAGCCCGGCATCCTCGTCTACAACGAGCGCGAGGTGCGCATCGACCCCGCCGGCTATCAGAGCTACTTTGAGCACTACGACAACACCTACACCCCCCGCGAGCGCGCCGCCTTCACCGCCATCTACGATCGCCTCCTGGAAGACGTCAAGCGCCGCCGCAACGGCGAGTTCTACACCCCCACGCCCTTCGTCAACCTCGCCCACCGCCTTATCGCCGAAGAACTGGGCGAGGATTGGCGCGAGCGCTTCGTGGTCTGGGACTGCGCCTGGGGCACCGGTAACCTCACCCGCGACTTCCGCTTCGCGCGCCTCTACGCCTCCACCAACGAAGCCGCCGAACTCGACCTCGGCAAACCCTACAACCCCGAGGCCACCAAGTTCCGCTTCGACTTCCTCAACGACCCCATCGACGACCTCTTCGCCGCCCTCCCCGCGCCCCTCCTCGATGACCTCAAAGCCGACCGCCCCCTCCTCTTCTTCATCAACCCACCCTACGCCACCGCGAACAACCTCCAACACGGCACCCACAAGGCCGGCTGTGCCCTGTCGGCCGCGAACCGCGAAATGAAGGAAGCCGGGATGGGCGCGGCCGCCCAGCAACTCTTCGCCCAATTCCTCTTCCGCATCTGCCAAATCAAGCGGACCTTCCACCTCACCCAATGCCACCTCGCCCTCTTCTGCAAACCTCTTTACCTTATGGGAAGCCAACACCTTGCACTACGCCACTTCCTCTTTGAGGACTTTGCGTATCGCCGTGGCATTCTCTTCAATGCGGGTTGTTTCTCGGATGTCTCCTCGCTTTGGGGAATCCACTTCACGGTGTGGGGGCCCGGCACAACGGTGCAGCACGACTTCCCACATACCTTAGTTAAAGAGGAAGAGGGGCGCATTCTTGAAGTCGGCACCAAGAACCTTTACAACCTCGATGGGCAGACGACCGGCAGTGACTGGTGCAAGGAACCCCTCGGCAAGGTCAAGGCCGAAGACGCGCCCCAACTCTCCAGTGCCGTTAGGTGGAAGCCTAAGGGACGCGGAAAGCTTATCCCCGGAGCCTTGGGCTATTATGTCAATGTCGCAAACAATGTCTACAAGAGTGGCACCGATGTCTTTATCCTTT
>JBJFFT010000027.1:0-10792 GCA_051891975.1 Candidatus Spyradenecus sp. | reverse complement strand
CTGGCCGTTGTAGCAGGCATAGCGGTCGAAGGCCGTCTCGGAGAGGTCGAGGTAGACGCACTCGCCGCCGTCGGCGCGGACAATCATCTTGCGCGCCGGGAAGTCATCGCTCTCCAAGGCGCCGGGCACGAGCGAGAGCATGGCCAGGCCGGCGGCGTCGGTGGTGCCGCGCAGGAGGGGCTGGTTCTTCAAGCCGGCCACCTCGATGGTCGCGCCGGGGACGGGTTCATCGGTTGAAAGGCGGCGGACGGAGACACCGAAGCCGGTGAAGCTGTCGCAGGCCCAGGCGATGCCCAGGTCGGTGACAATGAGGCGGTGCTCGTCGCCAGTCCAGGTGGGGCAGGGCTCGGAGGAGACCAAGTGGTAAAAACCGGGGCGGTTGTCGATGGCGGCGCCCAGGTCGAAGAAACGGTCGAGGACGATATTGCGTGGCATCGGCGGGTCGTTCAAGGGAACCTCGGCGATTTTGTGCGTCAAGTTGAGCGCATCCCAGGAGGTGAAGCCGAAGGGCAAGAGGTTGTTCTCGTAGCCGCGAAAGAGGGTGATGTGCGCATTGGGTGAGAGGTTGACGGCGCGGTAGGGCAGGCGCGGGCGGCTCAGCGGCAGGTAGCTGCCGGCGGTGAGGAACTGGAGGCTGGGCGCGCATTCGGGCATCGTGACCGAGCGCGTGACGGTGTCGGGCAAGGTGCGCCCGTGGCGATCCTGCAGCCCGGCCTTGACCGTCACTTGATAGGTCTGCCCCGGCTGCCAGTCGCCGGCCAGGTCCAGCCGCCCGGCGTAGTTCACCGTGGGCTTGAGGTTGGCCACCTGCGGGGTCACGGCAAAGGCGTCGGCCGGCGGCGGCTCCGAGAACTCGGCATCCGGCAGGAAGCGCAGTTGCACGGCAAAGTTCGTGCCGCGCCGCTCGACCTGCCAGCTCGCTAGGTAGAAAGAAGAGACTTGGGGCGCTTGGGGGGCGGGTTCGGGCGTTGGGGTGGCCTCGGGTGCTGGGATCTCGGGCGCGCTCGGCTCCTCGGCCGGGGGCTCTTCGGCCGCCGCAATCAACCGCTGCACGGCGGCCATTCGCCGCTCGGGCACCCGCCAAACACGGAAATAGAAGCTTGCAAACGCAATCACCAACGCCGCCAAAATCACCGACGGCACGGCCAACAACAGGCCTTTCAGCCACTTCATCCTACACATAGAGGCGCTCTCCTTCAGAAGTACGGAATGCCTCAAATGATAACAGAACGCGCTCTAAAAAGCGAACCGCCGAGGACGGATTAATAAGACGGGGACTTATTGCCAATAAGACGGGGTCTTGTTGCCAATAAGACGGGGCCTTATTTGCAATAAGACGGGGCCTTATTAATTCAGGTCGGCCCGGGCCGAAGATGGCACCGCCTCTCGTGCGAGTTCACTTCGAGCGCAAGGTAAACAAAACGCCGCCCCCGGGAGAGGGGACGGCGCTTCGTGTGGGGGATTGCCCTGTTCCGGCTTACCAGAAGATCACGTAGAGGGCGATGGTGAGGATGCAGACCACCAGGCCGGCGATCAGGGCGCCCTTGGACATCGTCATATCCAGGGTGGTCTTGTGCTCGAACTGGACGCGCTCGGCCACCGGCAGGCGGAAGATGAGGCCGTAGAGGGTCATAAAGACGAGCGTGAGCACGAGGATGTAGGAGGCGGCGATGAGGTAGTGCATCGTGCCACCGGCGGCGGGAATGCCCAGGCACTCAATGGCGCTCAGGGGCTTGAGGATGAAGCCCGGGATGCAGTCCCAGCCGTAGGTGTTGAGGAAGTAGAAGACCACCGGCGCGAAGATGAGGCCGAAGACGCCGCCCCAACGGCCAGCCGAGCGGTTGAGCATACCGAAGGCGAAGACCGCGAAGATGCCCGGCGAAACGTAGCACTGCACCTCCTGGATGTACTTGAAGATGGATTCGGACTTCAAGCCGGCAGCGACGATGCACCCGGCCACCGCGAGGATGACGGTGACGACGCGGCCGCAGAGAACGAGGGTGCTCTGCTTGGCGCTGGGCCGGATGTAGCGCTGGAAGATGTCCATCGTGAAGAGGGTGGAGGTGGCGTTGAGCACGGCCGCGAGGGAGGAGACGATGGCCCCGAGGAGGGCGGCGAGGACGAAGCCGAGGATGCCGCAGTTGCGCGGGATGAGCTTCATCAGGTGGCCGAGGGCGCCGTCGTACTTATAGGTGTTGTCGGAGATCTTGATGACTTCGCCATTGGAGAGGGCAATTTCGCCGGCCTTGCCCTGGGCGGCGAGGTCCTTGATGGCATCCGGGGTCACGCCCTTGCCATCGGCGGTCAACTTGGCCAGGAGGGGCGCGTTGTGGGCGATAATCTTGGCGAGGACCTCCGGGCTGGTCTTGGCAGAGATGGCGAGGTTGGACTGGTCGGCCGTGGCGTCATCGGCATTGAGCGAGTAGAAGCAGATGAGCTCGTTAGGCGCGTAGGCACCCTTCTGGACCTTTTCGGTGACGGCCTTGGCGGTGTCCTCGGCCATATCCTTGGCGCAGAGGTTGAAGGCGATGATGCCGGGGATGACGATGATGAAGGGGATCAGCAGCTTGAGACCGGCGGCGAAGACGATGCCCTTCTGGCCTTCGGCGAGGGAACCCGAGCCGAGGATGCGCTGGGTGATGTACTGGTTGAGGCCCCAGTAGTAGAAGTTCGGGATCCAGATGCCCATCAGCAGGATGGTCCAGGGCATCGCTGCGTCGGTGGCCGGGCGGCCCATGTGCATCTTAGCAGCGTTGAGGTCCTGGAAGCGGGCGAGGAAGCCCTCGGAGGCCGTGGTGGCTCCGCCGAAGCCGGCGAGCTCGGCCGCAGGCGCGTCGGCCAGGGCATTGCAGGCGATGTAGGCGATGATGGCGCCGCCGACGATGAGGGCCGCGCCCTGGATGAGGTCGGCCCACGCACAGGCCTTCAGGCCGCCGAAGAGGACGTAGGCCCCGGCGATGACCGACATAATAATGCAGCAGGTGGGGAAGGTGACCGAGACGCCGAACTCATTGAAGAGCTGGAACATCACCAGCGAGCCGGCGTAGGTCACGCCGATGAGCGAGGCGACGATGAGGATACCGATCATTGAGATGGTCATCAGCGAGCGGGCCACGTGGTTGTAGCGCACTTCAAGGAACTCAGGCATCGTGGTGATGCCGGTCTTCAGGAAGTAGGGCAACATACAGAAGGCCACGACCACCAGCGTGATCGCCGCAATCCATTCCCACGACGCGCACGAGATGCCTTCCAACCCGGCCCCCTGCCCGCTCATTCCCACGAACTGTTCGGCCGAGATGTTGGCGGCAATCAGGGAGAAGCCGATCAGCCACCACTTCAATCCGCGCCCGGCCAGGAAGTAATCTTCCGCGCCTGCTTCGGCCCCGGCCTTTTTCCGGCTCTTAAAGAAGCCCACAAAGAGAACACACGCGATAAAGCCAAAGAAGACTAACGCGTCAATGAGGAGTTTACCCATAGTTGATTTCCTTGGTTGGTTGGAGTGCGCCCCGCGGCCTTAGGCCTTGGGGAAGCGATATTCGGTGACCGAGCGGAGCACTTGCCCCGGGCGGAGAATGACGGTGGGGAACTCGGGGCGGTTGACGCTGTCGGCGAAGTGCTGGGTCTCCAGCGCCACGCCTCCGCGGCGGACGGTCGGCCCCTCGGGGGTCTGCAGACCGTCGGGGATGTAGTTCCCGGTGTAAATCTGGATGCCCGGCTGGTCGGTCCACACCTCCATCTTCATCCCATCGGGGACGGTGAGGGTTGCGGCGTGGGCAAGGACGCCCTCCGGGTGGTCGAGCACAAAGTTGTGGTCGTAGCCCGCGCCGAAGCGGAGTTGGTCGTTCTCGGCATCGATGTCCTGGCCGAGCGTGCGCGGAGCGGTGAAGTCCAGCGGCGTGCCGGCGACGGGGGCGAGCTCGCCGGTGGGGATGAGCCCGGCATTGACGGGGGTGTAACGCGCGGCCGAGAGCTGCAGCGTGTGGTCGAGGATATCGCCCTGGGCGCAACCTTTGAGGTTCCAATAGGCGTGCTGGGTCATCGCCACAGGCGTGGGCGCGTCGGCGGTGAGGTGGTAGATGATGCGCCAAGTGTTCTCCGGGGTGAGGATGTAGAGCACCTCGGCGTGGACCGCGCCCGGGTAGCCCTGGTCGCCATCGGGCGAATCGAGCTTCAGCAGCAGGCAGGCGTCATCGACGCCCAGGGTGCCGGCGGCGACTTCGGCCTTGACCCACTCGGCCTCGGCGGGGATATTCTCCTGGAAGAAAGCGCGTAGTTTCCAGACGCGGGCGTTGAAGCCCTCTTCGCCGCCGTGCAGGGCGCAAGGGATGCCGCCGGGGGCGTTGTTCGTGGCCAGGGTGTAATCCTTGCCATCCAGGGAGAACTTGCCGTGCGCGATGCGGTTGGCCACGCGGCCGATGAGCTGGCCGTAGTAAGGCTCCTTGACCCAGCCCTCGAGCGTGTCGGGCCCCACGATGACATTGCGCGGCTGGCCATCGGGCCCGGGCACGGTGAAGCGGCGGACCGTTCCGCCATACTCCAACACCTCCAGCTCGCCGCCGAGGCCATTCTTCAACGTGTAATGCAACACCACCGTGCCGTCGGGCAACTTCCCGAACTGCTCCACCTCCACAATCGGATCGGGCTTCTTCGTCTCGTCAGTCATCGTCTTATCAATCTCTCTCAAAGGCCTTCGCTCGGGCCCCGCCCGAACTTCTTGCCTCTATAATAGCGCGTGTTGCGCCAGGAAGCAAGCAAAAGTTGCGCGCGCGAGCCCAGGTGGCCTGGCGGAGCAGGCCACTGCAAAACTTTTACCACGTCCGTACCGAGCTCGCCTAGCTGCTCCAATGGCCGCGTCCTGCCGCCGCCTCCGGGTAGAAAAGAATAGCCGAAGTGCCCATCGGGCGCTTCGGCCGGGGTGGAGCGTCCCACGCTCCCGAGGTGCAGGGCGAGAAGTCCTGCCCGGGGTTTGGGGGCGGGCCCCCAACGCTACAGCAGCGCGTCGAGTTTGGCGATGAGGGCATCGACGGAGATGCGCTCTTGCTGCATGGAGTCACGCTCACGGAGGGTGACGGTGCCGTCCTTCTCGAGGGTGTCGAAGTCGACAGTCACGCAGAAGGGCGTTCCGATTTCGTCCTGACGGCGGTAGCGGCGGCCGATGGCACCGGTCTCGTCCCAGAAGCAGTTGTAGCGCTTCTGCAGGCGCTTGAAGATGGAGCGCGCGAGGGTGTAGAGCTCGGGGCGGTTCTTGACCAGCGGGAAGACGGCCACCTTGATGGGGGCAATCTGCGGGGCGAGGTGCAGGACGGTGCGGACGTCCTCGCGGCCCTTTTCATCGGTCAGCCTCTGCTCCTCGTAGGCGTTGCAGAGCATCGCCAGGGCCATCCGGTCGACACCGGAGGAGGGCTCGATAACGTGGGGGATGTACTTGCCCTCGAAGAGGCGGTCGAGGAAGGCGTTGGCGGCCTCGGCGCTCTTGCCGCGCGCCTCCCAGGCGGCCACGGTCTTGGCGCGGAAGGCGGCCTTCTCCTCCTCGGAGAGCTTCTTGACGGCGAGCTTGAGGGGCTCGTCGAAGACCTCCATACTCTTGCCCGAGTGCTCCTGGTGGCGGGAGAGGTCGAAGTCCGAGCGCGCGGCGATGCCCTCGAGCTCCTGCACGCCGAAGGGGAAGCGGTACTCAATATCCACGCAAGCGCGGGCGTAGTGGGCCAGTTCGTCGGGCTTCTGCCAGTATTCCACAAAGCTCTCGGCGGGCAGACCGTTGGCCACGAGCCACTGCTTGCGCTGCTCCACCCAATACTTGTGCCAGCACTCCCAACCCCAGTCGGCCTGCGGCTCGGAGAGGTCGGTCTCGGCGGTAAGCGGGGCTACGTGGCCGCAGAGCAACTCGACGGCCTCATCGGGCTTGATGAAGAACTCCAGCTCCATCTGCTCGAACTCGCGCGAACGGAAGATGTAGTTGCGCGGGGTCACCTCGTTACGGAAGCTCTTGCCAATCTGCCCAATGCCGAAGGGCGGCATTTGGCGGCTCGAGACCATCACATTGGAGAACTCGGCGAAGATCGCCTGCGCGGTCTCCGGGCGCAGATAGGCCACGTTGGAGGGGTCGTCCACCGGCCCAACGATGGTCTTGAACATCAGGTTGAAGGGGCGCGGCTCGGTCATCACCCCGCCGCAATTCGGGCACGGCAACACTGGCGCCTCGCCCGCCGGCGTGGCCAACAGGATAAAGAGCGCCTTCACATCCGCCACAGTCTTCAACTGCTCGAAGATAACCTCCAGGTGCTCGGGGTGCTGGACGGTGTAGAGCCCCGGCGCCACGGCCTTACCCTTCCCCTTGCACCACGTGGCCACCTTGCCCGCATCACCCACCATCGGCGCGAGCGCCGCGCAGATGGCCGACTCCTCAAAGACGTCCCAGATCTGGTCTGCGCGCATCAACTTGCGGCAGTTGCCCTTGCACATACTCATCGGGTCGGAGAAGGTATCCAGATGGCCCGAGGCCTTCCAAATCGCCGGGTGCATAATGATCGAAGCATCCAGCCCCTCCACATCCTCGCGATTGCGCACCGTCCACCGCCACCAACTCTCCTTGATATTGCGCTTGAGCTCGCACCCCAGCGGACCATAATCCCAGAAACCGGCAAAACCGCCGTAGACCTCAGAACTCTGAAAGATAAATCCACGCCGCTTGCAGAGCGAGACCAAGGCATCCAGGGAACTCTTCGGGGCTTCTTTCTTGTCCATCGCGACATCCTTATAAAGTGGTCGGAGCGGAGGGATTTGAACCCCCGACACTCTGCTCCCAAAGCAGATGCGCTACCAGGCTGCGCTACGCTCCGTCAAAATCGCGCCCATTCTAGCACACCTCCCCCCCGCCGCGCAACCGGAGGGCTCGCCGTCCCCGCCCCTAGGTCGAGGTGAGGTAGGCCCTAGGTCAACTTGAGGTAGGCCCTAGGTCGAGGCGAGGTAGGCCCTAGGTCGAGGCGAGGTAGGGCCTATCGCGCGCGCGTACGCGCGTGACACGCGCGCATAGTAAGTTTATGGTAGGGGCGTTACCGGCCTGACGGAGCAGACCGGTGCACAACGCTTATCTTACGCCGCGCCGGAGGCGAAGCGCACGGCCCATCGGATCCCCTCACGCTACGTAGCGGCCCCCGCACGGTCCGCAGGGATCCCTTCGCGCGAGCACAGCGGGCGCACTTTTGGTATAGTGCGTGCTTTCAGGAGGATGGCTATGGCCGGATTTGATATTGATCGCGTGGCGCATTTGGCGCGTTTGGACCTGACGGCGGAGGAGCGGGAGCTTTTCGGCAGTCAGTTGGAGACGATTGTGGCGTATGTCGAGCGCATTTCGCAGTTGGATGTGGAGGGGTTGCCGGCGACGCTGCACGGTCATAGCGTGAATAACATCTTCCGCGCCGATGAGCCGGTGGCCGGGTTGCCGACCGAGGTGGCCACAGCCAATGCCCCTGAGCGGATCGAGGACGAGATCCGGATGCCGCGCGTGGTGGAATAAGGAGGCGAGAGATGAATGACTTCTGCAAGATGACGATCAGCGAGGCGGTGGCGGGGTTGCGCGCGGGCGCGTTCACCTCGGTGGAACTGGTGCGCGCGCTGATTGAGGCGATGGAAGCGAGCCAGAGCACCATCCACGCCTATGTGACGATTGATGGCGAGGGGGCGCTCGCGGCTGCGGAAGAGGCCGACCGTCGCCGTGCGGCGGGGGAGGACTTGCCGCTGTTGGGCGTGCCGATTGCCATCAAGGACAATATGAATGTCATTGGCCAGCCGTGCACGGCCTCTTCGCACATTCTCGAGGGCTACACCGCCCCTTACGATGCCACGGTCATCGCCAAACTGCGCGCGGCCGGAGCCATCTTCCTGGGGCGGACGAATATGGACGAGTTCGCCCTGGGCTCGACCACCCAGACCTCCTACTTCGGCCCCACCGAGAACCCGGTGGCGCGCGGGTGCATCCCCGGCGGTTCCTCGGGCGGCAGCGCGGCGGCGGTGGGGGGCGACCTGGCGCTCGCGGCGCTGGGGTCCGACACCGGCGGTTCGATCCGCCAGCCCGCTTCGCACTGCGGCATCGTGGGGGTCAAGCCCACCTACGGGCGCGTCTCGCGCTACGGCATTGTGGCCTGCGCTTCGTCGCTCGACCAGGTGGGGCCCATGACCAAGACCGTTGAGGATGCCGCGCTGGTGATGAATGTCATCTCCGGGCGCGACCCGATGGACGCGACCAGCCTCGATGAGCCGGTGCCCGACTACACTCAGGCGTGGGCCGGGGCCGATGCCGAGAAGCCGCTCGCGGGGATGGTGCTGGGGATTCCGGCCGAATACTATGGCGAGGGGCTCGACCCCGAGGTGCGTGCGCGCGTTGAGGAGGCGAAGGCGCGCGCGATGGCCCTGGGTGCCACGCTCAAGGATGTCTCCCTCCCGCACACGGCCTACGGCATTCCCACCTATTACATCTGCATGACCGCGGAGATTTCGGCCAACCTCGCGCGCTTCGATGGCGTGCGCTACGGTCTGCGCGTGCCGTGCGATGACGTGATCGAGCAGTACAAGCGCACGCGCGCCGAGGGCTTCGGGGCCGAGGTCAAGCGGCGCGTCCTGCTGGGCACCTTCGTTCTCTCCAGCGGCTACTACGATGCCTACTACAACCGCGCGCAGAAGGTCCGCACCCTCATTCGGCGCGACTTCGAGGCGGCCTTTGCGCAGTGCGACCTGTTGCTGGCGCCGGTCACGCCCGAGCCGGCCTGGCCCCTGGGCGTTTATCAGAACGACCCCATCCGCAACTACCTCTCCGATGTGCTGACCGTGGGCGTGAACCTGGCCGGCTGCTGCGCCATCGCCCTCCCCGCCGGCACCACCGCCGAGGGCAAGCCCGTCGGCATCCAGCTCATTGGGCCGAACTTCGGGGAGATGACGCTCTTCAAGGCCGCCAAGGCCCTCGAACTGCCGCGCGCCTAACCGGGAAGAGAGAAGGAAGAAGACGATGGAATACGAAGTTGTTATCGGCCTTGAGACGCACGTCCAGCTGAAGACGGTCACCAAGATGTTCTGCGGGTGCTCCAATGCCTTCGGCGCCACGCCCAACTCGCACGTCTGCCCGGTCTGCCTGGGCTATCCCGGCGCGCTGCCAAGTATGAACCAGGAGGCCATCCGCTACACGGTGATGGCCGGGCTAATGCTCGGCTGCGAGATTGCCAACTACGCCAAGTTCGACCGCAAGAACTACTTTTACCCCGATTCCTCCAAGGATTACCAGATCACCCAGCTCGATTATCCCCTCTGCCTCGGCGGCGGCGTGGAAATCGCGGCTCTCGGCGGCGGCCGCAAGACCGTGCGCATCCACCACATCCACCTGGAGGAGGACGTCGGCAAACTCACCCACCGCGCCGGCTGCTCGGGGGTCGACTTCAACCGCGCCGGAGTGCCGCTGATGGAGATTGTCTCCCAGCCCGATATGCGCTCGGCCGATGAAGCGCTTGCCTACCTCACCGCCCTGCGCGAGATGATGATCTACGCCGGCGTGAGCGAGTGCAACCTGGAAGAGGGCAACATGCGCTCGGATGTCAACGTCTCCATCCGCCCCGTGGGGCAGGAGGCCTATGGCACCAAGGTCGAGATCAAGAATATGAACACCTTTAGCGGCATCCACGCCGCCCTGCTCTTCGAGATCGACCGCCAGAAGCGCGCCCTCGAGGCCGGCCAAGTCATCCGCCAGGAGACCCGCCGGTGGGATCCGGACCTGGGCGAAACCTTCGTGATGCGCACCAAGGAAAATGCCGACGACTACCGCTACTTCCCCGAGCCCGACCTGATGCCCATCGCCCTCACCCCCGAGCAGATCGCCGCCTGGGCCAAGGACCTCCCCGAAGCCCCCGCCAAGCGCCGCGAGCGGATGGTCGCCGAATACGGCATCCCCGAGTACGACGCCGGGGTCCTCTCCGCAGACCGCGCGCTGGCCGACTTCTTCGAGGCCGTCGCTCGCCGCTGCGGCAATGGCAAGCTGGCCTCTAACTGGGTGATGGCCGAAGTGCTCGCCCTCACCGCCAAGACCGGCACCGCCCTCGCTGACTCCGCCCTCACCCCCGAAGCGCTCGGCGACCTCCTCAAACTCCTCGACGCCAAGACCATCAACGGCCCCACCGCCAAGGCCCTCCTCCCCGAGCTCTTCGAGAAAGGCGGCGACCCCGCCGAGATCGTCAAGGCTCGCGGCCTCGGGCAGGTCTCCGACACCGGCGCCATCGAGGCCTTCGTCGACACCGTTCTCGCTGCCAACCCCAAGGTCGTCGCCGACTTCAAGGCCGGCAAGCAAGCCGCCATCGGTTTCCTCGTCGGCCAGGTGATGAAGCAATCCAAGGGCAAGGCCTCGCCGCAAGTTGTCCAGCAGCTCCTGCGTGCCAAGCTCGCTGCGCTCGCGTGAACGGTGAACAGTGAACGGTGAACGGTAACTCCAGAGGTGAGCCTCTGGGCAATGGAGGATTAAGGCCGTGAATATGTCCTATCAGAACCTAGAGGTCTGGAAGCTCGGCATGGACCTTGTCGAAGGTGTCTATGGCATTATCAAGTTATTGCCCCGGCAGGAGTTGTTTTGCCTGGCAGCCCAGCTTCAACGAGCCGTTGTCTCCGTGCCATCAAACATCGCCGAGGGATATGGGCGCAACAACACCAACGAGTTCCGCCACTTCCTGCGGATTGCGATGGGTTCGCGAGCCGAAGTGCAAACGCAACTACTCATCTGCGTGCGGCTGAGGTATGTGACACAGGAGCAAATAGAGCC
>JBJFFT010000026.1:0-10812 GCA_051891975.1 Candidatus Spyradenecus sp. | reverse complement strand
CTCGACGAAGCGGTAGCCGCCCGTCTCGAAGGTCTGCGAGGTCTCATCACTGGCGAAGGCAAGCTGAGTCGTACGGTCAAGCTCCGCTTCCGAGGTGGCGGTCAGGACCGTCTTGGCCGTAGAGAGCTTCACATAGATGGTGCCCGTCACCTTGCCGGCCAAGGCGATTCCCACATCCGATGTCGCGTCCAGCACGCTTCCTTCGGCGAAGGTGATCGGTACGCCAATCGTCCCCGTGCCCGCGTTGGAGCCCGTGCCCGAGAGCGTCTTGCCGTCGGCAATCGTCACCGACGAGGCCTCATCGTTCCGCGCCAGCGTGGCCTCCGCGCCAATCGCGATGCTCGGGCCCTCAATCGAGGCCGAAGCATTCGTGAAGTCCCGACTGTCTCGCTCAAAGACAACCACAGCCGCAGGCAGCGTTATGGTGGTCTTGTCCGCCAAGGTCTTGTTCTGCTTCCCCTCGATGGTGACCGTGCCGGTGGTGGTGATTGCGCCGGCGATGCGCGTGGCCGATTCGGAGCAGAAGGTGATGTTCCCCGAGCCAGAGACCGACGGCAACTGGGCGTAGCCCGTCGAGGCCTCGGCAGCCGGTCCAGTCAGCTTCAGCACCCCGTTGTTCACAATCGAGCCCTTGCCGAAGGGCACGGTGGCCGTGCTCGTGCCATTGCTCAAGGTCGACCTTTCCGCCACCGTGATCGTGCCGGAATAGCCCCCGTTGAGCCCGGTCAAGGCCACCGTTGCCGCAACAGTCCCATCGCCGATCTCCAACGCACCCGAACCGGAGAGGTTCCCCGAGAGCGTCTGCGCGGCCGTTGCGGTCAGCTTCAGCGTGGCATCCGAGGCGATTTCCGTGCCGCCGGAATAGGTGTTGGCTTGTGTCAGGACCACCGTTCCCGAGCCGATCTTGAGGGCGCCCGCGCCGGAGATGCCCCCGGTAAAGGTGGCCGTGCTGCTCGAGGTGAGGTTAAGCGTGCCGGCCTCAATCACCAAGGGATTGGCGTGCGTGCCATCCATGCCGTTTATGGTGAGGGTGCCGGCGCCCCGCTTCTGCAACGTGCCAGAGCCCCAGATCGAAGGCTGCGCCGTGTTCAACATCGCGAGCGCCAGGTCGCTACCATTCTCCACCGTGACGGTGCCATCGAGCTCCAGCCAACCGTGCGACTTCCAGCTCGCCCCATCAGCGAAAGCAATCGACACATCCGTAAAGATGGGATTGCCGTCATTCCCCGTCAATTCAGTGGCCAAGGTGATGCCGCTCGGGACTGTCAAGGTGAGCGTCTCCAGGGTCTTACGCTCGAGCGTGGTGCTGGCATTCAACTTCACCGTGCCCGTGCCCTCGAGCGTCAGTGCCGTGGTCTCTTGGCTCTCGCCCTTGATACGGTTCGCGGTCAAGGTGTAGCCGGCGAGATTCAGCGCGCCCGAGCCGGTAATGGAGAGTGCAACCACCGTGGTATTCGCCGTCAAGGTCGGCGTGCCAATCCCTTCGCCCAGCGCAATCACCACGTGATCGCCCGCCGCCGGCGCGCTCCCCTTCGACCAGTTTGCGCCCTCGCTCCAGGCGTAGACGCCGTCCGTTTCCGTGTCTCCCTCCCACGTATTGAGGTTCGGCGTGAAGGTGCCATTCTCCGTCGTGCCGTCCTCGGAGGTCACATCCACCAAGGAGCCATCGACCTCCTTCTTGAAGACAATCGACTCCGAGGCGAGGGTGGAGGTATAGCCCGCCGCCAACTGCTCCGACGAGAGCACCAACGCCAACTGGGCCCCCACCCCAATCGTGCTATCCGCGCTCTCCTTCCCCGCCGGAATCACCAGCGTGCCTTCGGCCACCTCCAGGCGCCCCGTAAAGTTGCTCAGCGTGCCCGTCAATGTGAGCGTCCCCGCGCCGGACTTTCCAAGCGTGCCCGAGCCGGAGATGGTGTTGGAGAGCGTGAGGTCGGTCTCGGTGGAGAAGGTAAGCTGGCCTTCGTTGATGATATAGGCCCCCGAGTTCTCCGTTTGAGCGTCCGTAATCTTCATCTCACCGGCACCAACCTTCGTAAGCGCCTTGTTATTATCGCCCTTGCTTTTCAAGGTGCCGCTCAGGACGAAGGTCGCTCCATCCGCCACCTTCACAACCAGGCCCTTATTCCGCCACAGATAGCCCGACCAGGTGCCGGTCCCCGAGGAAACATAAATCTCCGGATAGTCCGCGTTCGTTGAAGTAGTGCCATAGAAGTCCAGTGCTGCCGAGGCCGTGCTACCGCCGGCAATCTCGCCTCCATCGGCCAACACCACGCGCCCAACAAAGCACCCAGGCTCGGTATCACGAGAACCAGCCGTAATCTTGGAGCCCGTGCCACGCACCGCGACCGCCAAATGATTACCGCGATACTCACTCCATCCGCCCAAGTCACGCGCTTTCAAGGTCAACTGCGCTCCATCCTTGACCTGGATGGTCTCATCTCCGTCGGTGTCGACCACGCCATCGGACGCATTATTGTTGTACAGCGTCAGGGTCGCAGTCCCGCTATCGGCGATGAAACGCTGCGCCGAAGTCATCGTATACTGACCAGGCAACGTCACATTCGCGCCGTCCCGCAAGGTCATCGTGCCATCGAAAGTCTGCAAGAGCGTGGAGCTCGCCGTGCCGCCCTTGAAGCACAGCGCACCCCCATTATTCGTCATCGCAGAGAAGGCCAAGCCGTTCATCGTCAGCGTTTTACCCGAGGCGAGCGTGACGGCACCGAGGGTCGCGGTAATGTCCGAGACATCGGTATCGGTGTTGACCGCTGTCGAAGAGAGCACCATCAAGGCCCCCGTGGTCGTTTCTTCCAAGGTGGTCGGCTTGAAGGTCAACGCAGACGGGCCGTTAAGCGTCAGCGAGGCAACCGTCGTCTCCTCGCTCAGTGTCAGTTCAGATGGCGTTTCCACCGTCAGCGTGACGCTGTCGATTTCGCTGGGGTTCACGCCGGCGCTTCCCCACAAGGCCTCTTCCACGCCCGCAGTCCAGTGTTCATTCGCCGTGGAGAGGGTGCGCTCCAGACTCACCGGCTCCCTCGCCGGTGCTACCTTCACGCTCCCGGTTGCGGCATTCTTGACCACAGTGTACTGGTTGCTATCCACCGCAGCGCCGTCCAGCTGGACCGTCAAGGCCTCGAAGGAGGTGGCATCCGCCTTTCCGTCGGTCAACACCTTTACCCATCCGGCATTGGCCACCGAGGCGGGCAGATTCAGGGTCGCCCCATTGGCAAAGACGACCTTCAGATCGCCCTCCACCGTCAAGCACTCAGTCGTATTCCCACCGACAGCCACCTTCGTCAAATCTAGGTGCGAGAGCGTCAGTGTTCGGTTGGCCGAGGCCGCATTGCCCGTCTTCACCTTCACCGTCCCCTTCTCCGTACTTGAGGCCGGCAGGAGCGTCACCTTGCCCGTCAACGCCAGGTTCCCATCGTGAACGCGAATGGAGACATTGTTGAAATTGCTTTCGGTATAGGTGGATGGCGCAAGGTAGAACTCGTTGCTCAGGCTGATTCCAGTCGCCGTCGCCCCGGAGGCCCATACGTCGGCGAAGAATTGGCCTTTAATGTAGACCTTGGCCGACCCCAGGAAGCCCAAGCTCGCACTATTGGCCGGCGAGAAGCGCCCCTGTTTCAGGTAGATCGTATCCGCCGCAATGGTGCCGTTCCACGCAATCTGCGTACCTGTTCCTGCCCCTGCCAGCGAGAGATTGTAGCCCGTGGCCGTGACGGTGATGGCGCTTGAAGAGCCGCCGGTGACGCCTGTAAAGGCCGTATCCTCCGTCAAAGTCTTATTCTCAGCAGTCCATGCCACCGAGGTCCAACCGCTATCATCCGGCAATCCGGCCTCCGTAAAGGTCAGCTCCGCCCACGCCGGGGCGGCGAATGTTGCCACGGCGAAGAGCGCGCCGAGCACGTATGTCCTTCTGCTCATTTCTCTATCCTTTCTTTCATCTCTAGTTGAAGAGGTAATGGGCCCCTTCTCCCGCTTGCTGGGGCCTAGTCTAGCATTTCTACCCCCCCCCCCGTGTCAAGCGGTTTTTACAACTATTTTTGGGGCGCGGGGGGCTGCGCCCCTAGCTGACAATGGGCGAAAAGCCGCCGGGGACGGCGGCCTGCAAAACGCTTACAGGCAAACTCCGAGCCCCCTCCCCCGTCCGCGCTTCGCGCGATACCCTAAAAAAAGGTAGGGCCTACCTCGAGGTGAGGTAGGCCCTAGGTCGAGGCGAGGTAGGCCCTAGGTCGAGGCGAGGTAGGGCCTATCGCGCGCGCGTACGCGCGTGACACGCATGCGGGAGTTATTAAAGGCGGGGGGAGAAAGGGGGGAGGGGGCGCTGAAGCGCCCGGCGGTTAGCAGCTAGCGGTTAGCGGTGTGGCCTGGCGGAGCAGGCCACGGCACAACGCTTACCGCCCCGGGTGGCCAGAGGCCGGGGGCCTTGCCGTTGTGCCCTCCACCTCTCCGTCGCGGGACGCGCCCTGTCAACTGTCGACTGTCCACTGTCGACTGCGCTCGGAGCAGGCTCCGAGCGCTAACAGAAATCTAACCTGGGGCTCATACTAGGCGCACGAAGCGGTGGGATACTTTGCGGCGTTTTCTGGAACTAATCAGGAGAACGACACGTATGAAACAGATGATGATGCTGACGTTGGCCGCGCTTGTGGCGGCCGGAAGTGTGAAGGCCGAGCGGTTGCGCTTGACGGGGGCGGGGGCGTCCTTCCCTGCGCCGGTCTATCAGGTGTGGACCTATGGCTATACGGCCAGCGAGCAGGGGGCGGCGGTGAACTACCAGTCGGTCGGTTCGGGCGCCGGGCGCAATCAGATTAAGGAGAAGACGGTGGACTTCGCGGGGACCGACGACCCGGTGAGCGCGGCGGATTGCGAGGCGTGGGGGCTGGTTCAGTTCCCGATGGTTCGCGGGCCGGTGGTGCCGATTGTGAACCTGCCGAAGGTGAAGGCCGGGGAGCTGAAGTTGACCAACGAGGTGCTCTCCAAGCTCTTCCTGGGCGAGATTACCGCGTGGGACGACCCGCAGATTGCCGCGTTGAACCCCGGGCTGAAGTTGCCTAAGGGGCTGAAGGTGACGGTGGTGCACCGCTCCGACTCCTCGGGGACGAGCGCGATCTTCACCGGCTACCTCTCGAAGGTCTCGGAGGCGTGGCGCGAGCAGGTGGGTGCCGGCGCGAGCGTCAAGTGGCCCTGCGGCCTGGGCGGGCAGAAGAACCCCGGGGTCTGCAACAATGTGGCCAAGATCCGCGGTGCCATCGGCTACACCGAATACACCTACGCGCTCGAGGCCAAGCTCTCGACCGTGGCGCTGCAGAATGGCACCGGGGCCTGGAGCGAGCCGACGCAGGGCGATTGGCCGATCCTGGGCACCACCTACATCCTGGTGCGCAAGGACACCCCGGCCGAGCGTAAGGCCGCGTTGAAGGATTACTTCACCTGGTGCTTCACCGAGGGCGCGGCCGCGGCCAAGCAGCTGCACTACACGCCCCTCTCGGCCGAGGAGAGCGCCCAGGCGCTCAAGACGCTGGGCGAGTAAGCAACCCTAGCCCCAGACGAGTGTGCGCATGATGGCACAGACAAGCACAATCGAACCTCCGGCGCAGGCGCTCTGCGCGCGGAGGGTTTCGGTGGATGGCCCCTTCCGGAGGCTCTGCCAGGGCTGCGCGCTCGTGGTGGGGCTGTTGATGGTGGCCTTCTTCATCCAGTTGACGGCCGCCTCGTGGGAGGCGTGGCGGACCTTTGGGTTCGGCTTCCTGTGGTCGCAGGAGTGGGACCCGGTGGCGGGGCTCTTTGGCGCGTGGCCGGCGATGGTCGGCACGCTGGAGACGACGGCGATTGCGTTGGTGGTGGCCCTGCCGCTGGCCTTCGTCTCGGCGCTGTGGATTGTCGACGCGCCGCCCGCGCTCTCGCGGCTGCTGGGGCAGGCGATCGACCTGCTGGCCGCCATTCCCTCGATTATCTACGGCATGTGGGGGCTCTTTGTGGTCTGCCCGCTGATGCAAGAGCTGTGGTGGCGGTTGGGGATCGACACCAATGGCTTTGGCGTGCTGACCGCCGGGCTGATTCTGGCGCTGATGATTCTGCCCTACATCTGCGCGGTGATGCGCGATGTGCTGCGGATGACTCCGCCGATGTTGCGCGAGTCGGCCTTCGGCGTGGGGTGCACGCGCTGGGAGGTGGCGCGCGACATTCTCCTGCGCTACGGCGCGCGCGGGCTGCTCGGCGGGGTCTTCATCGGCCTGGGCCGGGCGCTGGGCGAGACGATGGCCGTGCTCTTCGTGGCCGGCAACGTCATCGCCGTGCCCGCTTCGCCGCTCGAAGGCTGCACCACCATCGCCGCCACGCTGGCCAATAACTTCGCCGAGGCCGACGGGCTCCAGCGCGCGGCCCTCTTCGCCCTTGGGCTGATTTTGCTGACGATGGCCTTCGCCATCCAGGTGGCCGCGCAGTATTACCTGACCTTGACCAAGGCCAAGCGCGGCGAACGGTAAAGGAGAGAACGATGACAACGCGCTCTATTTCCACCCCGCTTCCCTCCTTGGCCGGCAAGACGCGGCCGCCGACCTGGCGCAAGGTCCAGGATTGGCTGATGCAAGGCTTCTCGCTATTGGCCTTGGCGCTGGCCGTGGGGGCGATGATTTGGGTGCTAGGGACGATTCTCCTGCGCGGTGCCGAGGCGTTGGGCTGGGAGTTCCTTACCAACCCCACCAAGCCCTACGGCATCCCCGGCGCGGGCATCGCCAATGCGCTGCTGGGCACGCTGCTGGTGACGCTCTGCGCGGCGGTGGTGGCCATTCCCCCGGCGTTGCTGGCGGGGATTTGGCTGGCGGAGTTCGGGAAGGCTTCACCAGTGGCTGCAGCCCTGCGTTTTAGCGCCAATGTGATGATGGGAATGCCGTCAGTAATCGTCGGTCTCTTCGTCTATATGGCGCTGGTGGTGCCGATGGGGTGCTTCTCGGGCTTTGCCGGGGCAGTGGCGCTGGCCATTCTGATGTTCCCGGTGATTATGCGCACCACCGAGGAGATGCTCCTGATGGTGCCCGATACACTGCGCGAGAGCGGTCTGGCCCTGGGGCTCACCCGCTGCCGCGTGACGCTGCAAATCATCTGCCGCTCGGCCCGCAATGGCCTGGTCACCGGCGTGCTCCTCTCCGTGGCGCGCGTGTCGGGGGAGACCGCGCCGCTGCTCTTCACCGCGCTCTTTGCCGACAGTTGGCCCACGCACTTCTTCTCCGGCCCCACGCCGAACATTCCGGTGCTCATCACCGAGTATGCCACCAATTCGCCCTTCGAGGCGATGCACCGCGCCGGCTGGGGAGCCGCGCTCGTGATCGCCCTCATCGTCCTGCTTATCAATCTGGTCGCCCGCGTCTGCTTCCGCGACAAGCGCGCCCACTGACAAGGAAGCGTTTATGCAACCGAACTCTTCATCCGCACCGGCGCGCGCGCCCAAAATCCGCGCCCGCAACCTCTCCTTCTACTACGAAGGCGGCCACCAAGCCCTCTTCGAGAATAACCTCGACATCCCCGAGCGCCAGATCACGGCCGTCATCGGCCCCTCGGGTTGCGGGAAGTCCACCCACCTGCGCACCTACAACCGCATCTACTCCCTCCACCGCGGCCAGCGCGCCGAGGGCGAGGTGCTCCTCGATGGCGTGAATATCCTCGACCCCAAGACCGACCTCCTGGCGTTGCGCCGGCGGGTGGGGATGATCTTCCAGAAGCCCACGCCCTTCCCGATGAGCGTCTTCGACAACGTGGCCTATCCGCTGCGGTTGCACTTCCGCCTCTCGCGCGCCGAAATCGCCGAGCGCGTCGAGGCCGCCCTGCGCGGGGCGAGCTTGTGGGACGAGGTGAAGGACGCTCTGCGCAAGTCCGGCCTCGCCCTCTCGGGCGGTCAGCAGCAGCGGCTCTGCATTGCCCGCGCCATCGCCGCCGAGCCCGAGGTGCTGCTGATGGATGAGCCCACCTCCGCCATCGACCCGGTGGCCACGCTCAAGATTGAGGACCTCGTCCTCCAACTGCGCGAGCGCTTCACCATCGTCATCGTCACCCACAACATGCAGCAAGCCGCGCGTATCTCCGACCAGACCGCCTTCTTCTACAAAGGCAAGATTATCGAGGTCGGCCCCACCAAGCAGCTCTTCACCGCCCCCAAAGAGAAGAAGACCGAAGAGTACATCACCGGCCGCTTCGGTTAATCGCCCCGCGCCCCATCCCCTAATCCCCGAAAGGAAGACTCCCATGCGAGACCGTTTTACCTACGAAATCGAGACCCTCAAGCAGCATTTGCTCGACCTGGCCACCGCCGCCGAGAACGCCCTCGTCCGCGCTATGCGCGCCGTTGACCGCCCCGACGCCGACAGCGCCCGCGAAATCATCGCCCGCGATGCCGCCATCGATGCCGACGAAGTGACCATCGAGGAGGAGTGCCTCAAGCTGATGGCCCTCTACCAGCCCGTCGCCGGCGACCTCCGGCTCCTGGTCACCATCCTCAAAGTCAATGGCGAGCTCGAGCGCGTGGCCGACCTGGCCTCCAACATCGCCGCCCGCGCCATCGACATCGCCTCCCTCACGCCCCCGCCCGCGCAGCCCTTCGACTTCACGCCGATGCTCACCCGCGCCCACCGAATGCTCCGCGGCGCCCTCGATGCCTTCGTCTGCCACCGCTCCGACCAGGCCCGCACCATCCTCCTGGAGGACGATGCCGTCGATGCCCTCAACGCTGCCCACTACGCCGACGCCCGCGAACGCCTCTTGAAAAATCCGGCCCAGGCGGGTTATACTTTGGACTGCGTGACGATTTCCCATGCCATCGAGCGCATTGCCGACATCGCCACCAACATCTGCGAGGATGTCATCTACCTGGAAGAGGGGCAGATTGTCCGCCACGCCCGCCCGCTGTAGGGCCCGCCGCGTGGCCAATTGAGCGCCCACGCCACCCGGAGTTGGAGCCAAGAGCCTATGAATAACCTCATTCTCATCGTTGAAGACGAGGCCGCCATCCGCGACCTCCTGGCCATCAACCTCGCCGCCGCCGGCTACGCCACCGCCGAAGCCGAGGACGGCATTCAGGCCCTCGAGCGCGCCAAGGCCCAGAAGCCCGACCTCATCCTCCTCGATTGGATGCTCCCCGGCCTCGACGGTCTGGGCGTCCTCCGCCGCCTGAAGGCCGACCCCGACCTCGCCGCCACCCCCGTGCTGATGCTCACGGCCAAGAGCGAGGAGAACGACATCGTCCTCGGCCTGGAGATGGGTGCCTCGGACTACGTCACCAAGCCCTTCAGCAACAAGGTCCTCATCGCCCGCATCCGTGCCCTCCTGCGCCGCGGCGAAGAGGAGAGCCCCGAAGAGCAGGTCCGCTATGCCGGCCTCACCCTCCTGCCCGGCCAGCGCCGCGCCACCCTCCAAGGCCAGGAAATCGCCCTCACCTGCGGCGAGTTCGACCTCCTGCGCCTCCTCTGCGCCCACCCCGGCCACGTCTACACCCGCGCCCAAATCGTCGCCCGCACCAAAGGCGAGGACTACCCTGTCACCGACCGCGCCGTCGACGTCACCATCGTCTCCCTCCGCCGCAAGCTCGGCCCCTTCGGCGAACGCCTCGAAACCGTCCGCGGCGTGGGATATAGGATGCGCGCTTAATGAACGATAGACGGGAAACGATAGACGGGAAAGCTGGCGCCAGAGGTGTAATAGCCCGTCCAAACCCCATCAGTCTGCCCGTCGCGGAACGCGCTTCCCGTCTATCGTCTATCGTCCATCGATAAACACCCTTCCCTCACTCCCACGGACCCACAGCCAACTTCACTCTCCGCTTCCTATGAAACACCGCGACTTGCTTTTACTCTCGCTGCCGGCGAGCCTTTTGGCCCTGGCAATCCTCACGGGCATTCTCCTCTTTGCCCAGTACCACTCCTTCAAGCGCAGCACCCTTGCCGAGGCGCGCGAAAGCCTCGCCCAGCGCACCCACTTCATCGCCGACACCCTCTTGCCCGACCTGCGCGAGGGTAAGCTCGAGGCCGTCGAGCGCCGCATTGAACGCTTCCGCGGCCACCCCCTGCGCGTGACCGTCATCGCCCCGGACGGCACCGTGGTGGCCGACTCCGATGCCACCGCCGCCGACCTCCCCAACCACGCCCGCCGCCCCGAGGTCTCCGCCGCCACCGCCGCCGACAACCCCGCCGCGCAAGACGACTTCGCGGTCCGCTACTCGGCCACCTCCCAGGCCTACCTCCTCTACCACGCCCTGCGCGCCGAGCACTGGGTGGTCCGCACCGCCCTGCCGCTGGCCGCCATCACCGCCTCGCTCGAGCAGATGCGCCAAGCCGTCGCCCTCTCGCTCCTCTGCGGTGCCGGCCTCGCCCTCCTCCTCTTGGGCTACCTCCTCCTGCGCGTGCGGCCCCAGTTCATCGCCCTGCAAAGCGCGGCCGTCGCCATTGCCCGCGGCAAGCTCGAGACGCCCATCACCCCGCCCAAAGGCGGTCCTCTGCGCGAGCTCGCCCAAGCCATCGCCACGATGGGCCGCCAACTGCGCGCGCGCATCGAGCAACTCGGCCGCGAACGCAACGAGTTCGACGCGCTCATCAACACGATGCGCGAGCCGCTTCTCCTCATCGCGCACACTGGCGAAGTCCTCCGCGCCAACCGCGCCGCCGCCCATCTCTTCGGCCAAGCCATCCGCCAGGCGGGCTTTCGCATCGAGCGCACCGCCTCGTCCGAACTCGTCAGCTACGTCCGCACCGCCTTCAGCGAGCCGACCCTCCACGCCCACGAGTTGCCCTTCGATGACGGCGCCTCCACGCCCCGCAC
>JBJFFT010000025.1:0-10824 GCA_051891975.1 Candidatus Spyradenecus sp. | reverse complement strand
AATTGCCCCCGCGCCTACCTCAAATCGACCTAGGGCCTACCTCGCCTCGACCTAGGGCCTAGGTCACCTCGAGGTAGGCCCTACCTTTTTTGGGGGTATCGGCGAGGGTGAGGAAGGGGGCGGCAGAGGTCATTGGAAACGTGGGGGTCCTCGCGCGCGCGTACGCGCGAATATATTATGGTAGTGGCGGCGGTGTGGTCGTTGCAGAGGGGGGGCAGTCGCTAGCGGCAGCGGGGGCGGCTATGCTATAATGGCGGTATGTTGATTGGACGAAGGAGTTTGGTTTTGGCGGTGAGCCGTTGGGCGGGCGTCGGGGCGCTGTTGGCGTTGGCGGGCGTGAGTGTGGCGTTGGCTTTTGGGTCGACGCGGGGGTGGTTGCAGACGGCGGGGTGCCGGGTGGTGGCGTGGGGGCTGTTGGTTATTTTTGCGGGGATGACGATTTCGGCATTGTGGCGGCGGCGGTGGGTGAGTGCGCTTTTTCACGGGGGCGCGTTGGCCGTGGTGGTGGGTGGCGCGCTGACGGCGGGGTATGCCAAGCAGTGGGAGATCTGGTTGGTGGATTCACCGATTGCGCCGGTGGAATATCGGCAGCGGATGATTCAGGGGGAGCGGGTGGCGTTGGAGCGCTTTGAGGTGGAAAGTTACCCAAATGGTCAGCCCAAGCAGTATCGCACGACGTTGCGTTTTCCGGAGGGCGCGCGCGAGATTTCGGTGAATAAGCCTTTGCGTCGGAAGGGGTTGACCTACTACCAGATGAGCTACGCGCAGGGGCAGGACCCGTATGGGGAGCCGGTTTGGCAGACGATGATTTTGGTGCGGCAGGATCCGGGCTGGCCGGTGGTCTTTGCCGGGTATGCGTTGTTGGTGGCGGCGGCGGTGGCGATGGCGCTGCGCGAAGAGGGGGTTGGGAGGCACCACGATGGAGCTTAAGGTCGATATGCTGGGCTGGCTGCTGAACGCGCAGGTGGCGTTGGCGGGGTTGGGGGTGGCGCTGCCGCAGCGGTGGGGCCGCTGGGCGTGGCGGGCGGTAGGCGCGGTGGCTGCGGCGGCCATCGGGGTGCGTTGGGCGCAGGTGGGCCATCCGCCAATGCGTAATCTCTTCGAGGCCTTTCTGTGGTTGCCGCTATGCCTGGCGGCGGCGACGGTGTGGACGGCGGCACGCGAACGGTTGGAGACGACGCGGC
This sequence comes from Candidatus Spyradenecus sp., assembly GCA_051891975.1. Taxonomy (GTDB): domain Bacteria; phylum Verrucomicrobiota; class Kiritimatiellia; order RFP12; family DVOR01; genus Spyradenecus. The sequence continues at coordinate 9,640 of JBJFFT010000025.1, read as the reverse complement.
TGGATGCGGCGCTGGGCGTGGTTGTGCTCTTTCCGCTGGCCTTTGTCTTCTCGGCGCGGGAGGGGCAGTTGCCACCGGCGCTGCAGAGTCCGCTCTTTGTGCCGCATGTGCTGGGGTATATGGTGGCTTACGCGCTGATGGCGCGGGCCTTTGTCTTGGCGTGCTGGGGGCAGATGCGCGCTTCGGGGCGGACTGTGGCGTGGGGCTTTGCGCTGATTACGCTGGCGCTGGCGCTGGGGTCGATTTGGGGGAACGAGGCGTGGGGGGCCTATTGGCAGTGGGACCCCAAGGAGCAGTGGTCGTTGGCCACGTGGCTGATTTATGCGGCGGTCTTTCACTGTCGCGGGCGGCGCGCTTGGCAGTTGGGGCTGTTGGGGGCCGGGTTGTTGGCGATTATCCTGACCGTGACGTGGATTAACCTTTCTAAACTCTTTCCGGGAATGCACAGCTATGCAGGGCTCTGACTTTGAGGACCATCCGCTGGTGGCGGCGTTGAGCGAGGCCATCGATACCTTGACCTGTCTGCGCGAGACGGGGGTCAAGCAGGTGCCGGTGGAGGAGGCGCTCTGGCAGGCCTTCTGTGCCGCGCCGAAGGGGGGCGCGCGTGCGCCGGCAGCGGCCCCGGCCGGGGCGATGCCGAAGATTCCCGCGCCCGCGCAGGTCCAGGGGGCGCGGCCGGTGCCGGGCGGGAGCGATACGCCCGAGCAGCGCGCGCAGGCCTTGGAGGCGTTGCGCCGAGAGATGGCCGCCTGCCGGGGGTGCGCGTATGGGGCCAATGGCCGCTTCGGGGCGCGGGGGAATGGGTATAACCCCGAGGTGGCGATTGTGGCGGCTCCGCCGGTGATGGGCGAGGACGCGGCGGCGCAGGGGGCGCGGTTGGAGGCGGGGAGCGAGGCGTGGGCCCTGCTTGAGAAGATGTTTGCGGCCATTCGCTTGCCGCTGAGTGAACTCTATGTGACGCCGGCGATGAAGTGCGGCGTGCCGCGCGGGCGGGTGGATGCGGCGGCGCTGCGGACCTGCGGAGAGCAGTTGCGGCGCGAACTGCGGGTGGTCAATCCGCGGACGGTGGTGCTGTTGGGGCCGGTGGCCGCGCAGGCGCTCTTCCCCGAGAGCACGGCTTCGGCCGGACAGGTGGGGCAGTGGCGGATGTTGCGCGAGGGGCATGTGCCGGTGATGACGCTCCACCACCCGATGCGGATGCTGATGTTGGGTGAGGAGATGTCGCGCAAGTTGAAGCTGGAGAACTGGGAGGCGCTCAAGAGTCTGCGCGAGCGGTTGTCGCAGGGGCGGTAAGGAAGACGGACGATGTCGAAGTTGATTATTCAGGGGGGCGCGCCGATTGGTGGCACGCATGTGGTGCCGGGGAACAAGAATGCGGCCCTGCCGATGTTGGCGGCCACGCTGCTCGCCGCCGAGCCGGTCACCCTCGAGAATGTGCCCAATATCGCCGATGTGCGCGTGATGATTGAGGGACTGCGGGAGCTCGGCGCGCGCGTGGAGGCCGACCTGGCCGGCAGCCACACCGTGACGGTCGACCCCAGCCGCTTGAAGGCGATGCCCGAGCTCTCGGCCACCACTTGTGCGCGGATCCGCACCTCCATTCTCTTTGCCGGCCCCTTGCTGGCGCGGAAGGGGCGGCTGCGGTTGCGCGCGGCCCCCGGGGGCGACAGCATTGGGCGGCGGCGGCTGGATACGCACTTTGCCGGCTTCCACGCGTTGGGGGCCACGGGGCGGCCGCGCCCGAGCGGGGCCATCACCCTTAAGGCACCTCGGGGCCTGACGGGTACCTACTTTATGCTCGACGAAGCCTCCGTCACCGCCACCGAGAATCTGGTGATGGCCGCCGTGATGGCTCTCGGCCCCACCACGCTCTACAATGTGGCCTGCGAGCCGCACATCCAGAACCTTTGCCGAATGCTCTGCGGGATGGGCGCGAAGATTGAGGGGATTGGGACGAACCGGCTGACGATTGAGGGCGTGCCGAAGCTCGGCGGCGGCACCTTCCGGGTGGGGGGCGATGCGATCGAGGCGGCGAGCTATCTGGTGGCGGCGGCCGTCACGGGCGGGGCGTTGACCTTGAAGGGGGTCGACCGCGAGGAGATGGCCGTGTTGCGCCCGGCCTTTGCGCGTTTTGGCGTGCGCTGGAGCTTCGACGAGGCCGGGAACCTGCGTCTGCCAGCCAAGCAGGCGCTGAAGACGGCCTACGACCTGGGAGCGGCTATCCCGCAGATCTCCAATGGTCCCTGGCCGGCGTTGCCGTCGGACCTGATGAGCGTGCTGATTGTCTTGGCCACCCAGACGCGCGGGACCGAGCTCTTCTTCGAGAAGATGTTCGAGAGCCGGCTCTACTTTGTGGACCACCTTATCGGAATGGGTGCGCGCATCGTGCAGTGCGATCCGCACCGCGCCGTGGTCACCGGGCCGACCACGCTCCAGGGGTGCACCGTCTCGAGCCCGGATATTCGCGCGGGCATTGCGCTCATCATTGCCGCCCTCTGCGCTCGGGGCACGACCGAGATCCTGAATGCCGAATCGATTGACCGCGGCTACGAGACGATTGAGGAGAACCTGCGGGCCCTCGGGGCTAACATCCGGCGCGAATAAGCGTCTGCCCGCTGCTGCAGAGTATGCTACACTATCGGGCGAATTGAAGGAGTTTGAGATGGTATTAGAGTTTACCAAGATGCACGGTGCGGCCAATGACTTCGTGATGCTCGACGATCGCGAGGGGAAGGTGCCGTGGCAGGACTATGTGCTGATGAGCCTCTTGGCCGCGCGGCGGACTGGCGTGGGTTGCGAGGGCATTATCCTCATCCAGCAATCCAACCGTGCCGACTTCCGGATGCGCTTCTTGAACCCCGATGGTACGGAGGTGGCGATGTGCGGCAATGGCGCGCGTTGTGCCGCCTGGTTCGCCCACAAGATTGGCGCCGCCCCCCGAGTGATGACGATGGAGACCTCCTGCGGCTTGCTCGATGCCGAGCTGATGGATAGCTGCAATGTCAAGGTCTGGATGCCCGAGCCGACTGCTCGCTCCTACGGGATGGTCCTGAATGTCGATGGTCAGCAGGTGGAGGGCGACTATATCAACACCGGCGTGCCGCACTTCGTCGTCCGCACCGCCAGCCCCGAAGCGGTGGATATTGAGAGCCTCGGCCGCGCCATTCGTCTGCATCCGGCCTTCGCCCCCGAGGGAGTCAACGTGGACTTTGTGGCCCAGCGCGAGCCCAACCGCCTGAGTATGCGCACCTACGAGCGGGGCGTGGAGGCGGAGTCCGGCGCGTGCGGCACGGGGGCCGTGGCTGCGGCCATCACGGCCGTGGAGGCGCACGCCGGCACGCTGCCGGTGGTGGTGCGCACGGGCGGGGGCTTTATGCTCTCGGTCGATGCCGATTGGCGCGGCAACCGTTGCACGGGGCTGACGCTCACCGGCCCGGTCCGCGAGGTCTATCACGGCACCATCGACCTCTCGCTCCTGGGGAGCGACCTAGCGGCCATCGAGTAAGCGCCCCATCCGCCGATGAACCTCATCCTGATCTCCCGCGAGGAGTGTGCCGAGGACGGTCGCTGCACGCTCAGCGATGTGCGCGCCGAGCACCTGCGCACCTTTCTGCACGCCGCGCCAGGTAGCACCTTCCGCGTCGGCTTCATTGATGGGCCGGTGGGCACCGGGCGCGTGGAGGCCGTAGAGGGGCCAAGCGTTCGCTTTACGGTCGATTGCCAAACTCCGCCCTTACCGCCGTGGTATGACCTCATTCTCGCTTTGCCTCGGCCCCGCTCCCTGCGCCGCATTCTCTTCCAATCGGCCACGCTGGGCGTGCGCAACCTCTTCCTGGTGGGGGCCAGCAAGGTGGAGAAGAGCTACTTTTCGATGCACCTGCTTCGGCCAGAGGAGTACACGCCCATCCTCCTGGAGGGGCTTATGCAAGGCGGCACCACCGCCCTGCCCAAGCTTCACATCCTGCCGCGTTTGCGCGATCTGTGGTCTGCCCTGCCCGAAGCCTCCGGCTTGCGCCTCTTGGCCAACCCCGCGCCCGATGGTGCCCCCTTCGCTCTGCCGCCCGGCGGTCCGGGGGTGCCCTTGATTGCCGTTGGCCCCGATGGCGGCTGGACCGAGGCCGAGAATGCCGCCTTTGCCGAGCACGGCTTCCAACCCTTCACCCTCGGCCCGCGCCCCTTGCGCACGGACACGGCTGCCGTCGCCCTTCCCTGCGTGGTGCGCGATCGGCTCGCCTGCCTCGGTTTCCCCCTCTGAACAGACACCTATGAATCCCGTCCTCATTCTCGGTGCCGGCGGACTTGGTCGCGAACTCTATTGGTGGGCGCGCGAAGCCGGCCTTACGCCGATGGGCTTTATCGATGACCGCCCGGATGCCTTGGCCGCGCTACGCGATTATCCCCCTGTGGTCGGCTCCGTGGCCTCCGCTCCACTCTCCGCACCAATTCTCTGTGGCATTGGGCAAAACCCCATCCGCCGCCGCTGCGTTGAGCTCCTCCGGGAGCGTGGTGCCCGCTTTGCCAGCTGCATCCATCCCGTCGCTCGCGTCTACCACGCCACCCTCGGCGAAGGGGCCATCCTCGCGCCCGGAGCCTACATTGGGGCCGACGCCGTGGTGGGCGACTTCCTCTTTATGCAAACTGGCGCCGTCCTTGGGCACGATGTCCGCGCTGGAGATTTCTTAAGAATGGATACCACCGCCTTTGTCGGTGGCTACGCCACGCTCGGCTCAGGGGTCACGCTTCACACTGGCGCGCAAGTAATGCCCAGTAAGCGGGTAGGGGACAACGCCACCCTCGGCGCTGGCTCCACCCTGCTCTCCAACCTCCCCACCAACACCACCGCCTTCGGCTCCCCCGCCCTCCCCCTCGCCCGCGGTTAAGGGACAGGGATTATGCGGGGCTCAGGGCTTGATAGATTTGCTTTGCCCAGAGTTGCGTGGGGCACGAATACTTGGGGCAGAGCGCACCCTCAACGGTCCGGAAGAGTGGCGTCCAAGTAGGGATGGCACCCTCGGAGAGGGTAATGGAGTTGTCGTAGAAGTAGGCGCGGTCAACAAAGGTTGCGGCTTCGGCGGCGTTAATCATTGACCTGGAATATCGCTCAATAATCTTGGGGATGGCGACGGTATGGCCGCCTTTGAGGACGCGCAGAGCAACGCGTTCGATGTTAATCATCGGCGACTCGGTCCCCACGAAGAAGAAGCGAATAAAGTAGCCACGCGCTTTGGCTTTGCGTAAGAAGTCCAGTTTATCCTGCGTGGAGAAGACGGTCTCAAATGCGAAGTCTTCCCCCTTCTCCAGACACGCATATCGCTGCCGCTCCGCTAACTGCGCGGCTTGCAAAACAGCAACGTCATTATTCCAGTCGCCGAACTGCGTCTTGGCAATCTGGTCTGGGTTGATATAGTGGCACCCCAACATCCATCGGTGCTTTAGATCGTGGAGCTGCTCGGTAATCGAGGTTTTGCCGGAGCCGTTGGGGCCGGCGATGACGAGCAGACGGGGCTTCATTGGCGCGCTCGCAGTTTACGCATACGCGCCTGAATACCCTTAATAAGCTGAGCATCGAGGCGGGCGAGAGCGGCTTTGTTTTCGCGGACAATCTTCAGCTGGGCGGCACGAAGGGCCTCCTCAAGCTGGCGTTGGGCGATGGGGTCGGAGGTGACGGCGGTGTCATCCATAGGCGGGGCGTTAGATATTGTTGGCGTTGCCGGTGAGGGTGGTGTTGAGGGTCTTGAGGATGTTGGAGATCATGTCGTAGGCTTGGTCGCGTTTGCTGGTGGTGGACTGCAAGGAGATCATCGTCTCCTGGGAGAAGGTGTTAAGTTCGTCCATCCGCGAATCCATCTCGGAGACATAGGAGTTGAGTTGGTCCTGCGAGTAGGCCGCAATGGTGATTGTCCCAATGGGCCAGCCGTAATCGATTTCTGTCGGGATGTTGAAGCCAATGGCGTTGAGCTCCGGGATCCACTGGGCCCAGGTCTTGCCGGAGGCGAGGGGAGTGTCCTTGTTGAGGCTGGAGGTGTCGGAGGTGTGTTCGGCGAGCCAGGTGGTGAGGTCGCTCTGGGCGGCACTGATGGTGTTGAGCTTCTCGGTGTTCTCGCTAATCTCGTTCATCAGCTCGATAATCTTGTCCTCAAGCTTGGTGGCACGCGCCAGACAGAGGGCCATCACCAACTGGCCGATGGAGAGGGTGCCATCGGCGGCGATGCCGGTGACGCCGTCGACCTTGTAGACGTTGCGCTGGAGGAGGGAGTTGCCGTTGGTATCGAACCACTCGGCGGGGCGGTTGGCCGAATCGGTGAAGAGGCTTTGGGTGATGACTTCGATGGGCATAGCGGGCTCCTTAGAAGTTGGCGGCCGTGCTCTGGTTGGAGGTGCTCAGCGCGCGGAGAATATTGGTGGAGGTGGAGTAGGAGACATCGCGCTGAGAGATGAGGGACTGGACCTCGATCATCTCCTGCTGCGTGTCGCTGGTCTGCCCTTCGAGGGTGGCGCCGATGGTGCGGGTGGCGTCCAACCGGTCATTGACGGCCGAGATGCTGTTGGGCAGGCCGGTGATGCCGTAGGTGGCGCTGAGGAAGCTCTTGGCGGAGGCCCACTCGCTGCTGGACATCGTGCCCTTGGCGAGCTTGGACATAATCTCCGAGGCCTGCTTTAGGTTGTCGACGCGCTGATTCATCCGGTTCATCCGCGAGACGCTCTGGGCCTCGTAGGCATCTGCGGCCTGAATACAGATGGCGGCAACCATCTGGCCGAGGGTGAGGTTCTGCGCTTCGCCCAGGGAGAAGAGGTTGATGGCCTGCGCGCCGTCGGGGGCGTAGGCGTTGGTTGCGATTTGGGTGATACCGATTGCCATAGGCGCCCTACATATTACGGATGGCGTTCGAGCGGGTGTCGCTCACGTCGGTCATCAGGTTGGTGGCGGTGGAGTAGGCCTCGTCGCGGCGGTCGACGAGCGACTGTAGGCGTGTCATATCGCTCTGGGCATCGGTGTTCAGTCCGTCAATCTTGCTTTTGACGGACTGAATCATCCCCTCGATGGTCTTCTTGTTGGCGCTGTAGCCTCCGTCGGCGGAAGAGTAGTAGAAGTCCGGGCGCTTCTCGTTGTCCTTGTAGTCGCCCTCGGAGATGTTGGAGATGGTTGTTGGGGAGTAGCCGAGGGTTTTGAGCAAGCTCGCGGTCGAGGAGCTCATCCAACCGGTCATATCCTTGGAGCCGGGGTCGTCGGACTTGAAGGAGGCCTGAATCTTGGTGAGCTCAGCGAGGGCGTTGCCGAACTTCTCGAGGAGGTCGTTGCGCGCCTCCATCCGCTTGCTCAGGGGGGTGACCTCCTGCTCGACAGCGTTGGCGCGCTGCTTGGAGACGGCCACCAACAGGTCCTGCAGGTCGGTCTGCACGCCATCGAGCTTGTAGTCCTTGACGGAGACGCCCCACATCGAGCCGATGTTATCGCACACTTGGACGCTATTGATAGCCATAGGTTCCTCGCTTTCTCGGGGGAGAGTGTAGCACAATCAGAGGTTGTTTATCAGCAAGTCGGCGGTGCCGTGGACCTTCTTGACGAGCTTGGAGGCCATCGAGAAGGCGTTGTCGCGCTTCGAGACGAGCCCCTGGGCGGTGACCATATCCTGCTGGAGGTCGTTGTTCTCGTTATCCATCTCGTACTGACAGTTATTCTGCGCCTTGGTGGCCTGCTCGCGGGTCACCTTGGTGTTGTTGTCGGTCAGCGAGAGAGAGATGCCATACTTCGAGAGGATGGACTGCGCGCGCTGAAGGTCGTAGGCCATCTCGCTGGACTTGTCGCCGGAGGTCTGGCTCTTGGCCTTCATCGAGGTGACGGCCTTGGCGAGGATGGCGAGCGCGTCGCCCAGTTCGCTCAACTTCTGCTGCCGCGCCGAAAGAATGTCCATATAGGCCTGGGTTTCGGCCTCGATGGCCTCGGACTCCTTCAAGGCGGCCGTACGCACGGCATCGTCGTAGCCCTGGTGGGCCACGCCCGAGACGGTGTAATCGACCTGCTGCTGGCCGTAGACCTTCAGCCCGTCGATGTTGTTGCGTTCAATCAAGACGCCCATTGGCTTGCTCCCAAAGGTGGGGTGGGGGACCGCCGCGCGCCGAGCACTGTGCCCGGCACGCGCGGCGAGGGGTTAGGCCCGGATGGCCTCCTGCATCGAGTCGTTCTCGGATTGCTGGACGCCCTGCATCAGCTGGAGGACCGCGTTGGCGAGGTCGCCCGCGCCCTGGAAGAGGTCCTTGATCTCCTCGAGCGCCTCCTCGGCCTCCTTCTGGTCGGCACCCATTGCGGTGGCCTCGGCATTCATCATATCGGCCGCGCCGCGGATGAGGGTGTTGCCCAAGTTGCCCAAGACGCCTACCAGGTCGTTGAAGGCCCGGGCCCGGTCGGAGTTATACTGGGCGGTCTGGAACTTCTCCGAGTGGGTGAGCAGCGCATCGGCCTGCTTATAGGCGTTGTTTGCATCGGTGATAGCGGTGGACTTCTCCTCGCCGGTCAAGATGCCCGAGAGCTCCTTGGCGGCATAGGCCTCGGCCAACTCCGCGCGCTGCTGCAACTCCTTGGCCTCGGGCGAATTGTTAGCCAGGGCATCCTCGTAGGTACTCCGGGCCTGACTGGCCTCGCTCTTCAACGCGGCGACGTAGGCCTTGCGGTCATCCTCCATCTGCTTTTCGGCCTTGGTCAAATCTTGCTCGCCCGAGGCCACATCGCCATTCTGCTGCCGCATCGCCTCGAGCTCCTGCTCGGCTTGGGTGACGCGGCCCTGGGCCTGGTCGACCGCCGCCTGCTGCTCGGCCTTCTGGGGCTGAAGCTGATCAATCTTCGCGGTCGCGTCGGCCTTATTCTGCTGCAACTGCTGGATCTCGGCCTGTTTGGCATCAATCTTCTCATTGAGCGACTGCAGTTGCGTCTGCTTCTCGGCGGTGGCCGCCTGCGGATTTTGCTGGATTTCGGCCTCGACTGCGGCCTTCTTATCCTGCAGGTAGACCAGTTCGTTCTGCGCCTTGGGCAACTGCTCATTGGCGGCCAAGAGCTTACTGTGTTCGGTCGAAAGCTGCTTGGTGGTGGTCTCCAGCGCCGTCTTGGCATCGGCCAGGTCCTGCCGGGCCGTCGCCGCCTCCTGCCCCTTCTTCAAGTAGGCCACCTTGGCCTGCGAGTTGGCGTAGGCCTCGCCGGCGCGCTGCGAGCCCTCGAAGGTCGAGAGCACCTCGTTGGCCTTCTGCGGGCCCATCTGGTTCACCTTGGTCTGATAGTTCCGCGCGGCATCCGACGGCGAAGCCTGCAACTCGGCCATCTGCAAATCGGCGTGCGCACGGCTGACCCCGCTCTGGTGCTGGGCGCTCAACTGCGACTTGAAGGCCGAGGCCTGCTTGGACAGCCCCACCCCCGTGGCCACCACCTGCACCGCGCAGACAATCGCCCCGCCAATCATCCCGAAGAGCGCGGCCGACCGCTGCTGATCCGCCTGGCTCTGAATGCTCGCCTGGAGGGCCTGGCTCTCGGCCTCGCGGATGTCGCGCGTCGAATCGCGCAACTCCTGGGCCACCTGCGATAAGAGCACCATCAGCTGATAGAGGTTAAAGAAGACCGACGAACTCGAGGATCCGCTCGTGCTCACCCCCT
>JBJFFT010000024.1:0-2733 GCA_051891975.1 Candidatus Spyradenecus sp. | reverse complement strand
CCACGACGCGGCGGGAGACGACGCTGGGGCGGTTGGGGCGCGGGGCGCGGGTGAACTTGGAAGCAGATTTGATTGGTGCGTATGTCCGCCGGGCAATGGGTCAGGCGGATGACGAGACGTTGCAAGAGATCCTCGCCGCAGGGTTTGCGGATTAACACAGGAGTAAGTGAAGATGGATACGGACATCGCTGAGAAGTTGGAAGGCCCGATTGAGAGCCAGGAGCTGACGCTCAAGGAGCTCTTTGCCGCCGACCCCGAGCGCGCACAGAAGATGACGGTCACGGCCGCCGGCTGGACCTTGGACTACTCGAAGAACCTCGTGGACGCGCCGACGCTGAAGCTGCTGCTCAAGTTGGCCGAGAAGGCGAACCTCAAGGCCGAGATTGAGAAGATGTTCACGGGCGAGCACATCAACAAGACCGAGAACCGCGCGGTGCTGCACACGGCCCTGCGCTCCTCGAAGACCTCGGGGCTGACGGTCGACGGGCAGGATGTCTATGGCGACGTGCACGCCGTCCTCGCGAAGATGGCCGAGTTCTCCAAGCTCATCCGCTCGGGCGCATGGAAGGGCGCCACCGGCAAGCGCATCAAGTACATCGTCAACATCGGCATTGGCGGCTCGGACCTCGGTCCGGCGATGGCCTACCAGGCGCTGCTGCCCTACTCGAAGCGCTCGATCCAGTGCTTCTTCGTCTCGAACATCGATGCCACGCACCTGGCCGAGACGCTCCTGCAGGTGAAGGCCGATCAGACCCTCTTCATCGTGGCCTCCAAGACCTTCACCACGCTCGAGACGATGACCAACGCCCACACGGCGCGCGCCTGGCTCGTGGATCAACTCGGCGAGCAGGCCGTCAGCAAGCACTTCGTGGCCGTGAGCACCAACGCCGCGAAGGTCGCCGAGTTCGGCATTGACACCGCCAACATGTTCGGCTTCTGGGATTGGGTCGGCGGCCGCTACTCGCTCCCCTCGGCAATCGGCCTCTCGCTGATGATTGCCATTGGCGAGCAGAACTACAAGCGCCTCCTTGCCGGCTACGAGGCGATGGATAAGCACTTCCGCACCGCCTCGCTCGGGCGCAATATGCCCGTCCTCCTCGCCCTCATCGGCATCCTCTACTCCAACGGCTACGGCGCCGACTCCTACGCCGTCCTCCCCTACGACCAATACCTCGCCCGCTTCCCCGCCTACCTCCAGCAGCTGGATATGGAGAGCAACGGCAAGTCGGTCGACCGCGACGGCAAGCCGGTGGATTACATGACCGGCCCCATCGTCTGGGGCGAACCCGGCACCAACGGCCAGCACGCCTTCTACCAGCTCATCCACCAGGGCACCCGCCTCATCCCCGCCGACTTCATCGGCTTCTGCAAGAGCCACAACGCCCTCGGCGACCACCACGACAAGCTGATGGCCAACTTCTTCGCCCAGACCGAGGCCCTCGCCTTCGGCAAGACCGCCGACCAGTGCCGCGCGGAGGGCGTCCCCGAGAACCTCGTTCCCTTCAAGACCTTCGAGGGCAACCACCCCACCAACACCCTCCTGGCCGATGAGCTCACCCCCAAGACCTTCGGTGCCCTCATCGCCCTCTACGAGCACAAGGTCTTCACCCAGGGCATCATCTGGAACATCTTCTCCTTCGACCAGTGGGGCGTTGAGCTCGGCAAGGTCCTCGCCGGCAAGATCCTCAAGGAACTCTCCGACCCCGCCCTGCCCCTGGCCCACGACTCCTCCACCAACGCCCTCATCGCCCGCTACCGCGCCGCCCGCGCGAAGTAAGTGAACGGTGAACGGTGAACGGTGAACGGTTGCGGGCTGCGCCCGCATAGGCGCGAGTTATCCGTTCACCGTTCACCTCTCACCGTTCACGCTCGCGCAGCGAGCTATGATCTCCCTTCCCTTCACCCAAGCCTCCCTGCCGGCGGCGGCCGATGTGCTGCGGCGCGGCGGGGTCGTCATTGTCCCAACCGAGACGGTCTATGGCGTGGCCTGCCACCCGGACTTCCCCGAGGCGCTCGAACGCATCCGCGTAATGAAGCGGCGCGATGCCGCCAAACCCTTCCAACTCCTCGCGGCGGATGCCCAGGCGGTCTGGGCCGATGGGGCCCTGCGCTCCCCCGCCGCCGAACGCCTCGCCGCCCACTGGCCTGGTCCGCTGACTGCGGTTCTCCCCCGCGCGGAGGGGCCGGTCGAGGGCTACCGCGTCCCCGATTACCCGCTCTTGCGCGACCTGTTGCGCCGCTGCGGCGGCCTCCTCCGCTGCACCAGCGTCAACTTGAGCGGCGAACCGCCCGCCCGCAACGCCCAAGAAGCCGCCGCCGCCCTCGGCGCCGCTGTCGATCTCCTCCTCGATGGCGGCCCCGCGCGTCTGGGGGTCAGCTCCACGGTGGCTCAGGTGCTCCCCGATGGCTCGCTGCGCGTGCTTCGCCAAGGCGCTTTGGTGCTCGCTTAAGGATTTGCTGTTGCGCGGCGGGGGCTTCTTGCCCCCGCCCCCCCCAGGCAGGGCTGCTCGCCCTGCACCTCGGGAGCGTGGGACGCTCCACCCCGGCCGACGCGCCCTTTGGGCACGTCGGCTTTGCTTTGCCGCAAGGGCCGTTTGGGGGAGGGCCCCCAAGCCCCCCGGCGGGATGGCTAAAGTTGTTCACCCGCCCCTGTTCATAAGTGCCCGCGCCTACCTCATTTCGACCTAGGGCCTAGGTCGCCTCGAGGTAGGGCCTAGGTCGAGGCGAGGTAGG
>JBJFFT010000023.1:0-11022 GCA_051891975.1 Candidatus Spyradenecus sp. | reverse complement strand
TCCTCCGACTTCTCTTTCTTACGACTGCGCAATTACATTGTAGACGGTTCACCACTGTCCACTGCGACTCCCGTGCTTGACAACTCCCCTGCCGGGTGCTAGTCTATCTGCGTGCTTGGTGAAAAAGGCAAAGACCTGCGCCGGGCCAAGGAAAGGAACGAGGAAAATGAAACCGTCAAGACTGTTGGCGTTGGCCACCTGTGCCTTCGCCTTTTGGGCCACCTCTTGCCCCGCTGCAGGAGAGAGTATTAGTTTCAACGCTTACCGCGACTCAGACGGCGAGATCACCATCGATGGTGCTGGCGTTCTCGAGATCCCGGCAAGTGCCTGGAACAATGTAACTGCCAGCGGTGTTCCCAGTGAAGTCAAGATGTTGAGTAGTGACAAGACAACTACAAGCACTATCAACTTGACCACTTCTGCAAGTTTCAATGGTATTTGGTACTTGGCCTCCCCATGGACTTCGGTGGCAGGTAACGTCACCAAGACAACCGGTAACGGTCAGCTGTTCTTCAACTATATGGACAGCTACCAAGGTTCCAATAATGGTAGCGTCTCCATAAGCAACATTCCCTTTACGGAATACACGCTCTACATCTATCCCGGAAGTGAAGGAGATAATAGCGCCGATTACGGCACGATGAGCGCTTTCCAGGTTACTGCCGGCGAAAGCCCGCAACAACTCATCAAGGGTGATGGCTCTTCGGCAACGGTGACTGCCAGCTCCTTAACTGATTCCTGGGGAACGAACCAAAGCTTCCGCGAAGAGAACAGCGTGGCCCCCGTTCTCACCGAGGGTGTCAATTACCTCAAGCTGACTGGGCTCTCGGGCAATCTCACAATCACCTATCCGCCGTGGTCCGGTTCGCGGCGTGCCGGTATGGCCGGCTTCCAGATCGTCAACACCGGCGATCTCATTACCGGCTCGACCTTCACCGCTTCGCCCCCCGGCACGGATGTCACCTTTAAGGACATCACCTGGACGGAAGAGGGCGGCTTGGTGCAGGGCGCGGCCAACTCCGCCGAGGTCACATTGGCGGCCGGGGCAACGCTGCGCGTGACCGAGGAGGTGACCCTGAGAACCCTCAAGGTGATTTCCTCCGGGGATGTGACGATTGTCGGCACGGAAGCGGCCTTGGCCAAGGTGTTCAAGATTGACGCCAACGAAGTGACCGGGACGGCAACGCTGGCCTACACAAACTCCTCCGCTACACCCGCGATCCCGACGCTCGCTGGCATCGATGTCTTCAAGAAGCAGGGCACGGCGGACTTCGCCCCCACGGCCAACGCGCCCTTTGCCAGCGTGCAGATTATCGCCGAAGCGGGCACCTCAACCTTTAGCCTGAACCTTACGGGGATGAAGGCCACCGCCGAAAAGCCCTTCACCGTCACCGGCGAGAACACGGTTGCGAACTTCCAGGGCTCGAACTACAATAGGGCTCCGGCCGGCGGCGCCTTGAAGGCAACCAATGGCGCCACCTTGGGCATCACCGGCACGAACCCCTTTGATAGCTCAAACCCCGTGGCTATCTTGGTGGACAGCGCCACCCTGGCCGTCACGCACGCCAGTGGCAACCACGTCAAGGCCGGCACGGTGACCCTCTCGAACGGCTCGGCCATCACCATCGCCGGTACGGCAAATGCTTATGCTAGCGAGGGCTTTGTCCTCCTTGGCGAGAGCAACAAGTTGGTGGCGGAGTCCGGCGAGAACACCGTCACCTATGGCGAAACGGATACCGCGCGCAATCGTCTGCGCATCCAGTCCGGCACTATCGAGGTGAAGGACGGCGCCTCACTCACCGTTGGCGTGGAGCTCGCCTCCGGGAGCGGCGAAGGCACCACCGGCGCGAACAGCACCATCACCAAGACCGGAGCCGGTCTGCTGAAGTTGGTGGACGCGGCCACCCCGGGCACGGTCAATGCCTCCGAGGGCACGCTCGACATTGGCACCCATCGCCCCACGATTGCCTCCCTCGGCGAGAGCGCCAAGTTGGTGGTTGCGCCCACGGCCACAGAAATCGATGCCGGCTCGATTACCTTGACTATCACCACTGGCACCTTGAGCGAGAGCAATGTCACCGTGACCGGTGCCACGATTGCCTCTGTCTCCGGCTCCACCATCACCTTTACGATGACCGTGCCCGAGTTGACGACCAGCGGGGCTTGGTCGACGGCCAGCTGGTCGACGGACTCCCTGCCGACCTCGGCGGCCAAGCTCATCGGCGGCGCAACGCCCGAGACCGCAATCACCGTCACCCTCGATACCGACCTCTCGGCCCTCTCCACGCTGGTCGTGAGCGGCTATGTCACCCTCGTGACCACCGAGGCGCAAGCCACCATCCCCGCCTGTGTTGACCTGGTCTCCGGTGCAAACCTGACCGTCAGCGCGCCCTTCAGCGGCCCGGTCACGGTACCGAGCGCCACGACAATGACCCTGAACGGCATCTCGATGGCCTCTGCGTTGACCGTGAACGGCACCCTCAAGACCTCGGGGGCCACCTCGCTGACCGGCGGTAACACCGTCGCCGAGGGGGCCACGGTGGAGGTCCTTGATGGCACGACCACCTTCGGCCTCGCCGGCACGCAGGCCTTCAAGGGCACGCTGAAGGTCGCCTCCGGTGCCACCTTTAAGAACGGCACGGCCGACGGCCCGGACTACGGCGGCAAGGCGCGGTTCGAAATCCACGGCACCTTGGAGGTGATGGGGCAGACCCGCTGGTCGCTCGACGCAGGAACTGGCATCCGCCTTTACGATGGTGCCGAACTCAAGGGCGAAGGCGACACGCAATACGGCGCAACCTTTGACTTCTACAACGGCGGCAAGGTGACCACCGAAGGCTCCGTCACTATCAACGCTGGCTTCGCTGTCCATAACGGCGGCGGTAAAGCAATGGAAATTGAAACGGCAGAGGGGAGCGTCGTCACGATGTCCAAGGCCATCAGCCCACGCCTTGATAGTAGCGCTTCTGGCAAGGTCAACTTCAAGAAGAGCGGTAAGGGCACGCTGACGATGACGGCTAACAGCACGCTATCTGGCACGAACACCGTGGCCGGCGGCACGCTCATCCTCTCCAGCGCCAACGGCGGTAGCAGCGCCTCGTGGGTCATCGACCCGGGGGCCACGCTCAAGAGCACGGGTAGTTTCACCGTTCCCTTCAGCAAGGGCACGGGCATGAAGATTACGAACAACGGCACCTTGCACGTGGCGAGTGTCGATGGGCAGATTCCGCCGACGGAAGGAACGGGCGATGTCGTGATTGGCGCCAATTGCCGTCTGGCCGGCGCGCTGACGACCACCGGCACGCTGACGGTTCCCAGCGGCTGCACCCTGGACCTCTCCAGGGCTAAAAATGACTCCGGCGTCGAAGACACCTTCGATGGCACGCCGTCTATCAATGGGCCGTCGGTGGTGTGCGCGGGGTCGATTACGAGCGCGACGGTGACGATTGCCTCGGGCAAGACCCTCTCGGGCACGGGCTCGATCGCTTCGGCACTGACCTTCGCCGATGGCGCGAAGTTGGATGTCACCAATGGTGCCCTGACGGCGACTGGGACGGTGACAATTGCCGATGGCGGCACCGTGACGGTGGACGGGGCGACGGCTTCGACGACGACCATCCTCACCTGCCCGAGCCCGGAGGCCCTGCTTGCGCAGCTTACCGGCGCGCCGGAGGGCTACCGCTTCGCGGCCAACGCGGAGAAAACGGCCGTGGTCTTGGTGGCCAAGCCGACCATTGAGATCCCGCAGGTCCCCGGCGCGTCGGGCAGCGATGTGGAGCTCTCGGCCAACTCCAAGAGCGTCTTGCAGGCGGTGGCCGCGGCCAACAGCCTGGACTCCGTGAGCAAAGTCTCGGGCTCGACCACGGTCAATGGCAGGCCCACGACGCTGACGGCCGAGGCCATCGACAACGCCCTTGCGGTCTTCGGCGAGCGTGTCGTGACTGTCGACGGCACGGAGCTGAAGGTGGACTACAACTTCGGCATCGTCTCCATCGAGCCGAGCGCCTACTACTTCATCGTGAAGGCGAAGGCCGAGCGGGTGGCAGGGGCCTCGACGACGGCGATGGAGTTGGTGAGCGACGCAACGCTTGAGTTGGTGGAAGCCGACACCGAGACCGTCATCCATGACCTCTTCGGTGGCTTCACCTACGATGCGGGCACGGGCCTCTATACGGCCTACTTCACCACTGACGCAGGGGTTGATGATCGCCTGATTGGCCGCAGCTTCAAGGTGCGCGCCAAGAAGGAGTAAGTGCCTCGCTTCCGTTCCTTCCCAAAAAGGCCCTGCGGTCACCCGCAGGGCCTTTCTTTGGTTGCGCCTCAGCGTTGCGCGGGGTTAGGCGATGGTGGCGCCGCCGAGGAGGTAGGGTCCGCGGTAGAAGACGCAGGCTTGGCCTGGGGTGAGGAGGGCTTGGGGAGAGGCGGGGTGGACGGTAAGGTCGGCGGAGAGGGTGCAGTCGAAGGGGGGGTGGTGGTAGCGGGTGACGGCTTGGCAGGCGAGGGGGAAGGTGGGGGGGATGAGCCAGTGGGGGTCGCGGACGGCGAAGGAGGTGCGGAGGAGGGCTTCGCGGGGGCCGAGGGTGAGGGTGTTGGCGGCGCGGTCGAGGGCGACGACGAAGGCGCGCGAGCCGGTGGCGATGCCCAGGCCTTTACGTTGGCCGCGGGTGTAGTTGGCCAGGCCCGTGTGGGTGCCGAGGCGGCGGCCGGCGAGGTCGAGGATGGGGCCTGGGGTGGCGGTTTCGGGGTGGCGGCGGCGGAGTTCGGGGCGGTAGTCGCCATTGGGGAGGAAGCAGATGTCTTGACTGCCGGCGGCGAGTTTGGCTTCGGGGATGGGGAGGCGCCAGGTGCGGGCGAGGGCGACGACTTGGGCGCGGGTCATGCCGGCGAGGGGGAAGCGGAGGAGGGGGAGGAGGTCGGGGGGGAGGGCGTAGAGGAAGTAGGATTGATCCTTGGCGGCGTCGGTGGCGCAGCGGAGGGTGAGGCGGCCGGAGAGGGGTTCGCGGTCGAGGGCGACGTAGTGGCCGGTGGCCATCAGGCCGCCGATGGCGCGTTGGAGGAGGCCGAACTTGAGGCGGGGGTTGCACCAGGCGCAGGGGTTGGGGGTCTGACCGGCGGCGTAGGCATCGAAGAAGGGGGCGACGACGGCGCGCTCGAAGGCTTCGCGTAGGTCGAGGAGGTGGAGGGGGACGCCGAGGGCGGCGGCGAGCTCGACCACGCCGGGGGCAGGTTCGGCCGAGCAGGTGAGCATGTGCCAGGCTTCCACGGCATAGCCTTCGCGCTGGAGCAGCCGGACGCAGACGGCGGAGTCCACCCCGCCGGAGAAGGCAACGCCGATGGGAGAGGAGAGCGGACAGCGGACAGCAGACAGCAGACAGCGTGCTTGCCCTCCACGCGCGTGGGGTCTACTCGCCCCCACACCCCCCGGGAGCGCAGTGCGCTCCACCCCGGCCGAAGCGCCCTGCGGGCACTTCGGCAATGAGCACGCTTGTCTCTCCTCTGTCATCTGTCCTCCGTCCTCTGCGAGCGCAGCGAACTTCGCTGTCCGCTGTCTGCTGTCTGCTGTCCGCTGCTCGCGTCAGCGAGCCCTGTCGACTGTCTACTCATTCCAACGGCAACTCCAGTTGGCCGGAGATCATCATCTTGTGGGCGCCGGTGCCGTCGGAGGTGTCGTAGACGCAGAACTTGACGGCGGGGAAGCGGCGGACGAGGTCTTGCTCGATGTATTGGCGGACGGCTTGGATGTTGTGGGGGTCGTCGTCGGAGAAGCCGATGGAGATGGGTAGGCGCAGGGCGGACATCCCGGTGCGCTCGAGGATGCGCTCGATGTGGGCCATAAAGTCGGCGATGGCGAAGCGCTTGCCGAGTTCTTGGCCGATGGGCTCGGCGCGGCCGAGGCGCTCGCTGAAGGCTTTGGAGGTGATGGCGTGGTAGCGGTTGAGGGCGAGGTAGTTGCGGATGACCTCGGTCTGGGAGGGGAAGGTCTGGACGTGGTCGAAGCAGTAGGAGTAGCCGCGCAGGTTGATGAGCATCACTTCGCGCTCGACGGGGGAGAGGACGCGCTCGATGAAGCGCTCGACGCCGCGGCGGAGGGTCTCGGGTTCGTGGCCGCGGGCGGTGACGATGGCGAAGAGGCGGCCTTCAAGGAGGGTCTTGCGGAAGGTGTGGAAGCTGGGGGGGGCGGGACGGCGGGCGGCGAGGATGTCGTCGAGGGCGCGGTCAAGGTCGTCCATAAAGCCGCCGCCGCCGAGGGGGGTGCGCTCGTCTTGGAACTCGACGAAGGCGAGGGCGCGGCGGCCCTGGGGGTAGCGATAGTGCGCGGGGTCCTGGCGGATGATGCTGTAGGCGGCGGTGGAGCAGGTGTGGGGGACCCAGCGGCCGTCGCTGGTGAGGCGCTCCATGTGGATGCGCGTGGGCATCGAGAGGATGTTGTCGTCCCAGTCGAAGATGTAGTACTTCAGGTCTCGGCCGCGGACGGACTCGTTGACCCAGACGCCGTCGACGAAGGCGAGCTTGGCGAGCTCGAACTGCGCCAGGGCGGCGTGGAGGATCTCGCTATCGGGGGCGCTCAAGCCATCAGCCCCATCAGCTTCTGGGTGAGTTTGGCGGCGGTGAAGGTGGCGTGGTGGAGGCCGGGAATGGGGGCGAGCTCGACCACGTCGCAGCCGACAATGTCGTGGGTGGAGGCGATCTCGCGCAGGATGAAGAGGGCCGAATACCAGAGCAGACCGCCGGGGACGGGCGTGCCGGTGGCGGGCATCACCGAGGGGTCCAGGCCGTCAACGTCGAAGGTGACGTAGACGCGCTTGGGGAAGCCCTTGGGCAGGATGGGGCTGGGCGGGCCCTTGAGGGCGAGGGTCTCGGCGTCCATCGCGAAGAGGGTCTTCTTGTTGGCGGCGCGGTAGGCGGCCTCGTCGGCGCAGTAGGCGCGGGTGGCGAACTGAGCGAGGGGGAAGCCGAGCTCGTGGCAGCGGCGCAGGACGCAGGCGTGGGAGAGGGGCGAGCCCTCGTAGCTGTCGCGCAGGTCGGCGTGGGCATCGAAGTGGACAATGCCGATCTCCTCGCCACGGACCTTGTAGGCCAGAAGCGCGCCGAGGGTGACGGTGTGCTCGCCGCCGAGGACGACCGGGTGGGCCCCGCAGTCAAGCGCCTCGCCGACCGCCTTCTCGATGGCGCGCAGCCAGGCTTCGGGGTCTTTGGCCTTGGCGGCGGTGGGCTTGACGGCCGGGCGGGTGTAGATGCCGCCAGCGCAGGGCTCCTCGCCGGCCTCGTAGGCCTCGAGCTGGTCAGAGGCTTCCAGGATGGCCGCCGGGCCATTGGCCGCGCCGGCACCGTAGGAGACCGAGAGCTCCATCGGCACGGGGATGACGTGGAAGCGGGCGGTTTCCTTCTCCGCCGGTTCGTGTTCCGAGCCCAGGAAGGGCTGCTTATTCTGCTTGCTTGCCATTATCTGTTGCCTCCATCGGCCTTGCCACGCACGCATCGCCCTCGCAGGTCGGCTCCTCGGCCGCCGCGCACTGCTGGCGCGGGGAGCAGGGGCAGAAGAACCACCAGCCGGCCGCGACCGCCGCACCGAGCAGCAGCACCGCCAGCGCGGTCCAGAGCGCCTTGTGGCTCACACGGGTCATCGGCGGGGCGGGGACGAAGCGCTTGCCCACGTAGCAGGCCTTTTGGGTGTAGTAGCGCCCGAGGGCGGCGGTGAGGCCGATGCGGCGGTTGACCGCCCAGCCCGAGGCGTTGAGGATGGGCGCGAGGTCCCGCGCACGGAGTTTGAGCCAGGTGAGGATGACGCTCGGCACGGAGATTGCCAGGATGAGCCCCACCACCACCAGCGCGGTCTTCCAGAGCGGCGTGCTAGTCAGGGCAGCCATCAACCCGGTGACGGCCGTGGCCACGAAGGAGAGGGCAATGCCCAGCGTCGCCACCGAGGCCATCGCAAAGCCCCCGCCGGGCGCGGCCGGCTTGGCCCCCTCGGCGGCCGCCTTCCCGGCGCCCTCGGCCTGGGCAGTCAGCGCGGCGGTCGCGGCCTCGTGCTTGCCCACGAAGACCTTGCGCACGGCCCCGGCAAAGGCAGCGGCCACCTTGCGCCACGGGGCGAAGAAGGCCTCGGTCAGACTCATCGGGTTGGCTTCCAGGGTGGTGAGGGTGGCCTCCCAGTCGTGGCCCTCCAGGTCGTAGAAGATGCCGTTGCGCCCGACGGCGAGGGTGGCGGCCGAACCGGCGGTGAAGACCGCGCAGATGGTGCGCTTTTCGCCGGTGGCCGGGCGCGAGAGGGCGCAGTAGGCCAGGCAGCACTGCGAGGCTTTGGCCTGGGCGGCGTGGGCGGCAGCGGCCTGGGCGATGGGGAAGCAGAGCGAGCAGGCGCGGCCATCGAGGTAGAGCGTGCCCACCTGGTAGAGGGCGCCGGTCTCCGGGGGATAGAGCGCCTCGGTGTTGACGAAGTTGCGCAGGAAGCGCAGGAAGCCGGTGCGCAAGGTCAGCAGCCGACGCAGGTCGCCATAGGCTGCGGCCAGGGGCGCGCGCTTGGCATCGGCCGCGATGACCTGCGTGAAGGCCTCGGCCACGGCGGGCTCGGCGGCCAGGGCGAGCACCTGCTCATCGAGCGCGGCAAGGGCATCGGCCCCGGCGGGCTTGGCGGCCTGCCAAGCGGCCAACGGAGCGACCTCGGCCACGAGCCGCTGCCAGGCCTCCTCGGTCAGCTCGGGCTCCTGCGCCCAGGCGACGATTGGGGCCATCTGCGCGGCATAGAAGGGATTGAGGCGGCCATCCGCGAGCGGCAGAGCGCCCTCGGTGCCGGGTTCCAGGGCGAGGGGGGCCTCGGCCAGTTCGGCGGTGGACTTGGGATTGGGGCGCGCTTCGGCGGCGGCGGGGTTGTAGCGCACCAGCTTGGTAGCGGCGAAGAAGGCCTCGATGGGCGCGCGCATCGCCGTCACGGCGGCGGCCAATTCCGGCGAGAGGGCGGCGACGGGCTGAGCGGCGCGCCAGGCCTTGTAGGCTTCGAGCGCGGCGGCAAAGGCGGTCAGGTTCTCGGCCGAGAGTCCCTGCTTGCCATCGACCCCGGCCGTGCCGCCGGTGACGGCTACAATCGCCTCGCCCACCGGCGCGAACTTGCTACCCGCGGCCTCGGGCGGGACCACGCCATCGCCATTCTCGGCGGCGGCCTTGAAGCCGGCGAAGGCCGTCTCCATCGCCTCGGGGGCCAGGCGTTCGCCGGCGGCAACGAGGGTGCCGAAGAGTTCGGCCAGCGGGGCGCCCTCGGGCGTATTGGCGGCGATTTCGGAGAGGGCCAAGCCCGCCTCGGCAGCGAAGAGGCAATCGAAGGAGGCCAGGCGCGGCTTGAGCCAATCAATGGCCGCGAGCACCTCGGCCACGCGCACGCGGCCATCGTGGTCGGTATCGAGCGCTTCGGCCACCGCGCGGCCGCGGGGTCCGAGCCCCTTCACAGGGCAGGAGAGCGCCAGCCAGTAGGGCTTGGGCAACTCGGCGAGGTGGGCGACATCTTCGCCCGAACGCAGGCGCACCTGCACGGTCCGAGCAACGGTGCTAAAGGTAAAAGCGTGGCTCATGGGATTGTTAGCTGTTAGCGGTTAGCTGGTAGCTGTTAGCGAATCGCGGTTAGCGCTTGGCCGTTGGCGGATAGCTGTTAGCGCTTGGCGCGAAGACGCTCGCAGAAGCGGGCGAAGCGGGCGAGGCCTTCCTCAATGTTCTCCATCGAGCAGGCGTAGCTCAAGCGCACACAGCGGTCGTTGCCGAAGGCGATGCCCGGCACCACGGCCACGTGCTCTTCTTCTAGGAGGCGCGTGGCGAAGGTGAGCGAGTCGAGGCCAAAGGCGGCGATGTTGGGGAAGACGTAGAAGGCGCCCTCGGGCTTGGGGCACTTGATGCCCTCGATGGCGGAGACCAGCTGGTAGATGCGGTCGCGCCGCTGGGTGAAGGCGGCCACCATCTTGGCGACATCCGGCGCGGCCTCCTTGAGCGCGGCCACGGCGCCCCACTGTGCGAAGGTGTTCGGGGCGGAGGCCAGGTGGCTCTGGAGGGAGGCGAGGGCCTTGGCGAAGGGCTTGGGGGCGGCGGCGTAGCCCAGACGCCAACCGGTCATCGCGAAGGTCTTGGAGAAGCCGTTGACGGTGATGGTGTGGTCGTAGAAGTCAGGACCAAAAGAGGCCATCGAGACCTGCGGCACGCCGCCATAGACCATCTTCTCGTAGATCTCGTCGGAGACCATCCACAGGTCGTGCTTGAGGGCCACCGAGCCCAGGGCCTTGAGCTGCTCGGGGCTGTACATCATCCCGGTGGGATTGGAGGGCGAGTTGATAACCACCGCCACCGTGCGCGGGGTGATGGCCGCCTCCAACTGCTCGGGGCTCATCAAGAAGCCGCTCTCCACCCGCGTCTCCACGAAAACCGGCACGCCGCCGGCCACCTTCACCATCTCGGGATAGGAGAGCCAGAAGGGCGTGGGGATAATCACCTCGTCGCCCGGGTTAAGCATCGTCTGGAAGACCTGCGCGAGGGCCGGCTTGCCGCCGTTGGCCACCACCACCTGCGAGGGCTCGTAGTGCACCTGGTTCTCGCGCGCCAACTTCTCGCAAATCGCCTCGCGCAGTTCGGGCAGACCCGCCGCCGCCACATAACGCGTCTTGTTCTGCGCCAAGGCCTGCTCGCACGCGCGCTTAATGCAATCGGGGGTGTTGAAGTCCGGCTCGCCGGCGGCAAAGGCACACACGGCCACGCCCTTGGCTTTCAACTCAGCGGCCTTACTCGAAATGGCCAACGTGGCAGACGGCGCAATGGCCGCGACAGTCCTATTCAAGTCCTTCATCTGCTCAATCCTTCTCTTAATCGAAGTCGCACTCGCAAGAGGCTCTCGTCCCTCTTACGCGCGCATTGTAGCACAACTGCGCGCTGCGCGTGCAGAAGGGGCGCTATGCGGCGCAAGGGTGGCGGCTGCGCCGACGCGAAGGGCGAGCCTGGCGGAGCAGGCCGCTGCAAAACGCTTACCGCCACCATCCATAGAAGACCGCG
>JBJFFT010000022.1:0-11054 GCA_051891975.1 Candidatus Spyradenecus sp. | reverse complement strand
TGCCTGCTACAACGGCCAGACCCCGCAGCCCGCCGCCGCGCTCTGGCTCGACCGCGGGGCCGTGCGCCCTGGCGAGAGTGTCCGCGCCACGGCCCTCGTCCGCCAAGCCGGCACCTCCCAGCCGCTCGCCAATCAGCCCTTCGACTTCTCCCTCTACGACGAACAGGGAAGCCTCATCCAGACGGCCACTGCCACCACCGATGCCACCGGCCAGCTCTCGGCCGATTTCACCCTCCCGCGCACGGCCAACGACGGACTCTACTCCTTCCGCCTTGCCCTCGGTAGCGAGGAGCTGGCCTATCGGCGCTTCTATGTGGCCGACTTCGTCCCCGACCGCGTCAAACTCGCGCTCGAGCTCACCCCCACCCAGCTCACTGTCAACGCGCAGACCTACTTCGGTGCCCCCGTGGCCGGCGCCCAGGCACACGTCACCCTGCGCGGCAAACTCTCCACCTCCCTCCCCGCCGCGTGGGAAGGCTGGCAGGTGGGCCAAGGCAGCCCGCTCCCCGAAACCGAGGGTGGCTCCCTCACCACTGGCGAAGATGGCACCCTCACCCGCGCCACCGACCTCATCAGCGGCCACCGCTACAGCGCGCCGGCCATCCTCTGCGCCACCATGCACCTGAGCGAGCCCGGCGGCCGCACCGTCACCGCCAACGCCGCCACCGAGACGCTCTTCACCGAGAGTGCCTACATTGGCCTGCGCGAGGGCGGTGCCTCCGGCGCGGAGGCCACCCTCCTCGTCCCCGAAGGCTCCACGGAGCGCGAGGCCGAAGTTGCAATCTCCCTCGAAAGGCGCACCTGGCGCTACCTCACCCGCCGCACCAGTAGCGGCATCTACTGCCGCGAGTGGGTGGAAGAGACCCACTCTGTCAAGCCGCCGCAGAACCGGATGACCCTGCGCCAGGGAGTCGTCTCGCCCCTCGACCTCACCGGCCTCGAGCCCGGCAACTACATCGTCACCCTCACGCGCGTCGGCGACGGGGCGCAGGTGCGCAGCTCGCTCGACTTCTGGCTCGGCGACGCGTCGGCCTACGCCTCGCGTGATAAGCGCCTGAATGTTCTCAACCTCGCCTTCGCCCCGACCCCGCGTCGCCCCGGCGAGACCACCGAGGTGGCCCTCGACCTCCCCGGCCCGGGCACCCTCCTGCTCGCCGCCGGTGCCGAGCGCCTCCAGCCTCTGCGCACCTTCGCCATCCCCCAGGCCGGGCGCTACACCTTCCCCGTTGAACTCCCGGCGGACCTCGCCTGCCGCGACTTCCCCATCGCCGTCACCTTCACCGCCGCCAACGCCGACTGCGACACCCGCCTCACCGGCCGCGCCAACCTCCCCGTCGACCAAAGCGCCCAGGCCCTCGACCTGCGCCTCGAGGCCCCCGCCCTCGCCCGCCCCGGCACCACCGTCCCCGTCTCCCTCGCCCTGCCCCCGGCCACCGACGCCACGGCGCGCCAGGTCACCCTCTGGGCCGTGGATGAGGGTATCCTCGCCGTCAGCCGCTACACGCTGCCCGACCCGCTCGCCGACCTCACCCAGCTCCCCGGCACCCTCGCCAGCGGCGACCTCTACGGCCTCCTCTTCCCCGACCTCGCCATCTCGCCCGAAGGCCGCATCGGCGGCGGCGCGGGGGGCGACCTTGCCGCCTTCGAGGACCGCCCCCTGGCGCGCGTCCTCTTCGACCCCATCGCCGTCGGCCCCGATGGCCGCGTGCGCGTCGACCTCCCCATCCCGGCGGACTTCCAGGGCCAGCTGCGCCTGATGGCCATCGCCACCGATGCCGCCGGCCGCGTGGGCCGCGCCCAGCACGCCCTCACCTGCCGCGCGCCCATCACCCTCACCCTCTCGGCTCCGGAGGCCCTCTGCCCCGGCGACGAAGCCGACCTCACCCTCACCGTCACGAACCTCGACCTGCCCGAGGGCCCCTTCACCCTCACCGCCTTTGGCGGCCTGGAGCTCGCGCGCGGCACCCTCGCCCCCGGCAAGCCGGTCACCTTCACCCATCGCTTCACCATCCCCGAGCGCCTCAGCGAGATCGCCGCCACCGTGACGATGGGCGAAACCTCCGTCACCCAACGCGAACGCCTCCGCGTTCGCCCGGCTGTCCCGCGCATTCGGGCCGTCACCTACACCCGCCTCGCCCCCGGCCAGCCCCTCCCCGAAGGTGCCGAAGAGGTCCGCCTGACCGACTTCCGCGCCCGCACCGATGCCTGGTTCGCCGACTATCCCTTCGACTGCACCGAGCAGCTCTCCGCCAAAGCCTGGCCCTGCCTTCTGGCGCGCAGCAACCTCGACCGCGAAGTCCTGCGCTCGGTCGTTGCGAAGTTGCGCTCTCGCCACGTTCGCGGCCTCTTCCGCCTCTGGCCGAAGGGCGACTGCAACCTCCCGGCCTCGCTGATGGCCACCCACGTCGTCCTCTCCGCGATGCGCACCCGGGCCGTGCCGAACGATAGCGAACTGCGCGAGCGCCTCCACGAGACCCTGCGCGATACTGCCCGTGCGAACGACGCACGCGCCGAGGCCGCCTTCGCCGCCTGGATCCTGGCGCACGACAACGCCTTCGGTGCGGTCGAGTTCGCCCAGTGCGTTACCCTCCTGGCGATAGAGGCGCGCGATGGTGCGGCCCTCTTCGCCGCCGCCGCCCTCATCCGTGCCGGCTACGCTAGCGAAGGCATCGAGCCCTTCAAGCGCGCCTACGCCACCGCCCAGACCCCCGCCCTGCCCTACTACATCAACGCGAACGCCTGGCTGGCCGTCAAGGTCGCCCTCGCCCTCGAATCCGGCCTACCGGTCAGCGAAGAGGCCTTTGCCGCCCTCTTTGCCGCCGATTGGCGCACCACCCAGGCCAACGCCTGGGGCGGCTACGCCTTCTCGCTGGCCACCCACCTCCCCGAGAGCCTCCGCCTGGCCAAGCAGGTGCGCGAGGTGCCGGCCACCGAGGGCACCCACGCCATCGCCCTCACGCGCACGCTCGTCGATGCCCAGGGTCAGCCCCTCACCGAGCTTGCCCACGGCGACCTCGCCTTCGTGCGCATTGACTTCGTCCTCCCGCGCGATGTCACCGACCTCGCGGTGCGCGACTTCCTCCCCGGCGGCCTGGTCTACGAAGACGGCAACCTCGCCACCCGCGAGAGCGTCACCCTCCCCAACTGGGCCCGGCAGTTGCACCTCCTCCAGGTCGACCACTCCCGCAAGCGCCCCGGCGAAGTCGCCTTCATCGGCCAGGCCGGAGCCGGCAAGGTCTCGATCGTCTACCCGGTGCGTGCCACCACGCGCGGCACCTTCTCCTGGGGCTCGTGCGTCATCGAAGCGATGTACGCGCCTGACCTCACCGGCGCGGATGCCCCCGCCGGCAAGCTCACCGTGAAGTGACGCGCCGCCTCCCCCGCCTCCGCCGCCTGGGCGCCCGGCTGCTCGCCTTGGCCTGCGGCGGGGCGCTCCTCTTTGCGCTCGCCTGGGTCCTCGCCCCGCGCTTTGTCGAGGATCCGCTCCCGGCCCTCGAAGCGCGCGCCCCGGCCCGGTGGGTCTACGACCGCAATGGCAAGGTCCTGGCCGCCTTCCGGGGCGAGGACTACGCCTGGCGCTTCCCCGTCCCCCTCTCAGCCATCTCCCCGGAAGTCCTCCGCGCCACCCTCATCGCCGAGGATGCCAACTTCTACCACCACCGGGGCGTCGACTACGGCGCGGCCCTGCGCGCCCTCTGGCAGAACGTGACGAGCCTACGCATCGTCTCGGGTGCCTCCACCCTCTCAATGCAAGTGGCCGGCCTCGCCGCCGGACGCCGCCGCAGCCTCTGGGGCAAGTTCCTCCAAGCCGCCCGCGCCCGCAAGCTCGAGCAGCTCCACGCCAAGGACGAAATCCTCTCCGCCTACCTCAACCACGCCCCCTACGGCGGCCAATACATCGGCATCGAAGCCGCCGCCCAAGCCTACTTCAACACCTCCGCCGCCACCCTCACCTTCGGCGAAGCCACCCTCCTCTGCGGCCTTCCCCAGCGCCCCAACGCCCTGCGCCCAGACCGCCACCCCCAAGCCGCGCGCGACCGCCAGCACCGCCTCCTGGCGATGATGGTCCGCCGCGGCGCCCTTACCCAAGCCCAGGCCGACGAAGCCTACGCCTCGGCCATCCTCCGCTTCCGCGACCCCGCCTCCCGCCCCCGCTTCGAGCGCCTCTCCCAGCCCGACGAAAACCGCCACGCCCTCCTCGCCGGCTACCCCATCGATGGCGACCTCCAGGCCGACGCCCTCGCCCTTCTCCGCCGACACCTCGCCCACCTCCCCGGTGTCACCGATGGCGCCTGCGTCATCCTCCGCGCCGGCTCGCCCGACCCCGTCGTCTACCTCGGCACCCTCCACTTCGCCTCCCCCGCCGCCGGTCAAGTCGATGCCGCCATCGCCCGTCGCCAAGCCGGCAGCACCCTCAAACCCTTCTTCTTCGCCGAAGCCATCGAAGGCGGCCTCCTCGCCCCCGCCACCCGCCTCCTCGACGCTCCCCTCCGCTACGGCACCTACGCCCCCGCCAACTACGACGGCACCTTCCTCGGCCCCGTCTCCGCCGCCGAAGCCCTCGCCCGCTCCCTCAACACCCCCGTCATCCGCCTCCTCGCCGAACTCGGCGAAGCCCGCTGCCTCCGCCTCCTCGCCGCCCTCGACCTCGCCCCCGCCGAACAAAGCGGCCTCGCCCTCGCCCTCGGCACCGGCGGCGTTACCCTCCTCTCCCTCACCCGCGCCTACCACGCCCTCCCCGCCCACTTCTCCCCCGAAACCGCCGAACTCATCGCCCACATGCTCCGCCGCCCCCTCCCCGGCTCCTCCCTCGACATCGCCTGGAAGACCGGCACCGCCAACAACAATACCGACGCCTGGTGCGTCGGCTGGACCCCCGATTGGACCGTCGGTGTCTGGTTCGGCAACAAGCGCGGCGGCCGCGCCGAAGCCCTCGTCGGCCTCGAAGCCGCCGCCCCCGCCGTCGGCGAACTCTTCACCCGCCTCTACCAAAACGCCCCCCCGCCCCGCTGGCCCAACACCTGCCCCCTCGCCCCCCTCTGCCCCGACAGCGGCCTCACCCCCGGCCCCGGATGCCCAACCTCCCGCCCCGAAACCACCTTAGGCACCATCCATCCCCGTATCCCCCTGCGGCGCTGCAACCTCCCCCACGCGCCCGACACCGACACCACCCCGCCGCCGGAACGCTGCCAAATCCTCTCCCCCCAACCCGGCACCTACCGCCTCGGCCGCGACGCCCTCCCCCTCCAAGCCCAACCCGCCGGCGGCACCTGGCTCTGCGACGGCCGCCCCCTCCCCCCCGGCACCCCCTCCGTACGCCTCGCCCCCGGCCTCCACACCCTCCACTACACCACCCCCTCCGCCTCCGCCACCACCCGCCTCCAAATCCTCCCCTAACGCCCCCACTTCCGCCCCCGCGCGATACCCTCAAAAAGGGAGGGCCTACCTCGACCCGAGGTAGGCCCTAGGTCGAGGTGAGGTAGGCCCTAGGTCGCTTTGAGGTAGGCGCGAGGTGTTTGTGGGGCGGGGAGGGGAGCGTGGTTATTTTCGTTGCCTTGAGAGCAGGTATTGGGTATAATGAAGATGTCAAAAGAAAAGCCCCGCACCAGAAGTGCGAGGCAAGTCTTTCGACTACGGCATATAGCCTTGCTGTAAAAAGACGGCGCTTATTGTAGCGGAAGGCTACGGTGGTGTCAACTGGAGGAGGCGAGAGTAATGAAGCGATTGGGTCTTGATTTGGGCACGGCATCGTTGGGATGGGCGCTCTATGATGATGAGGCGTTTGTGGAGGCGGCGCTTGGGGAGATGGCGACTTCGTGTATTGAGAGCGGGGTCTTGGTCTTTCCGGAGGGAATGGAACGCGACAAGTCGGACAACCTCAAGTCGTGGGCGGCGTTACGGCGCCAGAAGCGGGCAGCGCGGCGGTTGATTGCTCGGCGTAAGTTGCGTAAGTTTTTGATGTTACGGGCGCTTATTGAGGCGCAGATGTGCCCGTTGAGCGAGGAGGGGCTTAGGCGCTGGAAGCAGGAGGGGCGTTATCCGCTGGATGACGAGGCGTTTATGGCGTGGTTGCGCGTGAGCCCGGAGCAAAATCCGTATGCCGATCGGGCGGCGGCAGCGCAGCATCAGGTGGATCGGCTGACGCTGGGGCGTGCGTTGTATCATATAGCCCAGCGGCGGGGGTTCAAGAGTTCACGGAAGGAGCGCTTGGCCGAATTGGAGGCGGCCGCGGGGGAGAAGGTGGATACCACCTCTGCTGCGGCGAAGGAGCTTTCGGCGATGAAGGCTGAGATCGCCGAGCTAACAAAGGCGCTTGAGGCGAAGCAGTTGACCTTGGGGCAATACCTCTATGCGCTCTATCAGCAACAGACCGCGTTCGTCCGCCATCCAGAGCAGTTTGCCAAGGAGCCAGAGCCGGTTCGCCGACGGAAGACCGGGCGCAAGGAACACTATCAAGTTGAGTTTGAGCGGATAGCGTCGGTTCAGGAACTGCCGGCAGATTTGAAGGAAAAGTTCGCGCGAATTCTCTTCTTCCAGCGGCCCTTGCGCGTGCAGCGGCACACGGTGGGGTGGTGTACGCTTGAGAAGGGGCGGCCGTATTATTCGGCGGAGGGGAAGCAGAAGCAGGGGCATCGCTATCGCCGGTGTCTGGAGGGGCACCCCGCGTTTGAGCGCTTCCGCGCCCTGGCGTTGCTCAACAACCTGCGCGTGAGCACGGAGCCCTTTGAAGCCGCAGGCTCCAAGCAGCCGCCGCGGTTGGCCCCAGGCGAGGGACGCGCGCTCACGCCGGAAGAGCGAGAGCGGCTGATCGCGACCCTTTGCCACAAGACACCGAAGCAGTTGCGTGAGGCCCTGACCACAGTCTTTGGCAAAAAGACACCCTTGCGCTTCAACTTCCGCGATTCGGACGATGCCCCGATGATGCCGACGACCGCTGGGTTCCAGAAGTTGAACATCCCCGAATCGGAGTGGCAGACGGCCCTCAATGCCTTGGTGGACTTCGACGACATCGATCGGCTCATCGCCTGGGCGCAGAAGCGGTGGGGCTTCTCGGAAAAGGAAGCCATCGCCTTTGTGCGCATCGCCCCATCCGTCGAGCGCGTCTCCTACAGTCTGCACGCCATCCACAACATCTTGCCCTACCTGGAGCGCGGCTTTAACCTCAAGAAGGCCATCTTCTGCGGAAACCTGAGGCAGGTGGTTCCGGCCTTCGCAGACCACCAGGAGGAGGTCCTTGCCGGGCTGGAGGCGTGCGAAGCGCAGTATGCCCAGGAGAAGCAAGCG
The DNA here is from genome assembly GCA_051891975.1 of Candidatus Spyradenecus sp. Taxonomy (GTDB): domain Bacteria; phylum Verrucomicrobiota; class Kiritimatiellia; order RFP12; family DVOR01; genus Spyradenecus. Next base: position 3,770 of record JBJFFT010000022.1, on the reverse strand, counting down.
AATGCCCAGGCGTGGGCGAACAAAGCCGGTCCTAAGCCGCGACTTCAGCCGCTCACAGAGCGCTATCGGGTATACCTGGCCGAGCGCTGGGGCGTTGACCAGGCGCACTTCGAGCAGCTCTATGTCGATACGCAGGCCACGGATACTGAAGATGCCGTCCTGCCGCCCGTTGACCTAGGCACCATCCGCAATCCGCTGGTGAGCCGGTCGCTGACGATGCTCCGGCGGCTGCTCAACACCCTTCGCCGCGATGGGAAGATTGATGCCCAGACGCATATCTTTATCGAACTTGCGCGCACGGTCAATGACGCCAACCACTGTCGCGCCATCGAGCTGTTCCAGAAGGCGCAGGCAGAGAAGCGGCAGAAGGCGGAAGCGGAACTACGAAAATTGGGGCAGACACCGACCGATGACCTCATCTTGCGCTATCTCTTATGCGAAGAACAGGGGAATGTCTGTGTTTATACCGGACAACCGATTAACATTAAGGCGTTGTTCTCCTACGACATTGAGCACACCATTCCCCGCTCACGGGGCGGGAGCAATGAGCTCTTCAACCTCACCCTCTGCAACGTCACCTACAACCGCCACATCAAGTGCAACCGTCTTCCCTCCGAGTGCCCCAATGCCAACGCTGAATGGTCGTCGCTTGAACTGCCCAATCCGTGCCCGCAGCTCACCCTCAGCGCCCCCATCCGAAAGTGGCAACAGGAACTCGACGACCTCAACAAGGCGCTCGCCAAAAAGCCCTCCCGCGGCGACAACCCCGAAAAGTTCGCCAGTCGGCGCCAGGCCTACCTGCTCAAGCAACTCCGGCGTGACTACCTGCGCGCGAAACTCAAGGGCTTTACCCTCACCGCCGAGGAGGTGGAGAGCAGCGGCTTTGCCCCGCGCCAGTTGGTCGACACCGGCATCATCACCAAACACGCCGTGGCCTACCTCCGGCTGCGCTATCCTTACGTCTATAGCCGCAACGGGGCCGTCACCGCCTCGGCGCGCAAGGCCTGGGGACTTCAAGCGGAGGAGACCAAGAAGGAGCGCACCGCGCATATCCACCACGCCGTCGATGCCTGCGTTATTGCCGCGCTCGATAACAAGACCTTTGCGGAGTTCTGCGCACGCTTCAAGGTCGCCGAAACCACGCATAGCGAGGCCCCCATTCCGCCGCCCTTCGCGCACTTCAAGGAGCACATCGAGCGCTCCACCCAGAGCCTCCTCGTTCGCCACCTCCCCGCCAACTGCCAACTGCGCCCCTTCTACCTCCGAACCGCCCGACTCCCGCACGATGTTCGCGTGCGCCTCCAGGCGGAGGGCCGCCCGCTCCCGAGGCTCAAGACCCTGGCCGTCCGCGGCTCCTTGCACAACGATACGCTCTACGGGCGCATCCAGCAGGGCGGAGAGATCGTCACCACCTCACGCAAAGACATTCAAGCCCAGCAGACGAAGGCCGACCTCGAAAAGCTCTTCAAGACCGCCGCCGACAAGGCACTGGGTGCCCACTTGGCGGTGCAACTCCAGCACTTTGTGGATGCTGAGGTCCCGGCCAACCAGCTTCCCTTCCAACCCTACCGCCATCTCAACGGCCTCCCTGTGCGGCATCTACGGGTTGTCGTCTAAAAGCCAAGCGACCCCAAGCCACTACGCCCCCAGATAGAAAACCGAGATGCTCCTGTCTACTGCTCAGGCAGCGATGCGCTCTACCTCGAGCTGCTCCCCGATGCCAAGGGGAAATACAAGCCCCAATACGTCACGCTCCTGGCAAAGGCCAAGGCAGGCACCACCACACTCGACCCAACCAACCAGGATGGTGCCTTCCGTATCTACGTCTCGCAGATGGTGCTGATCTATGACAAAACGCCCGAGGAGTTGAAGCAACTCTCGTCCACCGCCTTGGCCAAGCGCCTCTATGTCGTCCAGCAAGTGGAAGATCGCGGCTCCATCTATCTGCGCTATCATCAAGAGGCCAGAGGCCGAACGCAACTGACAAGCGCGCTAGCCGAGATGGGATTAACCAAAAGCGGCGTTACAGAAGTTAACATCACTGCGGCTTATCCGCTCCTTCGCTTAAGTGTGGGCACCTACCTCTCGCACTGCTGCTTCGAGGGCAAGGACTTTGTCTTGACGCTCGATGGCCGTATTGAGTGGCTGACGCATGATTAAGCGCACCCTCTGCTTCAGCTCCCCCGGGCGCATACGCCTTCACCTGCGCCAACTCATTTGGCAAAGGGAAGGCGAAGGCGCGCGAGAAGCCTCAATCCCCATTGAAGATGTCGGGCTAATCATCATCGAATCCCCTCTCATCTCAATCAGCGCCGCGCTCCTCCAATCGCTGGCCGAAGCGCTCGTCGCCGTCGTCCTCTGCGATCGGCAGCACCTCCCCGCCAGCGTCCTCCTCCCCCAAACCGCCCACACCCGCGTCGGCAAACACCTACGCTTCCAACTGGCCCTTACCGAGACCCAAAAGCGAAAACTCTGGCAGCTCATCATTACTGCCAAGATTCGCAACCAGGCCCACGTCCTTGCCCCCTACGCCCCAGAGGCCGCTGAACACCTCCAAGCCCTCGCCAAGCAAGTCAAACGCGGCGATGACCAAAACCGGGAAGCCCAAGCTGCGCGCCTCTACTTCGCCGCCTTCCCCAGTGGACCCACCTTCCACCGCGAACGCTTTGGCGATAAACTCAATGCCGCCCTCAACTACGGCTACGCCCTCCTGCGCGCCACCGTTGCCCGTGCCCTCGTGGCTTCGGGTCTCCTCCCGGCCATCGGCCTCCATCACACGAACCAATACAACCACTTCCCCCTGGCCGACGACCTGATGGAGCCCTATCGCCCCTTCGTCGATCAACTCGTTCTCGCCCACCTCGACGCCTTCACCTCCCCCCTCGATGCCCCCTCCCTCACCCCCGAAAACAAGCGCCTCCTCCTCCCCTTCCTCACGCAAGATGTCTGCTTTGGCCAGGCCAAGCGCCCCCTCTGGAACGCCCTCCTCCTCACCTCTGCCTCACTTGCGCGCGCTATGCAAGGCCGCACCGAAGAACCCCTCTTCCCCACACCAACCACATGAGCGAACACTCTGCCCTTAACCAATACGACATCATGTGGTTATTCGTCCTCTTCGACCTCCCCACTGAAACCAAACGCCAACGAAAACACGCCACGCAATTTCGGAAAGGCCTCCTCCTCGACGGCTTTTCGATGTTCCAATTCTCCGTCTACCTCCGCCACTGCGCCTCGCGTGAAAACGCCGCCGTCCACATCCAACGCGTCCGAAAAATGGTCCCACCGGAAGGGATGGTCTCCATCCTCGCAATCACCGACAAACAATTTGGCCAAATCGTCATCTGCTACGGCGCCCAAGAAAAGCCGCCCCCGCCACCCCCACTTCAACTCGAGCTCTTCTAACCTGCGCCACCCAAAACGCATACCCAAAAAGGCGTTCGCGGGGGCTCATTGTCTCCAATGAGCTCCCGCGAACACCACGCCTTTCTTGCTTATCCGATTATCAATAAAGCACTTACCGTGTCTCTATTGTACCAAATCCCAAGAAGGGGTCTTTTTACAGCCCTGGGCAAGTTCTTCCGGCGCGAAAACTATTGTACCAAATCCCAAGAAGGGGTCTTTTTACAGCCACCGAGCAATTGGCTCTGTTTCGCCAGTGATTGTACCAAATCCCAAGAAGGGGTCTTTTTACAGCTCTTTTCGCTCGGCGTGGACGCGGGCAAGATTGTACCAAATCCCAAGAAGGGGTCTTTTTACAGCAAGAGGGGATG
>JBJFFT010000021.1:0-11105 GCA_051891975.1 Candidatus Spyradenecus sp. | reverse complement strand
GGCATTGAGGGCATTATCGTGGGCATTGGCGTCAACACCGGCGCGGTGCCCGAGAGCCTTTCCCACCGGGCCATCGCGCTGAGTTCCGGCGCGCAGCGGCCCGACCGCCTCCGCCTCCTGGCGCGGATTTGCGCGCACTTCGAGGCGCTTTATGGCCGTTGGCTGGCCGGCGGCCTGGCCGCCCTGCGCGCCGAGCTCGACGCAGCCGACTGCAAGTGCGGCAACCCCATCACCGTCAAACCCGGCCGCGAGGCGCTCACCGGTATTGCCCGCGGCATTCGCGAGGATGGCGCCTTGCTACTGGAGACCGCCTCCGGCACCGAAGCCATCCTCTGCGGCGAGATTGTCCAATGGCACGATTGACCCTCCTTCTCTTGGCGTACGCGGCGGCAGGAGGCCTGCTCCTGGCTGCGCCGGCGCGTGGTGGCGAGCGGCTGATGCTCGAGGCCGCCGCGCCCGGCGAAGCGCTCCCGCCCCTCTCCCCCACCCTCACCGAGCTACACCTGCGCGGCTTTGGGCCCACGCGCCTCTTCGCGCAGCCCTTGCCCGAGGGGCTCGAAGCGCTCAACCTCTCGGACAACGCCCTGCCCATCCTGCCCGAGCGTTTCCTGCCCGCGGGGCTCCAGCGCCTGTGGTTGGCCGATAATCGCCTGGTCTCCCTCCCCGCCAGCCTCGCCAAACTCGAGCGCCTCACCTATCTCAATCTCGACCGCAACCGCCTTGCTTCGCTCCCTCCGCTCGATGCCCTGCCCCTGCGCTGGCTCCGCCTCAACAACAACTGCCTGACCGCCCTGCCGTCCCTGCCGGCGACCCTCGAGCGCCTCTACGCGGCCGACAATCAACTCTCCGCCGCGCCCGCGCTCCCCGCCGCCTGCCGCCAAGTCACCCTCGCCGGCAACCCCATCGCCGCGCTCCCGGAGGGTTGGGGGGCTGGACTGGAGATCCTCGACCTCTCGCGCACGGCCCTCACGCAACTCCCGCGGGACCTCGCCCCCTGGCGCTCGCTCCGCCTCCTCAACCTCACCCGCTGCCCCCTCTCCGAGGCCGAGCGCGACCGCATCGAGGCCGCGTTGCCCACCACCACCCTCCTCTTCTAACCGCTCGCACTGGAGCCCTGCTATGTCCTCCTCCGCGCAACACGAACTGCTCGCGCCCGCCGGTTCCTTCGAGGCCGCCCTGGCCGCCTTCACCTACGGGGCCGATGCCATCTACCTCGGGCTCCAACGCTTCTCCGCCCGCGCAGACGCCGCCAACTTCTCCGACGAGCAGCTGCGCCAAATCGTGGCCTACGCCCGCCAGTTGCCCCGCCCGCGCAAGGTCTACGTCACCCTCAACACCCTCTTGGAGACGCGCGAGTTCGCCGAGCTGCCCGCGGCCATCGACCTCCTCGCCGAGCTGGCCATCGACGGGGTCATCGTCCAGGATCTCGGCGTGGCCGCCTTCATCCGCGACCGCGCTCCGACCCTGCCGCTCCACGCCTCCACCCAGCTCGCCTGCACCTCCGAGGCCGGCGCCCGCGCCCTCAAGGCCCTGGGCTTTGTGCGCATCGTCACGGCCCGCGAGCTGACCCTGCGCGAAGCCGCCGACATCGGCCGCCGGGTGGGCATCGAGATCGAGACCTTCATCCACGGCGCCCTCTGCTACAGCCTCAGCGGCCTGTGCCTCTACTCCTCGCTCTCCACTGCGCGCTCGGGCAACCGCGGCCGCTGCGCCTACTGTTGCCGCCAGCGCTTCTGCGATGAAGCCGGCACCTCCTGCCATCCCTTCTCGATGCGCGACCTCGCCCTCGCCGACGACGCCGAGCTCCTCCGCGCCCTGCCCATCGCCTCCTACAAGATCGAGGGCCGGATGAAGAACCCCCTCTACGTGGCCGCCGTCACCGACCTCTACCGCCACCTCCTCGACGGTGCCCTCTCCCCCGAGGCCCTCGCCGCCAAGGCCGAAGACCTGCGCACCATCTTCTCGCGCCCCTGGACGCCCCTCTACGCCCGCACCCCCAGCACGCCCCCCGAGGCGATCATAGACCCCCTCTGCGTCGGCCACCGAGGCTCGCCCATCGGCCGCGTCCGCCGCCTCCTGCGCGATACCGATGGCCGCCGCTGGCTCTGCTTCCAGACTTCGCGCGCCCTCGAGCGCCACGATGGTCTGCAAATCGACCTCCCCGGTCGCCCCGTCGGCTTCGCCGTCGACCGCCTGCGCGATGGGCGCACTCGTCGCTCGGCCATCACCCTGCCCACCGGCGCCGCCGTCGAGGTCGAACTCCCCCGCGAAGTCGGCGACCTGCCCATCGGCGCAACGGTCTACTGCTCGGCCTCGCAAGCCGTCCGCCGCGCCTTCCCGGTCCCCAAACCCCGCGTCACCGAGTTGCGGCTCCTGCGCCCGGTGGACCTCACCCTCACCCTGGAGCCCACGCGCCTGATCCTCGAAGGGCTCGGCCAGCGCTGCTCGGTGGCCGCCTCGCTCGCCCCAGCCAAGGACCCCGCCCGCTCCGAGAGCGCCGCCCGCGACCTCCTCTCGCGCCTCGGCGAGCACGGCTTCGCCCTCCGCGCGCTCACCTTCTGCAACCCCCTCGGCCTCTTCCTGCCCGCTTCGCTCCTCAACGCCCTGCGCCGCACCTGGGCCGAAGCCGTCGCCCAAACCGCCCCCCAGGCCGCCGCCCCAGAGGCCGAGGCCGATCCGGCCGCTGCGCCCGAGGCCGTCATCGCTGCCCCCGAGCCCCCCGCCCTCACCCTCAAGGTCGCCGCCTGCCAGCGCCCCGAAGCCCTCGGCCTCGACCGCGCCCTCCCCTCCGGCGACCTCGTCCTCCTCCTCACCCCCGAAACGCCCCTGGATGCCTTGGCCCCCTGGCGCGAACTCGTCCCCCCCGAGCGCCTCCGCTACGCCCTTCCCGTGGCGATGCGCACCGATGAGCTCGGCCCCATGGCCGCCCTCGTCGGCGCCCTCGCCGACCGCGGCGCCCGCCGCTTTGAGTGCGCCGACCTCGCCTCCTGGCAACTCTTGCGCGACCTGCAGCCCGGCTGCGACGCCTTCGACCTCTCGGCCGACTGGACCTGGTATGCCACCAACGCCCGCGCCGCGCGCCTCCAAGCCGCCCTCGGCCTCACCCAAGCCGTCACCGGCCCCGAGGCCAACCTCCCCAACCTCCTCTCCCTCCCGCGGACCCTCCGCCGCGAAGTGCTCATCGCCCAATACGCGCCGCACTTCATCGCCCTCACCCGCCCCCTGGCCCAAGGCAACCGCCTCGTCGGCCGCAACGGCGAACACTTGCGCATCGCCCGCCTTGGCCGCCTGTGGGTCACCTTCGATGAACGCCCCTGGGCCCTCTCCCCCGCCCAACTCCGCGACCTCGCCGAGCACGGCCTCACTCGCCGCCGTATCGACCTCTCCTGGGCCGCCGACGCCCTCCCCGCCCCCCTCGACTGGCGCACCTTCCCCGCCGGCGACACCCTCAGCGCCCACTTCTCCACCCCCCGCCTATAAGCGCGCTCGCGCAACGGCATCAATAGAAAAGTGCACCGAAGGCGTGGTAAGTGGCTGTCCATTGGATTCCCTTTGGTGCACTCTTCTATGACACATAGGGAATAGCACGCTTTCGCGTTCGCTACACATAACTATGACGCATCACGGGCTACGCAAAAAGGGCTTTGCTTTTGGGCGGCGGTGTGCTATTATTCTTGGCACGTTTGCGTTGATTTGGAAAGCGCTCCGGCTTGCGGACGCAGACGTCTTGGAACTGCACGCTAAAATGGAGGCACCGGGAGTTTCCCCATGGCAGCGGCAGGACGTGCGAGTGCACGGTCTGTCGTTTTCTTTTGGGGGGCTTTGCGGTACTGAAAGGACACTATGAGTAAGTTGTTGACACGGCACGTTTACACCTCGGAATCGGTTTCGGAGGGGCATCCTGACAAGGTGGCCGACGCCATCTCGGACGCGGTTTTGGATGCGTGCCTGGCGTTGGATGATCGCGCGCATGTGGCGTGCGAGACGGCCTGCGGGAAGAATCTGGTGGTGAACCTGGGCGAAATCACTTGCCGAGGCTTCGAGACGTTGAACACGAAGGCCATCGCACAGGAGGTCATCCGGCGCGTGGGTTATGACAACCCGGCCGAAGGTTTCTGTTGGCAGGACTTTACCTATATCAATAACCTGCACGCGCAGTCGCCGGATATCAACCAGGGGGTCAGCCGGGCCGACCCGGAGGAGCAGGGCGCTGGCGACCAGGGAATGATGTATGGCTACGCCACCAACGAGACGCCCGAGTTTCTACCTCTGCCGGTGGTCTGCTCGCATCGGATTTTGGCGCGGCTGGCCGAGTTGCGCCACAGCGGGGCGATCGCGTGGCTGCGGCCGGACTCCAAGGCGCAGGTCTCGGTGCTCTACGATGGCGGCAAGCCCCGGGAAATCACCTCGGTGGTCTGCTCGCACCAGACGCGCGAGGTGAGTGAAGAGATCATCCACGCGGGGCTCGAAGAGGTCATTCGCGAGGTGCTCGCGCCCACGGGGCTGCTGACGAACCGGACAGCCTTCCACCTGAATCCCACCGGGCGTTTTGTGATTGGCGGTCCGGCCGGGGACGCGGGGGTGACCGGGCGCAAGATTATCGTGGATACCTACGGTGGCGTGGGGTCGCACGGCGGCGGGGCGTTTTCGGGGAAGGATCCCTCGAAGGTCGATCGCTCGGCGGCCTACTACGCGCGCTACGCGGCCAAGCAGATTGTCGCGGCGGGGCTGGCCGAGAAGTGCGAAATCCAGGTGGCCTACGCCATCGGTCTGGCCAAGCCGATGAGTATCAATGTCTCGACCTACGGCACCGGGAAGGTGAGCGAGGAGGCGCTGGCGCAGCTGCTCCTCTCGGGCGAACTCTTCGACTTCCGCCCCGCCGCGCTCATTCGCGACCTAGACCTCACCCATCCCAAGGGCTGGTCCTACTCCGAAAACTGCACTTACGGTCACTTTGGCCGCACCATCGTGCCTTGGGAGCGCCTCGACCGCGTGGAGGCGGTGAAGGCTGCGATGAGCGCCCGCTAGCGCGGGCAGATGACAGATGACCGATGACAGATGACAGAGGCCTGTCCGTTGCAGGACGCGCCCTGTCATCTATTTTCTATCATCTGTCCTCTATTTTTCTGCAACCTTCCGACTTTTCTGCTATAATGCAGGCGTTGTATCACCGTTTTGATGGAGAGAGACATGAGCGCAACAGTGACCGTTGAAATCTGTATGGGCACCACCTGTTATGTGATGGGAAGCGCCCAATTGGCCGGCATCGCGGAGCGTCTGCCGGAAGAGTGGAAGAGCCGCGTGACCGTGAAGGGAATGCGTTGCACCGGGGCTTGCCAGAAGGCCGAGCAATTCGGGCGCGCCCCCTTTGTGCGGGTGAATGGCGAGATTATCGCCGAGGCGGACGAGGGGAAGATCCTCTCGGCCATTCGTGCGGCCCTTGAGCAGTAATTTGGAACGCGGACAAAGAGAGGAAGTGTTATGGCTATCCCGATGATTAGCGAAGCCGACCGCCTGCGGCGCGAGGTGTTGGCCTATGTGATTAAGGCTGTCAAGGCCGGAACCTATGGCGACATTGACCGGATTCCCATCAAGATGCGCCCGAAGGGGCAGCCCTTCTCGCGCTGCTGCATCTACAAGGACCGCGCCGCCCTGCGTTATCGTTGTATGTCCGCCCTCGGCTTCCGGGTGGAGGATGAGACCGACGAGCTCAAGACGCTCCAATCCTACGCCGAGGACCTGAAGGACAATCCCCCGGCTGCAGATCCCTTCCTGACCATCTTCCCGGACGCCTGCTCGGCGTGTATGGAATCGCAGATTATGGTCACGAATATGTGCCGCGGCTGCTTGGCGCGCCCCTGCACCAACATCTGCCCGCGCAAGGCCATCCAAGTGCGCAACGGCCGCGCGCGTATCTCCCACGAACTGTGCATCAACTGCGGCAAGTGCGCCGAGGTCTGCCGCTACCACGCCATCATCCAGGTGCCTCTGGCCTGTGCCGACGCCTGCCCCGTCGGCGCCATCGGCAAGACCGACGACGGCCGTGTGACCGTTGACCACGAGAAGTGCATCCGCTGCGGCAAGTGCATCAAGGCCTGCCCCTTCGCGGCCATTATGCAGAGCAACCAGGTGGCCCACGTGGTCCGCGCCATCGCCGAGGGTAAGAAGGTCATCGCCCTGGTTGCCCCCGCCATCAATGGCTTCTTCCCCACCGAGCCCGGCAAGCTCTACACCGCCCTGCGCCAAGTCGGCTTCTCGGCGATCTACGAAGTGGCCCGCGGCGGCGATGACACCGCTATTGCCGAGGCCGCCGAGTGGGCCGAGCGTAAGGCCGAAGGTGCGCCCTTTATGACCACCAGCTGCTGCCCGGCGTGGATTGAGTGCGTTGAGCGCCACATCCCCGAGCTCAAGCCCTACGTCTCCTCTACCCCCACGCCGATGGCCTACACCGATAAGCGCGCGAAGGCAGACCATCCGGACGCGATCACCGTCTTCATCGGTCCGTGCATGGCCAAGCGCACCGAGGCCCACAAGCACGGCTCGCCTGACTATGTCATCACCGCCGAGGAGATTGGCGCTTGGTTGATGGCCGAGAATATTCAGCTTGACGACCTGGAAGCCAGCGAGCCCGAGCTCTCCGGCACCCAGTATGGCGCCGAGTTCGCCATCAGCGGCGGCGTGGCCAACGCTGTGGCCCACTATCTGCCCGAAGGCGTCCCCACCCCGACGGTCTTCAAGATCAACGGCCTCAACAAGAAGAACATCGCCCTCCTGCGCGTCTTCGCCAAGACCAAGAAGGCTCCGGCGGACATCATCGAAGTGATGGTCTGCCCGGGTGGCTGCGTGGCCGGCCCCTGCGCCATCAACACCCCCGAGGATGCCGCCAAGCTCATCCAGTCGCGCCGCCCCGAAGGCTTCAAGTAAGATGGTTGGCGACATCGCCTGCATCGGTGCCGGGTACATCGGCGGCCCCACGATGGCCGTCATTGCCAAGATGTGCCCCGGGCGCCAGGTGTGGGTGGTGGACTGCGACGAAGCGAAGATCGCCGCCTGGAACTCCGAGGAACTCCCGGTCTACGAGCCGGGCTTGAAGGAGGTTGTGCTCGCCTGCCGCGGGCGCAACCTCTTCTTCTCGACGGACATTGCCGGGGCCATTCGGCGTTGCGACCTCATCTTCGTTGGCGTGAACACACCGACCAAGACCTTCGGCGAAGGGGCGGGCTATGCCTCGGACCTGCAGTTCTGGGAGGCGGCCGCGCGCACCATCGCCGCCGAGGCCAATGGCGACAAGGTGGTCATCGAGAAGTCGACCCTGCCCGTGCGCACGGCCGACGCGATGGCCGCCGTCCTGCACACCCACCCGGAACACACCTTCACCGTCCTCTCCAACCCCGAGTTCCTGGCTGAAGGCTCGGCCATTGAGGACCTCCTTCACCCCGACCGCGTGCTCATCGGTGGACCCGAAACGCCCGCCGGCCAGGCCGCCGTGGCCGCGTTGACGGAGGTCTACGCCGCGTGGGTTCCGCGCGAGCGCATCCTCACCACGAATGTGTGGTCGAGCGAACTCTCCAAGCTCGCCGCCAACGCGATGCTCGCCCAGCGCATCTCCTCAATCAACGCCTTCTCGGCCCTTTGCGAGGTGACCGGGGCGGATGTTGACGAAGTGGCCAACGTGTTGGGGATGGACCGCCGGATTGGGCCGCACTTCCTCAAGGCCGGCCCCGGCTTCGGCGGCTCGTGCTTCAAGAAGGATGTCCTGAGCCTGGTCTACCTCTGCCGCCAGTTCGGCCTCACCGAGTGCGCGGACTACTGGGAAGGGGTCATCCGGATGAACGAGCGCCAGCAACGGCGCATCGTCGAGCGCACGGTCCACGCCCTCTTCAACACCCTCTCGGGCAAGCGCCTGGCCCTCTTTGGCTTCGCCTTCAAGGCCAACACCGGCGACACGCGCGAGACCCCGGCCCTGGCCATCGCCCGCCGCCTCCTTGAAGAGCGCGCCCAGCTCGTCATCACCGACCCCCGCGCCCTTCCCAATGCCCGGCGGGACCTCGCGGGCGAAGCGGTCGACTTCTGTGAAGACCCCTACCGCGCGGCCGAGGGGGCCGATGCCATCCTCGTGCTCACCGAGTGGGCCGAATACCGCGCACTCGACTGGGCGCGCATCTACCGCGCAATGCGTAAGCCCGCGCTTCTCTTCGACACGCGTAACCTCCTCGACCAGACCGCCCTCAAGGCCCTCGGGTTCCGCGTCCTGGCCGTCGGCAAGCCCTAAGGGACCCCACTATGCCCTCTTCTGACTCCGCAGCTGAAGCCGCCGCGCTCTTTACCGGCGGCTATTCTTGTGCCCAAGCCGTTCTTGCCGCCTGCGGCCCAGCCTTAGGGCTCGACCGCGCCACGGCCCTACGCCTGGCCAGCGGCCTCGGGGCCGGCCTGGGCGGACTGCGCGAAACCTGCGGGGCCGTGACGGCGATGGCCGCGGTGCTTGGTCTGCGCCACGGCGGCACCGAAGCAATGGATGCCAAGACCAAGGCCGCCTTATATCAGGAGGTCCAGACCGCGATTGCCGACTTCGAAGCCACCTTCGCCACGCACAACTGCCGCGAACTCCTGCGCCGGGCCTCCATTGAGAAGCAGGCAGGCGTGGCCCCGGAAGAGCGCTCGGCGGCCTACTACGCCAAGCGCCCGTGCGAAGCCTTCGTCCGGTTCTGCGCCAACCGCGCCCTCCAATAGCAGTTATGCCGCGCGCGCTTGAACTCTGCCTGGTGCTCATCACCCTGCCGCTCTGGGGCGCGGCCATTCTCCTCATCGCGCTGGTGCTGGCCTTCGATCGGCCCATCTTCTTCCGCCAAGTGCGTCCCGGCCTCCACGGCCGCCCCTTCACCCTCATCAAGTTCCGCACGATGCGCCCGGGCCCCGAGCCTGATGCCCAGCGCCTGACGCGCCTCGGCCGCTTCCTCCGCGCCACTTCGCTCGACGAACTCCCCGAACTGCTCAACGTCCTGCGCGGCGAGATGGCCCTCGTTGGCCCCCGCCCGCTCCTGATGGCCTACCTGGCCGAATACACGCCCGCCGAGCACCACCGCCACGATGTCCGCCCCGGCATCACCGGCTGGGCGCAGGTCCACGGCCGCAACGCCATCACCCGCGCCGACAAAGTCCGCTACGACCTCGACTACATCGCCCGCCGCTCGACAGCCTTCGACCTCTACATCCTCTTCCTCACCCTCTTTCATCTGCGGGGAAACTAATGCGCCACCTCCCCGCCCTCCTCCTCATCTGCATTGCCCTGGCCGCCCCGCTCCGCGCCCAGCCCAATCCCTTTGAGGCCACGGTGGAGACCGTGCGCGAAAACCGCGTCCCCTTGCGCATCCACCCGGCCAACAACCTCCAGACCCTCCAAGCCACGCTCAACGGCAAACCCTGCACCCTCCTCTTCGATACGGGCGCCTCGCACACCACCTTCAACGCCGCCTTCATCGCCTCCGCCCTCCCCGACCTTCCCCGCCAGCCGCTCATCCTGCCCGGCCAAACCAATGTCCGCCAGCGGCCCGACCTCATCCCCGTCGACTCCCTCCAGCTCGGCAACACCACCCTGCGCAACTTCTACGCGATGGTCCTCCCCCTCGACCACCTCTCGCGCGCAGTCGGCACCCCCATCGACGGCATCCTCGGCACCAACTCCATCGCCTACGCCCCCTGTCTCATCTCCCTGCGCCAAGCCGCCGTCACCTGGGCCCCCGCCCCCGAAAGCCTCCCCGAGCGCCTCGCCGCCGCTCCCTCCCTTCCCCTCGCCCCCGAGCGCGCCCCCCTCGCGCCCATCACCCTCCTCGCCCGCCGCGAACCTGAAGGCGCCACCTGCCCGCTCTTGCTCGACTCCGGCTCCTCCTACACCTTTCTGCCCACCTCCTTCTGGCCCGCCGCCGAGGAGCCCCTCGCCCTCGCCGCCACCAATGTCAACGCCTCCGACCAAAGGCGCTACCGGCGCGGCCAGCCCGGCAACCTCCTCCTCGGCGAGCGTTCCTTCCCCATCACCCCGCTCTTGACCGACCAGAACCACCACCAAATCGGTGCCGACCTCCTGGCGAACTACGACCTCTTCGTCGACTTCCGCCGCCGTCTCCTCAAGGTGCTCCCATGACCCCTGCCACCCGCGCCCTCGTCCTCCCCTTCGCTCTCTGGATTGGCGGCATCGTCCTCCTCCTCTTCCCGCACAGCTACGACGCGCCGGCCTACCTCTATGCCGCCAAGACCCTCCTCTGCGCCCTCGCCCTCGCCCTCCTCAAGCCCTGGCGCCACGCCCCCTGCGCCAAACGGCGCGGCGACTTATCCCTCGGCCTCCTGGTGGGCCTGGCCGTCTACGCCCTCTGGGCCCTCCCCGAAAGCACCCCCTGGCCGGCCGTGACCGCGTGGTACCGCCGCTGGCTCGTGATGCTCCCTGGCACTCTCCCCGACTACAGCGCCTCCTGGTGCTACGCCTACTCAAGCCACCCCCTCCTCGCCCTAGTCAAACTCCTCGGCTCGGCCTTCGTCATCGCCCCCATCGAAGAGTTCTTCTTCCGCGGCTGGCTGATGCGCTCGCTCACCCAGCGCGACTGGCAGGAGTTGCCCCTGGGCAAGGTCTCCACCGCCGCCTTCTGGGCCACCGTCGCCGTCTTCGCCTTCGAGCACGACCGCTTCCTCGGCGGCGCCCTCGCGGGCCTGGCCTACGGCGCCCTCGCCCGCAACACCGGCAGCCTCCGCGCCCCCATCATCGCCCACGTCACCACCAACCTCCTCCTCGGCCTCCAAGTCCTCCTCGCCGGCCACTACCACTTTTGGTAAGCCCGGCAACTATCCCCGCGCGGCCTTGCGCAGGTTGCAGGTGCGGCAGAGGAGTTGACAGTTCTCGCGCGTGGTGGGGCCGCCCTTGGACCAGGGCTTGATGTGGTCGGCGTCCATCTCCTCCAGGGGGAAGACCTCGCCGCAGATGGCGCAATGGCCGCCCTGTTGTTCGTAGACAGACTGCCTAGTGTTGCCGTCGAAGGCGCGCAGGTTGAGGTGGCGCTCGTCATGATCGAGCACATAGGCGTAAATACCGCTCTGGCGCTGCACATCGCTATCGGCCA
>JBJFFT010000020.1:0-11251 GCA_051891975.1 Candidatus Spyradenecus sp. | reverse complement strand
GCCGCCCCCGGGGGCCATAGGGCGCTTTGGGCTTGTGCTATAATGCGGCCTATGAGCGAGATGGATTTAGAGAAGCCGTGGCGGGACACGTACAAGCGGGTCCTGGCGTTGGATGCGCATTGGGAGCAGCCGCGGTTTCGGGCGGCGCGGATTGCGGAGTTGCGGCACTTTCTAGAGACGCGGTGTGCGCAGGTGCCGCATTTGGGGCCGCTAGTGCGGTTGGTGCGCGAGGAGATGACGCGGCAGGATCTCTATGCGCTCATTGTGCCGTGCGAGCGGGAGCTCAAGCGGGTGAAGGTGACGGATGTAGAGATCCTCTCGCAGGATCTGCGGGCGGAAGAGGCGGTGGCCGAGCGGTTGCCGCTGACGGTGATTGCCGATCAGTTCCGCTCGGCGATCAATGTGGGAACGCTCTTCCGGGTCTGCGACTGCTTTGGCGTGCAGGAGGCGGTGCTCTGCGGGTATACGCCTGCGCCCGATGATGGCCGCGCCAAGCAGGCGGCCTTGGGGGCGGAGGCGTGGGTGCCGTGGAGCCGCGCGGAGCGGACCTTAGAAGCCGTGCGCGCGCAGCAGGCCAAGGGTGTGCAAGTGATTGCCCTTGAGACGGTGCCCTCGGCCGTGCCATTGGAGGCGTGGCAGTGGCACTTCCCGTGCGCGGTGGCCCTGGGGAGCGAGCGCTTTGGGTTGGATCCGGATGTGGTCCAGGCCTGCGACGGGGTGATGCGCATTCCGATGTTCGGCCGCAAGAACTCGCTCAATGTGGTGATGGCCTTCACCTTGGTGGCCCACGCCGCGCGATGCGCGTTTGAGCAGCAGCGCCGAGACCCTCGAGAGTCTGTGGCCCTTGATGGAAGATAACCTGGCAGAGCGGACAGCCGCTTTGCCGCGGCCCGGGGCGGCAAAGCGCAAAAAAGGCTTGCACCCGGGGGCGAGTTATGGCATAATGCGCGCTCACTTCATCCAAGTGATGTATTGGAACCGAACCGACTTGCGCGTAGGGTAGCGACACGTGCAGGTCTTGGAGAGCGAAAAGATGGTAAAGATTAGATTGCGTAAGACCGGGTGCAACCGCGTGGCGACCTTCCGTGTGGTGGCCTGCGATTCTCGTAGCCCGCGCGATGGCAAGTTTCTCGAGATCCTCGGCTGGTACGATCCCCGCAAGGAGACCCTCGAGCAGAAGTGCGGCTTGAACCTCGAGCGCGTGGCCTATTGGAAGAGCCAGGGCGCCCAGGTCTCCGAGACCGTGGCTTCCCTCATCAAGCAGGTTCAGAAGGCTCAGGCCTAACCCTGCTTCGGGAGGACGGTTGCGGTGCCGTTGCGCATCGACGTGGTGACGGTTTTCCCGGGGATGCTGCAAGGCTTCTTCGGGGAGAGCATTCTGCGTCGGGCCGTGGCAATGGGCGCCGCAGCGCTTCACGCCGTGGATTTGCGCGACTTCGCGCACGACCTCCGCGGCACGCTCGATGACAAGCCTTACGGTGGCGGCGCCGGGATGTTGATGAAGCCCGAGCCGCTTTTCGAGGCGGTCGAGAGCCTTCGTAGGCCCGAGACCCGCGTCATCGCGATGACCCCCCAGGGCGCGCCCTTCCGTCAGGAGACGGCGCGGCGCCTGGCCGGAGAGAGCCACCTGGTCTTTCTCTGCGGGCACTATGAGGGCATGGACGAACGAGCCCTCGAGAGCCTGGCCGACGAGCAGCTGAGCATTGGCGACTATGTGCTGACCAATGGGGCGCTGCCGGCGGCGGTGGTGGTCGACAGTGTGGTCCGCCTGTTGCCCGGCGTGTTGGGCGGCGGGGCGGAGGCCACCGAGCGGGAGTCCTTCTCCAATGGGCTCTTGGAGCAAGCGCAGTATACGCGCCCGCCGGTTTACCGGGGTCAGCGCGTGCCGGAGGTCCTCCTCCAAGGCGACCACGCTCGCGTTGAGCAGTGGCGCCAAAACCAGATGATCGAGCGCACGGCCCGGCATCGACCCGATTTGATACAGCATTAAGGAACAGACCCATGATTGCGAAAGCCCTTGAAAAAGTGAACGCCCTGACGGCCGAGACGCACACCAAGAAGTGCCCGGAACTGGCGATTGGCGACATTGTCCGCGTCTCTGTGCGCATTAAGGAAGGCGACAAGGAGCGCACCCAGATTTTCGCTGGCGACGTGATCGCCCGCGATGGCTCGGGCATCACCGAGACCTTCACCGTCCGCCGCATCTCCTTCGGCGTGGGTGTCGAGAAGGTCTTCCCCTTCGCCTCGCCCGCCATCGAGAAGATTGAGGTGACCGGCCACGCCAAGGTCCGCCGCGCGAAGCTCTACTACCTCCGCAGCCGCACCGGTAAGGCCGCCCGCCTGCGCGCGCTCTAAGCCGCAAGCGCAATCCCAACAAACACCCAAACGCCACAATCCGCAGCAGGCTGAAGCCTGGCGGATTGCGGTGTTTGGGTGTTTTTCGATAGACGATAGACGTGAAACGGGAAAGCTAGCGCTCGCGGTGGGAGCCCGGCAGGAAGGCGAGCTCGTCGTTGGGAAGCGCCAGTTGCACCTTCCGTGAGGGCCCGTGCTTCTGTTCTGTGTGCCGCCGGCCTCGGCGGCGTTAGCAAGGCCGCCCCTTCACTTCACACCGCCAGGTTGCCCGTCGCGGCACGCGCTTCACGCCTATCGCGAGCCGCGCGAGGCGCCGCGAGTTTTCCCGCCTATCCATTCCCGCGCGCACGGCGCGCGCGTTTGTGCTATACTGCGGGCGTTTTCACCCTTTGCTGAAGGAGTTCTATGACTGAGCGTATGCGTGTGTTTTTGGCTGCGGTGTTGGCGGCCGGGTTGGCGTGGGCGTTGCCGCCGATGCCCGAACAGTTGGATCGGGCGGCGGCGTTGGAGAAGGTGGCGGCCGCGACGGCCGCGGATGCGCCCAATGCCAATGCCTTGACGATTGCCCAGGCGCACTATGTGCAGTATGAGGCCGATGGGTCGGAGACCTCGTGGTTCGACTTCTGGTGCAAGGCGTTGACCGAGGCCGGGGCCGTGGAACTGCGCGACCTGCCGATGTGGTACAAGGAGGGCTTCTCGGAGGCCGAGATCCAGGTGGCGGAGGTGGTCCGCCTCGATGGCACGGTCGAGCCTATCGACATTGCCAAGAACACCAGCACCGCCACGAGCAACAGTAGCAACGCATCTAATATCTATGACGACAAGGCCAAGCGCCTGGTCCTCACCGTGCCGCGTCTGGAGAAGGGCGAGACGTTGCACGTGGTTCTGGCCCAGCACATCTATCGCCCGCGCATTCCCGGCACCTACTCCGATGTGGAGCTCTTCGAGAGCACCGAGGCGCCGATGCCCTATGCGTCGCTGACCATTCTGGCGCCGAAGGAGCTGCCGCTCAAGGCCTCGGCCCTCCTGGGCGAGGTGCCCGGCACCGTCACGCAGAGCAAGGAGACGCGCGCGGATGGACGCGTGCTCTACCGTTGGGTGGCGCGCAATGTGCCCCAGACCTTCCCCGAAGAGAATATGCCCGAAGAGAGCACCCAGCTCCAGCGCGTGTTGGTCTCCACGTTTAGCTCCTGGGAGGAGCTCTCGAAGTGGTATTGGGAGCTCTGCGTGCCGCACCTGAAGACGACTCCGGCCATCGAGGCCAAGGTCAAGGAGTTGACCGAAGGCAAGAGCCAGGAGGAGCAGATTTCGGCCCTCTTTGGCTTTGTGGCTCAGGGAATCCGTTATATGGGCATTATCGCCGAGGACACCGCGCCGGGCTACGAACCGCACGATGTGAGCCTGACCTTCGACAACCGCTATGGCGTCTGCCGCGACAAGGGGGCGTTGTTGGTGGCGATGTACCGCCACGCTGGTTTCGAGGCCTTCCCCGTGCTCATCAACGCCGGCTCCAAGCGCGATAAGGAGGCGGCCATCCCCTACTTCAACCACGCCATCGTGGCCATCGACCTGGGCAACCGCAACTACAAGCTCGTCGACCCCACCGATGATACCGCCCGCGCCGAGATGCCCGGCTACCTCAGCGACTGCACCTTCCTGGTCTGCCGCCCCGAAGGCGATACCCTGCAGGTCACCCCCGTGCCCTCGCCCGAAGAGAACTGCCTGCGCATCGCCACCGAGGGCGCACTTGATGCCGCCGGCACCCTCACCCTCTCGGCCACGCTCGACTTCGGCGGTCTGAACGACACCGCCTACCGCCCGCTCTTCGTTAAGCACCCCATCGAGCGCATCCGCGACCGCTTCGACGGCATCCTCAAGCGCATCCTCCCCGGTGCCAAGCTCGACTCCCTCACCTTCACCCCCGCCAACGCCAAGGACATCTCCCAGCCCCTGCAGGTCAAGCTCACCGCCCAGGTCCCCGGCTACGCCCTGCCCGACGAGGCCGGCCACACGATGGTCACCCTGCCCTTCCTCTCGCGCGGCTTTGGGATGATTAACTTCCTCTTCGACGGCCTCGACCAGCCCACGCGCAAGTACGACTGGGTCATCTCCGCCCCCTGCTCGGCGCGCGAGACGGTCTCCCTCCGCGGCTTCGGCACCCTCGGCGAGCCCTCGCTCCTCCCCGAAGACCCCATCTTCAAGAGCAACGGCGCCTCCTACGACGTCACCTGCAAGCGCGACGCACAGACCGGCGAGCTCACCCTCACCCGCGCCGTCGAGCTCACCCAGAAGACCTACACCCCCGAGAACTACCAGTCCCTGCGCCGCTTCTACGAGCGGGTCCGCCGCCAGGAGGCCGTGCGCCCGCTCTTCGCCAAGCAGGCCGGCCAGGAGGACGATGCCATCGTCCTCAAGCGCCTGGACTTCACCACCCTCAACCCCGACGGCACCCGCACTCGCCGCCAGATCAAGGACACACGCA
Source organism: Candidatus Spyradenecus sp. (assembly GCA_051891975.1). Taxonomy (GTDB): domain Bacteria; phylum Verrucomicrobiota; class Kiritimatiellia; order RFP12; family DVOR01; genus Spyradenecus. The sequence goes on along the minus strand of JBJFFT010000020.1, from coordinate 6,414 downwards.
TCCTCACCTTCCAGGGCAAGCGCGCCAATGGCGAGGTGAAGCTCAACTACGTGCCGGCCTTCCAGAAGCTCACCCTCGCCGCCGCCGAGGTCCGCACCGCGCAGGGCGACCTGGTGAGCGTGACCGAGAAGGAGCGCAACACGATGGACGTTGACGGCGCGGCCCTCACCCCCCGCTACCCCACCGCCAAGCAGTTGGTCGTCTCCCTCCCGGCCATCGAGGTCGGTGCCACCAGCCACATCGACTGGGAGATCCACTCCTCGGACGTGCGCCCCTTCTGCGAGACAGTCACCTTTGCCGCCCCGTACCCCACCGAGGAGCAGACCTACACCCTCACCCTCCCGCTCGAGCGTGCCGCCGACCTGCGCGTGGCCGAGCGCAACTTCGGCGAGGCGAACGTCGAGCGCAGCGTGGTCACCAACGGCGCCAACGTGGCCTACACCTGGACCCTGCGCCACCTCGGCGCCCTGCATAGCGAGGGCAACACGCCCCCCGCCGCCCTCTTCCGCCCCACCCTCCACCTGGCCCTGCGCGATGCCGCCGCCCACCGCGTCCTCCCCGGCCTCATCGACCAGGCCCGCGCGCAGGTCAAGTCCGGCTCCGAAGCCGCCCGCGCCGCCGCCAAGGCCCTCGCCCAGGAGGCCAACCTGCGCGACCCGGAGGCCAAGCTCCGCGCGGTGCAGGCCTTCCTCGCCCGGCGCATCCGCCCCCTCGGCCCCGCCTGGACCTCCCTCCCCTTCGGCACGCTCTCGGCCCCCGACGCGGTCCTCGCCGACGGCTACGGCAACCGCCTCGACCGCCTGCTCCTGCGCCAGGCAATGCTCGAGGCGCTCGGCGTGGAGAGCGAGCTTGTCTTTGCCTCCGATAGCTCCTTGGCCGAGGCCTTCGCCTTCCGCGAGGCCCTGGCCGTGCGCGAGGTGCCGCGTTGGACCCGCTGGACCACGCCCTACCTCCGCCTCGCCGACGGCCGCCTGGTGGGCGACGAGGGCGAGTTCGACGAGCCTGGCGCCACCGCCCTCTCCACCCGCGCGCTGATGACCCAGGCCGGGCGCATCCTCTACGAGCGCCCCGAGGCCCTGCGCAGCCGCTCGGAGAACACCCTGCGCATCGTCCTGCGCGAGAATGGCGATGCCACCATCTCCACCGAAACCTTCACCTGGGGCACCGCCGCCGGCGCCCTCCGCCAGGCTCAGCGCGACCTCACCCCCGAGGCCCGCCGCCGCGCCATCGCCTCCTTGGCCGACGCCCTCGCCCCCGGCGCCACCCCCGTCAGCGAGTATGTGGTGGATACGGCCGCCTACCCGGTGCGCGCCCGCCTGGCCGTTGAAGCCAAGGCCTACGCCACGCGCCAGGGCGACCTCCTGAGCCTCCCGGTCCCGCTCGCCACCACCCTCTACGCCCTGCGCGGCACCACCCGCCGCAACCCCATCCTCCAGCCGGAGGTCGAGGGCACCGTGCGCACGGTGGACCTGTGGCTGCCTAAGGGCGCTGAGATCGTCTCCAAGCCCGAGCCCTACACCTACGCCCTGCCCGGCGGCGGTGCCGTCACCCTCACCTGCACCACCGAGACGCTCCCGGTCACCGGCCTGGTGCGCCTGACCTACACGGCCACCTACACCGCCACCCCCGCGCTCCTCGACCGCTGGTTCTACCCGGCCCTCACCGAGCTCGACCGCCGCCTGGGCGCCCCCTCGATGGGCACGCTCGTCATCCGCCTGGGCCGCTAGCCGCTGCGCGCCATGGCCCGGCCCTGCTGCATCTTCGGCATCGAGAGCTCGTGCGACGAGACGGCCGCGGCCGTCGTCCGCAACGGCACCGAGGTCCTCTCCTCCGTCATCTACTCCCAAGTGCCGCTCCACCAGCCCTATGGCGGAGTGGTGCCGGAGATTGCCTCGCGCTCGCACATCGAGAAGATCCGCGGCATCCTCGAGCAAGCCCTCGCCGAGGCCTTCCCCGGCGCGGCCGACCCCTGGGCGCAGGTCGATGCCATCGCCGCCACGCGCGGCCCGGGGCTCGCCGCCTCGCTCCTCGTGGGCTGGACCGCCGCCAAGGGCCTCGCCCTCGCCCTGGGCAAGCCGCTCCTGCCCATCAACCACATGCACGCGCACCTCTGGTCGGTCTACCTCGACCACCCCGAGCGCTTCTCCCCGGCCAACTACCCGCAGCTGGGGCTGGCGGTGAGCGGCGGCCACACCAGCTTCGTGGAGTGCACCTGCTCGGCGGAGGGGCAGCTCGCCTACCGCCTCCTCGGCCAGACCATCGACGATGCCGCCGGCGAGGCCTTCGACAAGGCCGCCAAGCTCCTCGGCCTGGGCTACCCGGGGGGCCCGGTCATCGACCGCCTGGCGCGCACCGTCACCCTCGAGCCCGGCGAAAAGCCCATCCCCTTCCCCCTCGGCCGCGTCAGCGCCGATCAGCCCCTCCCGGACGGCCTCTCCCCCGAGCTCTGCGTCAGCTTCTCGGGCCTCAAGACCGCCCTGCTCACCTACGTGCACAAGCACCCGCCGCAGACCGAAGCGGAGGTGGCCAAGATCGCCTTCTCCTACCAAGAGGCCATCGTCGCGGCCCTTGCGCGCCGCGTGGCCCACGCCCTCGCCTCCGGGCGCTACCGCTCGCTGGCCCTCGGCGGCGGTGTCTCCCTCAACGGCCGCCTGCGCGCGGCCCTCGCCCCGCTCTGTCAGCGCGCGGGCATTCCCCTCCTCTGCGCCGAAGCGCGCTACTGCGGCGACAACGCGGCGATGATTGCCGGCGTGGCCCCGCGCGAAGCCATCCCCCCCGCCCCCCTCGAGCTCGATATCGACCCCTCTTGGCCGATCTAACCCGGAGGTCTCCAGATGCTGAAGAGAGCCTACGCCGCCGCCGTCCTCGGGATTGGCGCCAAGCCCGTTGAGATTGAAGTCCACGCCGTCCCCTCCGAGGATCCGCGCACCCGCGTCGTTGGCCTGCCCGATGCCGCCGTCAAGGAGAGCATCGACCGCATCCGCGCGGCCCTCAAGAACACCGGCCTCAAGCTTCGCCCCCTCAACGTCACCATCAACCTCGCCCCCGCCGACGTCCGTAAGGAGGGCCCGGTCTACGACCTGCCCATCGCCCTGGCCCTCGTCGCCGCCGGCAGCGGCTTCAATATGCCCTCCCTCGAGCAGGTCCCCGCCCTGGGCGAGCTGGCCCTCGGCGGCGAAGTCCGGCGCGTGCGCGGCGTCCTGCCCATCGTCCTCGCCCTCCGCCAGGCTGGCTTCAAGTACGTGATGGTCCCCGAGCCGAACGCCGACGAGGCGGCCCTGGTCGAGGGCATCGAGGTCTGGCCCGTGCGCAGCCTCTCGCACGCCATCACCCTGCTCACCGGCGGCGACACCCCGCAGGTCCGCCCCTACGCCCAGACCCTCCTCACCCACGAGGCCCCCGGCGAGGACTTCGCCGATGTCAAGGGCCAGACCGCCGCCCGCCGCGCCATTGAGGTCGCCGTCAGCGGTGGCCACAACCTCCTGATGATCGGCTCGCCCGGCTCGGGCAAGACGATGCTCGCGCGCCGCATCCCCTCCATCCTCCCCCCGCTTACCCCCGACGAAGCCCTCGAGGTCACCGCCATCCACTCCGTTGCCGGCGCCCTCAAAGAGGCTGTCATCACCCGCCGCCCCTACCGCGCCCCCCACCACACCGTCTCCGACGCCGGCCTCATCGGCGGCGGCACCCACCCCACCCCCGGCGAAGTCTCCCTCGCCCACCGCGGCGTCCTCTTCCTCGATGAACTCCCCGAGTTCCACCGCCGCGTCCTTGAAGTCCTCCGCCAGCCCCTCGAAGATGGCGCCGTCACCATCGCCCGCTCCGCCGGCACCCTCACCTTCCCCGCCGACTTCATGCTCGTGGCCGCCATGAACCCCTGCCCCTGCGGCTTCGCGGGCGACCCCAAGCGCGCCTGCCGCTGCCCCGAAACCGCCATCCGCAACTACCGCGCCCGCGTCTCCGGTCCCCTCCTCGACCGCATCGACCTCCATGTCGAAGTTCCCGCCGTCCCCTTCGAGGCCCTCGCCAACGCCACCCCCGGCGAAAGCTCAGCCACCATCCGCGAACGCGTCCTCCGCGTCCGCGCCATCCAAGCCGAACGCTACCGCGCCCTCTCCAACATCCGTTGCAATGCCGACCTCCCTGCCGGCAAACTCCAGACCTTCTGCCCCCTCGACCCCGCCGCCGCCACCCTCCTGCGCTCGGCGATGGACGAGCTGGCCCTCACCGCCCGCGCCTATACCCGCATCCTCCGCGTCGCCCGCACCATCGCCGATATGGCCGGCTCCGAAACCCTCTCCCAAGCCCACCTCTTCGAGGCCATCCAATACCGCGCCCTCGACCGCGCCCAGTGGTAGCGCGCTACCGCGCGCAGCGGCTAGCGGCTAGCAGTTAGCGGCTAGCTGATGGCGATGTGGGGCTGCTCGCCCCACACCCCGCGGGAGCGCAGGGCGCTCCACCCCGGCCGAAGCGCCCTATGGGCACTTCGGCATAAGCACACTCCGCGCACTCGCTCGTTTGGCCTCCTCTGCATAGCCCGTTCTGACGGGCCGCGTCCCCGCGGCCCCCAGGGCGGTCCGTGTCTTGCCGTGGCCTGTTCCGCCAGGCTACCCAATGCCCCTAGCCCCCACCCCCGGCCACGCCAAGAGGCAAACCCCGTGCCTCCACCCTCCTTGGCCCCAGCGCGATACCCTAAAAAAGGTAGGGCCTACCTCGAGGCGACCTAGGGCCTAGGTCGAGGCGAGGTAGGCCCTAGGTCGATTTGGGGTAGGCCCTAGGTCGATTTGAGGTAGGCGCGGGGAGATGAGAGATATCACCGATGGAGGACTCTGGGAGGACAACTTTATGGATGAACTAGTCTCTTTCCACCACTTGTGTCACGCGCCAAAGTCAACGATAGAGTGTGGTATACTTTCTTTATTCAGTGACCGCGACGAGATGACCTTGGAGAAGATCGTGACTAAGCAAAACAAGAACACAATCGTGGGCGAGGTGCTACCTATGCGCAATTCAACGGCGGAGTTTTTGACCTTCGCCCGCGAACACGGGGCCGATACCATCGCCGTGCGTTTTCAAGATGGGATGCTGTGGCTGACGCTATCAGGCATCGCCGCTCTGTTTGAGGTGGATAAGTCCGTGGCCTCGCGGCACTTGTCAAACATCTTTGCTTCGCAGGAGTTGTCGATGTCGGCAACTGTTGCAAAATATGCAACGGTTCGCCAAGAGGGAACTCGGCAGGTGGAGCGGCAACTAGACTACTACAACCTGGAGGCCATTATCGCCGTGGGCTACCGCGTCAACTCCACCCGGGCGACGATGCCTGCCGGCGATGAACTGCTCAATGAGGCAAGCCCCCCTCTCGCGAAGCGTTAGGCCTGCCGATAGAGCTCGGGGTGGGCGCGGAGGTAGGGGAGGATGGCGGGGGGGAGGGCGCCCGGGGGCGGATTGCCGGCGGCGAGGGCGGCGCGGAGGTCGGTGCTGGAGAGGTCGAGGCGCGGGCCGCGGAGGCGGTGGGCAAGGAGTTTGGGGGAGAAGGGAGGCGCGGGGGGCTCAACACCGGGGCGGTCGAAGGCGATGAAGTGGCAGAGGGTGAGAAGTTCCTCGGGGCGGTGCCACTTGGGGAAGGAGGCGACAGAGTCCATTCCGAGGATGAACCAGAAGTCGGCATTGGGATCGGCGGCGCGGAGGGCGCGGAGGGTGTCGACGGTGTAGACGGGGCCGGCGGGGTAGCACTCGCGCAGGTCGAGGGTCAGGTGGGGGTGGGCGGCGAGAGCGAGGCGGAGCATCGCGCAACGGACGTCAGCGGGGGAGGCGCGGCGGCTTTTGAGGGCCTGCTGGGCGCAGGGCATCAGGCGGACTTCGTCGAGGGCGAAGGCTTCACGGGCGGCTTCGGCCAGAGCGAGGTGAGCGCGGTGGACGGGGTCGAAGGAGCCGCCGAGGAGGCCGATGCGGCGGACGGGCTGGGCCATTACTTGAAGTAGGGGGCGGGCGGCTCGCCGAGGGAGCGGGGGGCAAAGGCCTTGGGGGCGGCGGGGGCGGAGCTCGAGAGGCCGACTTCGGCTTCGGCGGCCTCCGACATTCGGAAGACGTAGCGGAAGGCGAAGACGAGTCCGGTGACGAGGAGCAACCCCACGAGCATCGCGGCCATTTGGGCAATGCGGCGGGGAGTGAAGAAGGGGGCCGAGTCGGCGTCGATGCGGCGGACTTTGGGGCGAGTGATGAGGCGGATGAGGGCGTTGATCGAGCCGACGATGGCCTTGCCGGCGGAGAGGAGGGAGCCGATCCAAGGGCTGGTGGGGTCTTTGACGGGGTGTTGGGGGCCGAAGATGGAGCCTTGGGGGCCGGGGGTGGGGGCGCGGGTGGGGAGGGCTTGGCGGATGGCGGTGCGCGGCTTGGGAGCCGGGGCCGGGGCGG
>JBJFFT010000019.1:0-11256 GCA_051891975.1 Candidatus Spyradenecus sp. | reverse complement strand
TGCCCTTGCGTGGTATCTGCGCTTGATTCAGCGCCCCTAACGGTTGTGCCAAGCACACCCGTTTCCCCCATCCCCGATTTTCCCTCGTTGGTACCCTTCTTGAGGGAGGGCCTAGCTCGCCTTGAGGTAGGCCCTAGGTCACTTCGAGGTAGGCCCTAGGTCGAGGTGAGGTAGGGCCTATCGCGCGCGTAGGCGCGTGCGCGTGGGCGCGTATCGGGCGCGCGGGTTTCTATGGTAGGGGAGAGGCCTGGCGGAGCAGGCCACGGCACCACGCTTACCCTCGCAACGCGCCGAAGGTGTCCCTCACACGAGCGAAACAAGCACCTCGCGGCCCGTAGGGCCACCTCTCGCGAGCGAAGCGAGGCGCGCAGGTCCGTATCAAAGGCAGTTGCCGAGGGCGGGGGGCGTGTGCTATGATATGGCCGTATGCGCGTGCTTTATGTCTTTATTGATGGCGTTGGCTATGGCGAGCCGGGGGAGCTGAACCCGGTCTGCCCGGAGGTTTGCCCAACGCTGTGCGCGCTGATGGCGCAGGCGGTGCATTTGGATGCGTGCCTGAGTGTGCCGGGGTTGCCGCAGTCGGCCACGGGTCAGTCGACGCTTTACACGGGGGTGAATGCGCCGCAGGTGATGGGGCGGCACAAGGAGGGGTTCCCGGGGCCGACGCTGTGCAAGTTGTTGCAGGAGGGGAACTTGTTTATGGAGCTGCGGCGGCGGGGGCTGCGGGTCTGCTTTGCCGATGCGTACTTTGCCGACACGGCCGACGAACTGGCGGCGCGGCGCTTCAAGAGTGTGACGACGATTATGTCGCTGACCACGCCGGAGGTCATTCGCTATCAGCGCGATATGCTGGCCGGGCGGGCGGTGTTGCACGATTTGACGCGCGAGGCGATTGTCCCCAAGGGCTACACCGGGCCGCTGATTACCCCCGAGGTGGCGGCTGAGCAGCTGTTGGATATTGCCGCGGAGAACGACTTTACGCTCTTTGAGTACTTCCTGACGGATATTGCCGGGCACTCGCAGAACCGCGAGCGGGCCGAGGGCGTGTTGAGCTCGCTGGATCGTTGTCTGACGAAGCTGGTGGCCGGGCGCGACGAGGAGACGCTGTTGCTGATTACCTCCGACCACGGGAATATCGAGGACTTGGGCACGCGCGGGCACACCTTCAACCCGGTGCCGTTGATTGCCGTCGGGCCGCACGCCGAGGAGATCCTCGCGGGGGCTACGTCGCTGATGGATGTGATGCCGCACTTGATGCGGGTGCTTTGATGAGGAGGCAGAAGATGACCTATTTGCCGATAATCCTGAGTGTGGCGCTGGCGGGCGTGGCGTTGGCCGGCACCGTGGCCCCGAATACGCCCTACGCCGGGCCGATCAAGAGCACCGGGGACGAAGCCACCTTGACCATTGACGGCGAGCCGAGCGTGGGCTCCGCCACCACGATGGTGCTCACCGCGCAGTTGACCTTTACCCTGCCCAGCGAGTCGCCGGACTACGACACGGAGGTGCAAGCCGCCAAGCTCGCCATTACGGCCGATACCGACGGCGCCATTCTGGTGGCCGACGGCACCACCGGCGCTTGGGTGCCCAGCGGCTACACCGTCGCGGACGGCGGTTCGGTGCAGATGCGCGCCGAGGGCACGCTCAATAGCGAGAACAAGCTGGCCTTCAAGGTCACCTTTTCGCCCGTTGTTGCGGCGGTTAACTCGGCGGTCGACCCGGCAACGGTCAAGACCGTCACGGTGGTCTCGCCCGCCGCTGAAGCGATCCTGAGCAAATTCGCATTCTCGGGCGAGGGCGAAACGGCGGCCCTCACCCTCGCACTCGTCGATACCGCCATCCTGCCGCCGGCGGCGGAGGGAACCACGCAGGCTCCCGAGATGGTTGAGAAGTATGTGGAGTGGCTCAACGACGAAGCCAAGGGTGGCGCGCTCGCGGCGGATGCCTCCGATGGAGATAAGCAGGATGCCTTTGCGATGAACGCCGGCGGTGTGCCGAGCCTCACCATCACCGCCATCGACCCCGCCGCTGGCACCATCACCGTCGCGGGCAGCTACACCGCCGCCGGGGGTGAAGCAACGGTGGACCTCAAGGCCATCAACGGCGTGCTCACCATCGCCTCGCGCGAGAGCCTGGGCGGAGCGGAGACGATCCAGACCGTTAACGTCACGGCCGCAGCCGATGGTTCGGCCGTCGTCATCCCCTATCCCGAGAAGGCGCGCTTCGTCAAGGCCGCTGTCTCAGTCAATCCCCCGGCAGACGCTACGGGCGAGGTCGCCGCCGAATAATCCCCTTTTCCCTTTCATCCTAGAGCAGAAAGACAGACGAAACTATGGATAAGCAGAACAGCGCCTACGCCGCAGCCGGCGTGGATATCGACAAGAAGATGAGCGGCATCGAGACCATCAAGCAGATGGTCAAGCAGACGGTCACCCCTGGCGTGATCGGCGGCATCGGCAGCTTCGGCGGGCTCTTCCAGTCGCCCGGGGCCGACACCATTCTCGTGGCCTCCGCCGATGGCGTGGGCACCAAGCTCAAAGTCGCCGCGATGGCCGGCCGCCACGACACCGTCGGGCAGGACATCGTTAACCACTGCGTCAATGACATCCTCGTGCAAGGCGCCACGCCCCTCTTCTTCTTGGACTACATCGGCGCTTCGGTCTTCGACTCGGCCATCTTCAACGACGTGGTCAAGGGCCTCTGCAAGGCCTGCGCCGAGAACGGTTGCGCGCTGCTGGGCGGCGAGACCGCCGAGATGCCCGGCCTCTACCCGGTGGGCGAGTATGACCTCGTGGGCACCATTGTCGGCCAAGTGAAGAAGGACAAGGTTATCACCGGCGAGAAGATTGCCGTGGGCGACGTGCTCATCGGCCTGCCCTCGGGCGGTCTGCAGACCAACGGCTTCTCCCTGGCGCGCAAGGTCATCTTCGACCAGGAGGGCCTCAAGCCCGAGGATCTCCTCCCGGGCACGGAGACTACCTGCGCCGACGCGCTCCTCGCCGTCCACAAGAGCTTCCTTAAGCCCGTCCTCAAGGTGATGGAAGCGGGCGTGGACATCCACGGGATGGCCCACATCACCGGTGGTGGCTTCTACGACAACATCCCGCGCGTCCTGCCCAAGACCGTCGACGTCACCATCGACTCGGCCGCCTGGGAGGTCCCGCAGGTCTTTAAGTTCATCGGCGAGAAGGGCGGCGTGGCCAAGGAGGAGATGTACCGCGTCTTCAATATGGGCATTGGCTTCATCCTCATCGTCTCCACGGCCGATGCCGGTGCCACCCTCAAGGCCCTGGAAGAAGCCGGCGAGAAGCCCGTCGTCATCGGCGGCGTCAACCCCGGCCACAAGGTCGTCCACGTGCTCTAATGTCTTTCCTGCCCTCCGCGCGAGGGCGGGTTGATGCCCAAAACGGAGCAACACAATGAATCGGAAGCTGCAACAATTCTGCTTCGGTGCGTGCTCGCTACTGGATGTCAGGCTCCTTCCGGCACGGCGTCAGGTGCCGGATCCTGACTTTGCGCTTGCGCCCTTTTCCTTCGCCGAGCACCAAGTGGCACTGGCGTGCAACCAAGTGCTGGCCCACTATCAGGCTGCCAAGTTGGGGGCGCGATGAAACCGCCCGTTAAACCTGCCGATATGCCGCAGGAAGTGATGTTCGGGGTCAAGTGGACGAGCCCGCTTCCGCCGCCTTCTGTTCTGGCAGCCTATAAAGAGATCTCCCCGGAGGTCTTGGAACGGTTGCTCACCTTGATTGAGGAGCAGGCGCACTTCAACTGCGATTACTTGCGCACAAATCAAGCGGAACGCTCCAAGGTCAATCGGGCAGATGAGCGGATGTATTTCTTTGGCAAGGCTTGTGCGCTTATCGTGGCGCTCGCAGGGTTCGTGCTCTCGGGCTGCCTGGCGTATTGGGGTTACCCAAAGATTGCCGCGCTCCTGTGCGGCGGCGAATTGGCTGCGTTGATTGGTGGGTTCCTTTATGTCTCACATCGGGCCTAGGGCGCGGCGATTGCAAGGAGAATACGTACGATGAAGCGTTTGGTGTTGGTTTTGTTGGCGGTGGTGATGGCCTCGGGGGCGTGGGCGCAGCGGGTGAAGGTGGCGTGTATTGGCGACTCAATTACCTTCGGCACCGGGCTCAAGGCGCGCGACAAGGAGTCCTACCCCGTCAAGCTCCAGGCCCTCTTGGGGCAGGATTACGAGGTGCGCAACTTCGGCAATCCCGGCCGCGGCATCTACCAACACTCCTGGCGCGGCAAGGAAAAGCGCGCCTATCGCGCGATGAAGGAGCACCAGGAGGCCCTGGCTTGGCAGCCGGACATCGTCATCTGCAACCTGGGCATCAACGACTGCGGCGAGTTCCTGAAGACCGAACGCCGCGCCCCGGGCACCTTCCGTAAGGACTATCTCGCGCTCCTCGCGGACTATCAGGCCCTGCCCTCGCAGCCCAAGTTCTACCTCTGGACCAAGCTCTCGCCCCTCGCGCCCGGCCAGAAGTTCTACCGCAGCCCCGAGCCCTTCCTGATGCAGCGCGAGCTCGAGGCCGTGGCCGACGAGGTCAACGCCGTCGCCATCGATATGGAGACGCCCCTCAAGCCCTACGTCACCGACTTCTTCCCCGACCACATCCACCCCAACGCCCAGGGTGCCGCCCTCATCGCCATCACCACCGCCGAGGCCCTCAAGCCCGCGATGGTCGACCGCGCCAAGGCCGAGCGCGAGCGCGCCGCCAATAGCCAAGGCTGGGCCCTCCCCTGGTCCGCCCCCGAGCCCGTCGCCCTCCCCGAAGGCCTGGAAGGCAACGCCGAGACCTGGCTCTGCGCCGGCCAATCCAACATCTTCTGGCCCCTCAACCGCTGCGCCGGGGCCGCCGAAGAGGCTGCCGAAACCGCCAACCACACCATCTGGGTCTGGGACTTCGTCAGCGGTGCCTGGCAGCGCGTCACCCCCCAGAACGCCGGTCTCTGGAGCGCGATGGCCATCTCCTTCGCCAACCGCCGCGCCCGCGCCAGCGGCAAGCCCATCGCCCTCCTGCTCGTGGGCGTGGGTGGTGCCCCCACCGAGGCCTTCCTCGCCGCGGACGTGATGGCCGCCGTCAAGCCCGACGGCTCGCCCAAGTATCCGCGCCTGCACAAAATCGTCACCAACCGCAAGCCCCTCGACAAGAACGAGGACTATCCGCGCACCTGGTGCAAGCAGGCCTACCCCAAGCGCCTGCAGCAGGAATCGCGCGGCTGGGAGGTCAACCGCCTCTACAACTGCGCCATCGCCCGCCTCCGCCCCCTCCCGCTCACCGGCATCCTCTGGTACCAGGGCGAGAGCAACGCCTCGGTCGCCATCGGCGGCGAGCAGGACGCCCCCCTCGAAGAGCCCTATATGGAGGAGACCCTCCGCGCCGTCATCGAGAGCCTCCGGCCCGACCCCAAGGTCCCCTTCCTGATGGTCGGCCTCCCCGTGATGAACCGCCCCTGGGAGCCCTACCGCAAACTCCAGGCCAAGGTCTGCGCCGACACCCCCAACGCCATCTACCTCGACACCTTCTCCCGCAACCTCGGCGACCCCGGCAACGTCCACCCAAAAAACAAGCGCCCCTTCGCCGACCTCGCCTCCGAAGCCGCCGACTTGGCCCTCGACCCCGCCAAGCCCACCCCCCACAGCCTCTAACGCCAGAGTGTGGCGGCTACTTGCCCCCACACCCCTCAGGAGCGCCGTGCGCTCCACCCCGGCCGACGCGCCCTTGGGCACGTCGGCTTTTGGCATCTTGGGGGCACTTTGCCACCTTCTTCTACGTCGCCCGTTCTGATGGCCGCCGTCCCCGGCGGCAACACCTCCGCCGATACCCCCAAAAAAGGTAGGGCCTACCTCGCCTCGACCTAGGGCCTACCTCGAGTCGACCTAGGGCCTACCTCGAGTCGACCTAGGGCCTACCTCGAAATGGGGTAGGGGCGGGGCCATTTTTTGGTCGGGGCGGGGGAGGCGGGGATTATGGTATAGTGGGGGTATGAAGCAGATCGGATTGGCATTGGTTTTGGTTTGGCTGGCGGGCGTGGCGTGGGGGCATCCGCCGAAGGTGGTGCACCCGAATGAGGCGTTTGTGGCGCTTTACGAGGAGGCGTGGCGGGAGGCCCGGGAGCGGACGCTGGAAGCGCCGGCGGGTTCGCCCGTGGCGCGGTATATGGATGAGCACGTCTACGACGACCAGATTTGGATTTGGGACTCGTGCTTTATGGCGCAGTTCACGAAGTATGCTGCGGCCGACTATCCGGGGATTGAGACGCTCGAGGCGCTCTATGCGCCGGTGGTGGAGGGCCGCGAGACGCCGCTCAAGGTCCATCTCTTCGACAATCCGCCGCTCTTTGCGTGGTGCGAGTGGCTCCACTGGCAGTTTCACGGCGATCGCGCGCGGCTGGAGGAGGTGTTGCTCAAACGCCAGCTCTTGCAGAAGCACTTCGCGTGGTTCGCCAATCCGCCGACGGGGTCGTGGCCGGCGAGCGCGGGCAATCCGGTTCGGCTCCGCGCGGCGCGGGCGGGGAATGGCGCGCGGGGCTTTGTCTGGCCGGGGACGGCGAGCGGAATGGACAATACGCCGCGCGGGCGGGGTTGCGGCGGCTACGAAGGCATCTTGTGGGTGGACGCGTTGGCGCAGCAGGCGCTCTCGGCGCGGTGCATTGCCCGGCTCTATGAGGCGTTGGGGCGGAAGCCCGAGGCGGTGCACTGGGAGAAGGTTTATGCCGACCTGGGCGAGGAGATCAATCGCTTCTACTGGGATGAGCGCGACGGCTTCTACTACGATATTGCCCTGGCCGACGGCGCGCCGTGCCGGGTGAAGACCATCGCCTCCTTCTGGCCGTTGGCGGCTGGGGTGGTGCCGCCGGAGCGAGCGCAGCGGGTGATTGCCCACTTGCGCAACGCCGCGGAGTTCGGCGGCGAGCGGCCCTTCCCCTCCGTTTCGCGCGATGACCCGGACTTCCACGCCGCTACGGGTGAATACTGGCGCGGCGGGATTTGGCTCCCCACGGCTTATATGGCGCTGCAGGGGCTCAAGGAGTATGGCCAGACGGCGCTGGCGGACACCTTGGCCCGGCGGCTCCTCGAGCAGATGGTGCGGACCTATCGGGCGGTGAAGCCGGCGACCATTTGGGAGTGCTATGCGCCGGAGGCCGACGCGCCGAGCACGGAGTATGGGCGGCGGGTGCGGCCGGACTTCTGCGGCTGGTCGGCCCTCGGGCCCATCAACCTCTTCCTGGAGCATATGATCGGTCTGCGCGAGGTGAATGGCCCGGAGGCGCGGGTGGTTTGGGAGCCGCCGGCGGGGGCGGCTTTCCCAATGGGGATTGAGGGCCTGGCGGTGGGGGCGGCGCAGCGGTTGACGCTCTGGAGCGACGGGCGGCAGGTGCGCGTGATCTGTACGCAGCCCTTTACCTTGCGCTATGGTGGGCGGGACTTTGCGTTGGCACCCGGCGAGCACGTGTTGGCCGTGGCGCCGTAAGGCCGGCCCTGTGCGCGCGGTTTGTATCGGCGGCGGGGTTGTGGTAGAATGGCCCCCATTCGTGAGAGAAGTTGGTTTATGAAGCGATTGAACAGGCTTTGGTGCGTCTTGGCGTGGCTGCTGGTGGCGGTTGCGGCGTGGGGGCAGTCGGTCTTTGATATGCCCAGGCTCTTTCCGCAACACAAGCGGACGCTTTCGCAGTTTGTGGAGGCGTTGGGGCGGGGGGACCTCTTGGCGGCGGAGAGTGCGGCGCGCGCGGGGGTGAAGCTTTTCCCGCAGGACGCGAATTGGCACTACAATGTGGCGTGCGTCTGTGCGCGCGCGGGGCGGACCGAGGAGGCGCTTGACTGGCTGAAGAAGGCGGTGGAGCGCGGCTTCGTGGACATCAAGCAGTTGGAGGGGGATACGGATCTGTGCGCGGTGCGGGGGTTGCCGGGGTATAAGGCGGTGCTCGCGCAAGCGCGGGAGGCGGCGAAGGTGGGCGCGCAGAACGCCACGCTCTCGCGGGCGCTGGCCGTGCAGGTGCCGGTGGGCGGCGAAGCGGAGGTGAATGAGCGCAACACGCAGTGGGAGTGGGATCCGCGTAGTGGCGGGTATATGACCACGCTCCTGCAGTTGCTGCCGCCGAAGGGGGCGATTGACCGCGCGGACTACGCCGGGCCGTTGGCGGAGGTGGTCCGGCCGATGCTCTCGGCGGAGGGGTGCGCGGGGGTGCTCTATGTGAACCGCGACGAGGACCTCTGCGCGGTGCGCTACGAGGCCTTTCCGGGGCTGACACCGGTCCTCTACGGCGAGGCGGCGCAGCAGGCGAAGGCGCACAAGGGGTTGGCCAACGGAATCTTCTCGACGGGGTTGTCGGCGGTGCCGGTGGTGGGGAATGCCTCGGTGATGATGGGGAACTCAATCTTCTGGCGCTCAATCCCGCGCGGGATCTCGTCGGACGCCGCGGCGATGGGGCTGGCGTACCGTCTGGCCGCGGCGAACCAGCTCTATGTCTATGACGCGACGGTCGATTATTCCCCGGCTTTCCAGGGGGACCTGCTCTACGCGCGCAACCCCGCCATCATCGCTTCGGCCGACCTCGCCAGCGCCGAGAAGCCCGACGCAAAGGGCGCGCAGCGCGACTTGACCGAGCTCATCTTGGCTGCCATCGCGGTGATGACGCCCGAGGCGAAGCGCGAGATGCTCCAGCAGGGCGCGTTGGTGGCCACGATGCAGCGGCTGCTGCGCGAGCATGTGCGCGGGAGTGAAGGTTACCTCACCGCCTCGGCCCATCCGGCGGTCTTCGACCCCAAGCAGATTGATGGCGAGGCGCTGCTGCGCGCGGCCCACGCCTTGACCCCCGAGGCGCTACCCCCCGCCCTGGCCCTGGCGGTGCGCCAAGAGACAATGCCCGTGCAGTTCGTCGATTACTTCGACCTGGTGGGCGGAGAGCGCATTGCCGACACGCCCAACTGCATTACGCGCATTGTGCGTGGGCGGGAGCTGACGCGCCGGCTGACCGTTGAGGCCGCGAGCCCCGAGCGGGGGATGACCTACCGTTGGTTCGTGGTGCAGGGCGATGCGGCGAAGGTGCGTCTGCGGCCGCTGACGAGCTCCGGGGCGATGTGCACCATCGAGGTGGATTACCAGGCGCCGGCCGAGGTGGCCGGTCGGCTCTCGCGCCGGGTGGAGGTTGCCTGCGTGGGGGTGCGCGCCGATGGCGTGATGACGGCCCCGGCCTTTGTCGCCTTCCGCACCTTGGGCAACGAGCGGCGGAGCTACGACGCGCAGGGCCGCTTGGAGGCCATCGACTACCGCGCCCCCGAGAGCGGCTACGTCTACGAGGACCCGCTGCTGACCGCCTTCAAGAATTGGCGCGACACCTACCATTACAGCGAGAGCGGCCGTTGCGAGGGCTGGACGCGCCTCTCGGCCAGCGGCCAGGAGCAAGACTTTGACGCGCAGGGGCGGCGGATTGTCGCCCCCGGACAGGTGCAGAAGGTCACCTATGTGCCGCGGATGAACCAGGGGGCCGACGGCGTGCACGCCCCCGCGCTCGAATTGATGCAGATGGACGCAACGAAGTGACAGGACTGGAACTATGAAGAAGCTTTTTCACCTTTCGCCCCTCACGCAGAAGCGCTTGGACCGCTTCCGCCGCTCGCGCCTGGCCTTCTGGTCGTTGAAGCTCCTGGTGGCGCTCTATGTGGTGAGCCTCTGCGCCGAGATGATTGCCAACGCCAAGCCGCTCTTGATGCGCTATGAGGGCGAGTGGAGCTTCCCCTTCCTGCGCGCCCAGCCGCCCGCAGCCGTCCTCAAGGCCGCCGGCGAGACGAGTCACGTGGATTACCGCACCTTCGTCGAGAGCCCCGCTTTCACGGCGAACCCCAAGAACTTCGCGCTCTTCGCCCCGGTGCGCTACTCGCCGGGCGAAACGCTCAACGCCAAGGATTTGGAGAAGGATAAGCGCGTCACCGTCTCGCTGGTGCCCAATCAGCCGATCGGGCGCTTTAACCTGACGCGCGAATACGCCCTCATTCGCCAGGATAGCTGCGCGCAGTTCTTTCCCGGCGTGAACCTGCGCGATGGGTGTGCCAACCTGGCCGATCTCATCGACCTCTCCCCCGAGCTGCGCGCGGAAATCAACCGCCGCTTCTTGGGCGAGGCGTGCCCGGCCTTCGAGCAGGAGGTCTCGCCAATGGTCCTGCGCGCCTTCCCGTGGAAGTCGCTCGTGCTCACCCTCGCGCCGACTCAGGGCGACATCTTGCCCGCTTCGCTGCGTATCAACCTCCGGGCCATTCTCCCGGGCGGCCAGCGCTTCCTGCCCAAGCAGAGCTACGTCTTTAAGCACGTGGGCGAGTCGGTGGAGCTGGTGACCAAGGAGGGCGAGGCCCTCCCGCCCGAAGCCCTCCTTGCGCAGTTGAGCGCCTGGGCCAAACGCGGCTTTGAGAAGGATATCACCGCCGCCGACGGCTTCTCTTGGACCAACGAGGCCGGCACCCACTACACCGTCTACTCCGGCAATAACATCCGCTTCCCCTTCCCGCCGACCAGCCGCCACATCTTCGGTCTGGACGGCTCTGGGCGCGACGTCTTCTCGCGCATTCTCTACGCCACGCGCATTGCGATGAGCTTCGGCCTCCTGCTGGCCATCGCCGCCACCGCGCTGGGGATGACCGTCGGCGCGATTCAGGGCTTCTTCGGCGGCAAGGTGGATATTGTGATGCAGCGCTTCACGGAGATCTGGGCCGCGCTGCCCTTCCTCTACATTATGGTGCTCGTGGGCTCGGTCTTTGGGCGGAGCTTCTGGCTGCTCCTGCTGGTCTACGGCCTCTTCTGCTGGATCGGCCTCTCCTACTATATGCGCGCCGAGTTCCTGCGCCTGCGCAATCGGCCCTTCGTGGCGGCGGCGCGCTGCCAGGGGCTGAGCAACGCGCGCATCATCTTCCGCCACGTGCTCCCCAACGCCCTCACGCCGATCATCACCCTCTTCCCCTTCCTGCTGGTGGGGGCCATCGGCGCGCTCGTCTCGCTCGACTTCCTGGGCTTCGGTCTGCCGCCGCTGACCCCGAGCTGGGGCGAGCTGCTCAATCAGGCGCAGGTCTACCGTTGGGCCTGGTGGCTGATTCTCTTCCCGTCCTTGGCCATCTTCACGGTGATGTTCCTCACGGTGATGGTCGGCGAGGGTGTGCGTAACGCCTTCGACCCCAAGCCTTTCAGCAAACTTCAGTAAGGGAGCGGACCTATGAGCGCCCAAGCCCAACCCCTCTTGCAGGTGCGCAATCTC
>JBJFFT010000018.1:0-2789 GCA_051891975.1 Candidatus Spyradenecus sp. | reverse complement strand
CCCCGTCTTATTGGCAACAAGACCCCGTCTTATTGGCAATAAGTCCCCGTCTTATGAGTTTGGCCCGGGCGGCGCTTCAATGCTTACCGCGCCGCGAGCAATTCGCGCTCGAGGGCGTCGAGGACTTCGTAGCCTCGGAGGGTAGGGGCGTTGGCGGGGGAGAGCAGGCCGTGGGCGCGGGCGGTGGCGAGGGTGCGTTCCCAGGCTTCGCGCAGGGGCGCCAGGCAGGGAAAACGGCGCAGGAGCGCCTTGGGATGGAAGCCTTCGTCCAGTCGCAACTGGGTGAGGGCGCGCTCGAGGGCATCCTCGCATTCGCTCAGGAACTCCTCGTGCCCGGTGCCATTGCGGCGGAGGAGACCCAGGCGGCTGACCGCGCCGCGCCCGAGGCCGAGGTAGTCGCCGCCGTGCCAGGTGTTGAGGTTGTGGCGGCAGCGAAAGCCGGGCCGGGCGTAGTTGGAGACCTCGTAGCGCGCGTAGCCGGCCTGGGCGAAGCGCTCGGCAGCGTAGGCCACACTATCGCAGAGGGCGTCGGGGTCGGGCTCGGGGGCGTGGGCCCAGGCGGAGCCGGGCTCGATGGAGAGGGCGTAGAGCGAGAGGTGGGGCAGATCCAGGGCGAGGGCCTGGTCGATCGTGCGCGCCCACTCAGCGGGGGTGACGCCCGGGAGGCCGGCGATGAGGTCGAGCCCCGTGTCGGGGATGGCGGCGCGGGCGAGGGCGATGGCCTCGAGGGCTTGGCGGACGGTGTGGCGGCGGTTGCAGCGCGCCAAGGTGGCATCGTCAAAGGCCTGCACGCCCAACGAGAGGCGGGTGACGCCGAGTTCGGCAAGGATGGCAACGAGCCCTTCGGTGACGGCGGCGGGGTGGAGCTCCACGCTCCACTCGGCCCCGGGCGCGAGGGTAAAGAGACCGCTCTCGGCCAGACGGCGGAAGCCGCGTTCGCCTAAGAGGGCCGGGGTGCCGCCCCCGCAGTAGAGCGTCTCCAACGGGCCGAGGGGGAGGGCGAAGCCGCGGCTGCGCGCCTCGGCCACGAGTTCCGCCACATAGGCTTCCGGCTGCGCGGGCGGGGGGCCGGAGACGAAGGCGCAGTAGTGGCAACGCCCCGAGCAGAAGGGGAAGTGCAGGTAGAGGTGGCGGAGGGACTCCATCGCGCGCGGCGGCCGTCAGCGGGGCAGGTCCTCGAGCGAGGCCAGGCCAAAGTGGTCGAGGAAGGTGGCCGTGGTGCCATAGAGGAAGGGGCGGCCGGGGAGTTCGCTGCGCCCGACGGTGCGGATGAGCGAGAGCTCGAGGAGCGCGCGCACCGTGTGATCGACCGATACCCCGCGGACCGACTCGATTTCGGCGCGGGAGATGGGCTGGCGGTAGGCGATGATGGCGAGGGTTTCGAGGGCGGCGCGCGAGAGGCGTTGCGGGGCCTCGGTGTGCAGGAGCGCGCGCAGCCAGGGGGCGGCCTCGGGGATGGTGCGCAGGGAGAAGCGGCCATCCTCCTCGCAGAGGCGCAATCCGAGATCGGAGTGGGTGAGGGCGGAGGCGATGTCTTCGAGGTAGGAGCGGATCTGGCGCGGGGAGATGGCCGCATACTCGGCCGCCGGCGTGCCCGGTTCGGCCCGCTCGCCCACCTGGCGCAGGGTCGCGCGCAGCTCCTCGACCGTCAGCGGCGCTTTGGCCCCAAAGAGGAGCGCCCCGATGACCGCCTGCAGACTCTTGGGCGGCGGCAAGGCTTCGCCGGAAGCCGCAACCTCGGTCATTGGCCCTCCGTCCTCGTCACGGCTCGAGCGCGCGCAGACCGCTATTCTGGCCGGGGAGGCTCTGCGCCGGGATCTTCCACAGCAGCAGCGGCCCCTCGGTGCCGGGCAGACGCTGCTGGGTGACGGCCGGCGGCGGCAGGAGCGGGTCGTCCTCAATCGGCTTGAGGGTGACGCATTGGCGGGCGAAGAAGTTGCTGGGGGTGAAGGTGAGGGTGCGCGGTTCGGCCCCGAGCCCGGGTTGGTTGATGACGGCCACCGAGAGGACCGCCTTGCCGGCCGGCCGCCGCCACAGATTAAAGGCGTAGCGGTTTTCACCCAAGGGTTTGCAGAAGATGGCATTGGGCTCGCACTGGCGCAGACGCATCGAGAGCATCACATCGATGCCAATGCCGATGGCCACGGTCTCCTGCGCGCTGAGTTTCTCCGGCAACGCCACCGAGCCGGTCCACTCCAAGTAGACCATTGCGGCGAACATCGCGGCGGCCGGGGCGGTGGGCAGGTAGGTGGCCGAACCGGGGGAGGCCGGCTCGTAGAGCGGCTTGCCGGTGAGGGTGCGCGTCCACTCGGCCACGGCCAGGGGGAAGGGGAGCCAACGGGGCTTGGCGCTGTCGCGCGCGAGAATCTCCTCCAGGTGCGCAAGCTCCTCCAGACCGGTGGGGTCGGCGAAGGCCGGGCGGGTGTAGCGCGCAGCGTTCGGGAGCTTGGGCGTGGCGGTAGAGGAGCGGAAGAGCCCGGGCAACGAACTCTCCAGATTGCCTTCGGTGGTGTAGTGGATCACCAACTCGCGGCCTTCGGCCTGGGCAATGCGCTCGAGCCAGGGGGCCAGCGCGCGCTCAAAGGAGCCGTTGTAGAGCAGCACGTCGAGCTTGGTGCCCGCGCGCTGGGGGAGCGTCTCGGCCGGCAGACGCGCGGCGAGGGTGAGCAACACCTCGCGCTCGGCGAAGCCCTTGGCGATGGAGGCGAGGAGGTCTTTGGCCACGGAGGCGTGGAGGCCGCCCATCGGGGGCACTTTGGCCTCTTCCCCGCGGATGGCAAGCACCATTG
>JBJFFT010000017.1:0-45198 GCA_051891975.1 Candidatus Spyradenecus sp. | reverse complement strand
AACCCTGGGCAGGGCTACTCGCCCTGCACCCCGGGAGCGTGGGACGCTCCACCCCGGCCGACGCGCCCTGCGGGCACGTCGGTAATAAGCACGCCGCAGAAGATGTTCCACGTGGAACATCCGAAGATTGCCCTGTTCCACGTGGAACACTAGTGTTGAAATATGTTGACTGTTGACTGTCGACTGTCGACTCCGCTTCACGCTGTTGCGCGAGGCGTGCGCGGCGGGAGAAGAAGGGGATGGGGTCGGTTTCGCCGGGTTGTTGGGGAATAGCGGACCAGTTGACAGTGTGATTCCAGAGGCGCGGCGGGGTGCCGGTTTTGAGTCGGCGCCATTGTAGGGTGGGGGAGAGGTTGCGGAGGGTCTCGGGAAGAGGGATGGCGGGGCGGGCATCACCGCCGCCATCGCGACCGTTGTGGCCGATCCAGATGCGTCCGCCGAGGGTGGTTCCGGAGGTGATGACGATGGTTTTGGCGAGGATTTGGCGGCCGTCGGCGAGGATGACGCCGCGGGGGAGCGTGTGCGGTGGGGTAGGGGAGGGATCGAGGAGGAGATCTGTAACGAGGCCTTCGAGGAGGGTGAGGGTGGGGAGGGAGGCGGCGACTTGGGCGAGGCGGCGGGAGTAGGCCGCCTTGTCGCACTGGATCCGGACGGCACGGACGGCGGGTCCGCGTGAGGCGTTGAGGGTGCGATATTGGAGGCCGGTGAGGTCGGCATTGAGGCCCATTTCGCCGCCGAGGGCGTCGAGTTCAACGACGAGATGGGACTTGGCGAGTCCGCCGACGGCAGGGTTGCAGGGCATAAGGCCGAGGGTGTCGCGTTGGGCGGTGACGAGGAGGGTGTTGCAGCCCATCCGGGCGGCGGCGAAGGCGGCTTCGCATCCGGCATGGCCTGCGCCAACGACGAGGACATCGTGGGGAGTAGAGGGAGTGGTGGTCATAGCGGCGGCATTATACCACGATGGGGGAGAGCACGCCGACAGGTACGCCGTTTTAGCAACCACAAAGAACACAAAGTGCACAAAGAAAGGAAGGGAAAGGGTACACAATGGCGACGCAGATTAGCAACCACAAAGAACACAAAGAGCACAAAGAGAAAGGCACATAAAGGCGACGCAGGGTGGCACAGAGGAGGATAAGAGGGGAAAATGCGACACAGAAAAGGTTCCACGGCGGGGGGGGGGGGGGGGGGGGGGGGGTTATGGTCAGGGGATGTCGATAAAGGGGGAGGTGCAGTGTAGATAAGTTGTATAGGTGAGTTGTAATCTGTTGATTATTGAATAGGTTAGGTGTGAGGTAGTTGTCGATAAGTCTGTCGATAGGGTGTCGATAGATTGTCGATAAGTGGTGCTGGACAGGGGGCGGGGAGCCTGCCATAATAGGAGCGTTTTTTGGCAGACATGAGGTAGATTGGATAGGCTGAGATGAGTCAGTTGACATTTGAACAGTTGTGGAACGAGGTCCTGAAGGTCCTCACCGAGATGCTTTCCGAGTTGACGGTGGTGAAGTATTTCGGTGGGAGCCGCGCGTTGCGGGTGGAGGGATCGAAGTTGGTGGTGGAGTTGGCGGAGGGGCAGCAGAACGGGAAGCAGATCGAGGGGTTGTTCGGGAACTTCATCTCGGCGGCGCTGGAGCGGGCGGGGGGAGAGGAGGTCACGCAGGTGGTCTTTTGCGAGAAGCCGGTGCCGGTGGCGCAGCAGGTGGTTGAGCCGGCGCGTCAGGATGCTGGGGATGCGGGGGAGGAGACGTTGATGGAGACGTTGACCTTCGACCGGTTTGTGGAGGGGCCGTGCAATCAGTTTGCCTTGGCGATGGCGCGGATGGTGGCGCAGAAGCCGGGGGATAAGCAGAATGGGACCAATCCGCTCTTTATGTATGGGCCGACGGGGGTGGGGAAGACGCACCTGTTGCACGCGATTGGGAATATGGCCAAGGAGCTCAAGCCGAGTTTGCGGGTGCTGTATGTGACGAGCGAGCGGTTGACCAACGAGTATATGCAGCAGTGGCGCGGCGATGAGCAGACTAAGGCGCGTGCGATTGAGGCCTTTCAGCGGAAGTATCGTAAGGAACCGAATATTTTGTTGGTGGACGATATTCAGTATCTCTCGCGCTCGGAGGGGTTGCAGAACGAGTTCTTCAGTATCTTCAACGACCTCAAGGAGGCAGGGCGGCAGATCGTGATGACGAGCGACCGCGCGCCGACGGAGATTCCGAATATTATGGACCGCCTGGTGAGTCGCTTCCAGAGCGGGATTAGCACGAATGTGGATATTCCGGGCTACGAGACGCGATATAACATTCTGGAGCTGAAGTTGCGCGGGTATCCGGGGGTGACGTTGAGCCGCGAGGTGATGGAGTTTATCGCGCGGCGGGTGAGCAGTAGCGTGCGTGCGCTGGAGGGGGCGCTCTCGACTGCCGTGCGCTACGCGCAGACGGTGGCGAGGGGGCGTGAGTACACGGTGACGGTCGATGCGCTAGAGAAGAGCGTGCTCAAGCAGTTCCTGATGAATGAAGAGACAATCGTGCAGCTGACGAGCCGGGACATCATTGAGAAGGTCTGCCGTTACTACGACGTGGTGCCGGCGCGGATCTTCGGTGAGGGGCGCGAGCGCGAGGTGGCCCTGCCGCGGCAAATGGCGATGTTCCTCTGCCGCAAGATGACTTCCGACTCGCTCCCCGAGATCGGCAAGCTCTTCAACCGCAAGCACTCGACCGTCTCGCACGCCTGCACCACCGTCCAGGCCCTTTACAAGAATGGCGATAACCAGACCGTCACCGCCCTGAAGGCTATCTTGACCGATCTGGGTCTGCCGATTTCCGCGTTGAACTAACGCGTGTGGAACAGGCGGGATAGGGATTTTTGTGGGGGCTGCTCGCCCCCACACCCCTCGGGAGCGTGGGACGCTCCACCCCGGCCGACGCGCCCTGTGGGGCACGTCGGCTGTTCTTTATTATGTGTAGAACAGCGCCGCGCGTAAAAAGTGCTTGACTTTTTGGCCGGAATAATCGATACTTCTATACCGAATTGCCGAAAGCATCTTGACAAAGGAGAAATGTATGGCAACTAAGAAAGCCGCCGCGAAGGCGCCTGCGAAGGCCGCGGCCCCTGTGAATCCCGCCAAGCCCGTGGTGGACGAAGCCGCGCAGCTGGCCGAACTCGATGCGTTGATGGAGCGCGTGAAGAAGGCCCAGGCCATCTACGCCACCTATACGCAAGAGCAGGTCGACAAGATCTTCCGCGAGTGCGCGCTCTCCGCTTGCGCCCATCGTATTGAGCTGGCGAAGATCGCCGTTGAAGAGACTGGGATGGGTGTGGTGGAAGACAAGGTCATCAAGAACCACTTCGCCTCTGAATACATCTACAACTCCTACAAGAACGCCAAGACCTGCGGCGAGTTGGAGTATGACGCGACCTACGGCATCCGCCGCCTCGCCGAGCCTATCGGCATCATCGCCGGTATTGTTCCGACCACCAACCCCACCTCCACGGCCATCTTCAAGGCGCTCATCGCCCTCAAGACCCGCAACGGCATTGTCTTCTCGCCGCACCCGCGTGCCAAGCGCGCCACCTACGAAGCGGCGATGATCATCGAGCGCGCGGCCGTGCGCGCCGGTGCCCCGGAAGGGATCGTTGGCTGCATCAAGGAGCCCACGATGGCTCTCTCGGCCGCGCTGATGCACCACGAGTACACCAACCTCATCCTCGCCACCGGCGGCCCGGGTATGGTGAAGGCGGCCTACTCTTCGGGTAAGCCGGCCCTGGGCGTGGGCGCGGGCAACACTCCGGCGCTCATCGACGAAACGGCCCACTACAAGATGGCAGTCTCCTCGATTCTGATGTCCAAGACCTTCGACAACGGCATGATCTGCGCCTCCGAGCAGGCGGTCATCGTGGTCGACAGCATGTATGAGACCGTCAAGCAGGAGTTCCTCGCCCGCGGCGCTTACATCCTCAGCCCCGCCGAACGTAAGAAGGTCTCCGAGGTGATCTTCATCGACGGCCACCTCAACGCCAAGATCGTCGGCCAGCCCGCGTGGAAGATTGCCGAGATGGCCGGCCTCTCCGTGCCCAAGGAAGCCAAGGTGCTCATCGGCGAGACCAAGGAGATCACGATGGGCCCCGAAGAGCCCTTCTCGCACGAGAAGCTCTCGCCCGTCCTGGCCCTCTACCGCGCCAAGAACTTCGAGGAAGGCACCCTGATGGCCAAGAAGCTCATCGAGGGCGGCGGCCTCGGTCACACCTCGGTGCTCTACACCTCCCCGGCCAACACCGACCGCATCAAGAGCTACGGCTCGATCGTTAAGACCGGCCGCGTGCTCGTCAACATCCCCGCCTCGCAGGGTGCGATTGGCGACCTCTACAACTTCAAGCTGGCGCCCTCGCTGACCCTCGGTTGCGGCAGCTGGGGCGGCAACGCCGTCTCTGAAAACATTGGAATCAAGCACCTTATGAACATCAAGACCATTGCCGAGCGCCGCGAGAATATGCTCTGGTTCAAGGTTCCGCCGAAGGTTTACTTCAAGTATGGCTGCCTGCCCTTCGCCCTGCGCGAAATCACCGGCCGCAAGCGCGCCTTCCTCGTCACCGACAAGCCGCTCTTCGACCTGGGCTACACCGAGAAGGTGACCAGCGTCCTCGAGGATATGGGCATGGATGTGGAGATCTTCTACGAAGTCAAGCCCGACCCGGACACCGATACCATCGAAGAAGGCCTCAGCCGGATGAACTCCTTCAAGCCCGACCTCATCATCGCCCTTGGCGGCGGCTCGCCGATGGACGCTGCCAAGATGATGTGGCTGCGCTACGAGAACCCCGAGGCCAAGTTCGAGGATATGGCCATGCGCTTTATGGACATCGAGAAGCGCATCTACACCTTCCCGAAGCTTGGCGCCAAGGCCATTATGGTCGCCATCCCCACCACTTCGGGCACCGGCTCGGAAGTGACGCCCTTCGCCGTCGTCACCGACTCGCGCACCCACAAGAAGTACCCGATCGCCGACTACGCGCTGACGCCCGATATGGCCATCGCCGATCCCGAGCTCGTCCTCTCGATGCCTCGCGGCCTGACCGCTGCCTCCGGTATCGACGCGCTGGTGCACGCCCTTGAAGCGATGGTCTCCGTGCTCTCCACCGAGTGGTCCAACGCCCTCTCGCTGGAAGCTGCCCGCCTGGTCTTCAAGTACCTCAAGCTCAGCTACGACGAAGGCGCCTCCAACAAGAAGGCCCGCGAGAAGATGCACTACGCCTCCAACATCGCCGGTATGGCCTTCGCTAACGCCTTCCTCGGCCTCTGCCACTCGATGGCTCACAAGCTCGGCGCGAAGTACAACATTCCTCACGGCATCGCCAACGCCCTGCTCATCTGCGACATCATCCGCTACAACGCGGTTGAGAATCCCTCCAAGCAGGCCATCTTCCCGCAGTACACCTACCCGATGGCCCGCAGCCGCTATGCGCGCGTTGCCGATGTCCTCGGCCTGGCCCACGGGAAGAGCGACGCCGAGAAGGTCGAAGCCCTCGTCGCCGGCATCGAGGCCCTCAAGAAGTCGGTCAACATCCCCGACTCCATCCAGGCCTGGGGCGTGCCCGAGGAGGAGTTCCTCCGCAACCTCGACGCCCTCTCCGAGGACGCCTTCGACGATCAGTGCACCCCGGCCAACCCCCGCTACCCGCTGATCCCCGAGATCCGCGAGATCTACCTTAAGGCCTACTACGGCCCGAAGTACAAGGCTGCCGAGGGCGCTCCCAAGATCTGGTAAGCCCCGCTTACCTCATCACCCAAAGCACGAGGACCGTTCGCGGCCCTCGTGCTTTTTTATGGCCACACGTGAGGAACAGGAACGAGAGAGTAGGGGGGCTGGGGGGATGTGTGGGCTACTCGCCCCCACGCCCCTCGGGAGCGCGGGGCGCTCCACCCCGGCGCAAGCGCGCGTTGCGCACTTGCGCACTGGAAGGCATACAAGGTTGCAGGTTTTGCAGGGCCGCGTCCTCGCGGCCCACACCCAAGGCCGCCGGGGACGGCGGCCATCAGAACGGGAAACGGGGTGTGGAAAACGCGGGCGCAGCCCACACCTCACGGCGGCGAAACCGCCACCTCACGCGAGCGAAGCGAGCACCTCGCGGCCCGACGGGCCACCCTCACGCGGGCGCAGCCCGCACCTCGCCCGTGTTCACCGTTTACTTCGCACCGTTCACCTGCTTGTGGCCGGAGGTGGTTGGGGCGGGGAGGAGGACATTGGGTTGGCGCACGAGCGGGGGCTTGCCTTTGGGGTTTCTAAGGGTATAGATAAACTCCCCTTTCTTCAAGGTATCCTGGAGGAGTTTTTCTGCGGGCGGGATGAGTTTGTCCAGCTGCCGTTGCAGGACCGTCAGGACTTTGGCGCGATTGGGCGTCCATTGGTCTTGGGCTTTGAGGTAGTCTGCTTCATTGGCCATCGCCTCTTGCAAGAGCGTTAAGTTCTTTTCTGCCCGACTGTATTGAACGGATTGGAGTTCCCTCATCGATCCAATCTCGTGATCCACCATATCTAGATTGAGCAAGACCAGGCTATCGACCACCTTCATTCGGCGATACTCGGAGTGAAAGAAGCAGCCAGAGGGATCATCAATCTTGCCCGTTTCCACCTGGGAGACGTCATAGATCGGATAACCCCAGCGGCTCTGGATTTCCCGCTTGCGCTCATCGACCAATTCGGCCGGGACCGCCGCCAACTTCTCTCCCGTGATGAGGTACTTTTCCGGGATGAACTTGCCGCCATACTCGTTCCGCTTGAACAGCTCCATATTCTGCACGAAGAAGGGCACATCAAAGAGGAAGGAGATGTTTTCGTTGACGACATCCCGGAGCGTTTCGGTGTAGGCCCGCTCCTCGGGGGAGAAAGTTTTCAGGATACTATCCGGGATTGTGAAGAACGGTTTGGCCGTGGGCACCGGCTCAAATGTGGCCATCATCTTGCTGCCGTCCAACTTGAAGTGATAGACCACAACCCGATTCTTATAAAGTTGCAACTGAAACTCTTTCCCCCAATACAACAAACCCACTCCCTTTTCCCAATACCACTTATCCTGATTGGCCAGGATCAGGGCTTTATAGTGCGGAGGGATCTTGCCGTAGTTCGTACACGTTTCCAGTTTTTGCGTAATGTATGGTATCTTCTCGGGGTCGTAGATCATACTTCGTGGTAAGAACGCCGTCTCAAGGTGTTTGGCTACGAACTCATCCACGCCGGTTAGCGGGACGTCGAGGGAGTCGGCTTTTGGGGGCTTCTTGGTGGCCTGTTGTCTTCCGGCGGCGGCCATTGGGGGGCGGGGGTTGCGTTGGGGTTGACCCGTCCGGCGCGGGGCGGCCCCCCTCAGGGAGGCAACGCTCATCACCGCCACCAGCAAGAAACTAAATACCTTTCGGCCTTGAGGATTCCTCATCGCATGCCTCCTTCAACTGCTTGAAACGCTTTCTAACAACACAAACAGTGTACACCCCACCCCTTCGCCTAGGTCAAGCGAAAAAAGCAGAAGGAGTGGGGTGGGGGATGGAAATAGGGGATGGAGCGGGGGATGTGGG
The DNA here is from genome assembly GCA_051891975.1 of Candidatus Spyradenecus sp. Lineage (GTDB taxonomy): Bacteria > Verrucomicrobiota > Kiritimatiellia > RFP12 > DVOR01 > Spyradenecus. Next base: position 37,637 of record JBJFFT010000017.1, on the reverse strand, counting down.
GGCGGCTTGCCCCCACGCCCCTCGGGAGCACGGGGCGCTCCACCCCGGCGGAGGCGCCCTCCGGGCACCTCCGCAATGGAAGGGCACCTAGGGTTGCAGGTTTTGCAGGGCCTACCTCACTTCGACCTAGGGCCTACCTCACTTCGACCTAGGGCCTACCTCGCTTTGACCTAGGGCCTACCTCGGGTCGAGCTAGGGCCTACCTCGAGGTGGGGTAGGGGCGGGGGCGGGGTGGCCGCCGGGGACGGCGGCCGTCAGAACGGGAAAAGGAGTGGAAAACGCGGGCCTTTGGCCCGCACTTCACGGTGCCGGAGGCGCCATCTCACGCGCCGTTAGGCGCCCCTCACGCGAGCGCAGCGAAGCAACACCGCGCCGTTCACCGTTCACCTCTCACCGTTCACGTCTTCTGTGCCAAGAGAATGGTGTATCCGCGGCGGGGGGTGGCGGAGAGGAGGTCGAAGTGGGCGGCTTGGAGGAGCTCGGTGGGTTTGGCGGCGCGTTTGGAGACGAAGGCGATGAGGCCGCCGCGCTTGAGGAGGCGGTGGGCGGTCTGAATGAAGAACTCGGCGATGCGCCAGTCGCCGAAGTAGGGGGGGTTGGCGAGGAGGAGGTCGTAGGTGTTGGGGTCGCCTTCGCCGTCGGCGGAGAAGAAGAAGCGGCTAGCGTGGGGGTAGCGGCGGAGGTTGGCGAGGGTGGCATCGCGGGCAGGGGCGGCGGAGTCCTGATAGTCGATGCGCAGGTGCTTGTCTGGGAAGGCGGTGGCGAGGAGGAGGCCGTCCATGCCGCAGCCGCAGCCGAGGTCCATTACGCGGTCGCCGGGGTCGAAGGAGACGAGTTCTGCGACGACTTCGGTGAGGGCGAGGCCGCCCATATCGGCGCGTCGGTGGCAGAAGCAGCCGGGGAGGGTTTCGAGGGTGATGGGGTCGTGGCCTTTGAGGGAGACGGCGAAGGTGGCGCGGTGGTCGGGGCGCTTCTCGGCGGGGAGGGGCTTGGAGACGGTGCCGACGAGGAGGGTGAGCGCCTTGGTTTTGCGGAGTTTGAGCTTGGGGCAGGCCTTGCGGAAACGTTCGAGGAAGGTGGGGTTGAGCTCTTCGGCGGCGATGACGATTTGCGCGAAGGCGCCTTCTGCGGTGAGTTGCTCGAGGAGCCAGAGGTGGAGTTCGGCGGTGCCGTCGCCGGCGGTCATCTGCCAGAAGGCGGTGGCGCCGGGCGTGGCGTAGGCGGTGAGGTCGAGCCCGGTTTCGACGGCGAAGCCGGTGTCGCCTTGGGGGGCGTTGTTTTCGGCGAGGTTGCGGGTGAGGATGGCGGCGGTGTGCGCGTCGAGTGTATGGAGGGTGAGGTGGCCTTGGGCTTGACCGCGGAGCCAGGCGGCCATTGCCAGCGCGCCGGTGCGCCCGCCGAGGAAGAGGGGATTTTGGAGGGGCGCGGGGCCGAGCTCGGGGAGGAGCTCGATGAGGGCGCGTTCGGTGGGGTTGAGTCCGCTGCGGGAGACGACGCGGAGGGTCTTGCCGAGGAGGAGTTCCTTGCGGGCGTGCGGGTGGCGTGTGAGGGAGAGGGTGAGCATGGGGAGAGAGCTGTTAGCGGTTAGCGGATAGCTGTTAGCTTGTGGCGGATAGCTGTTAGCACGCGTTCCGCGACGGGCGGGGGCTGGGGAAACGGGTGGCGAGGGAACGGGGTTCGAGTGTGGTCTGTGAGAAGGAGGGGTGCATCTTAATGGTTGCTTATCCGTCGCGGAACGCGGAGCTAGCAGCTAACGGCTAACGGCTATCTGCTAACAATGTTGCGAGTTCCACGAAGGTGGCGGTGAGGTCGGGAAGGCGGAGGAGGGCGCGGGAGTCGAGGGGGGTGGGGGAGTCGTTGACGATGACGATGCGCGCGCCGCAGCGGTAGGCCTCCTCGGGGAGAGCGGCGGCGGGGTAGACGGTGAGGGAGGAGCCGAGGACGAGGAGGAGGTCGGCCTGCTGGCAGGCGGTGAGGGCGCTTTGGAAGGTCTCTTCGGGGAGGGGTTCGCCGTAGAAGACGATGTCGGGCTTGAAGACGCCGCCGCAGGGGCAGCGGGGGACTTGGCCGGCGCGGACGATGGGGGCGATTTTGTCGTAGGGCTCGGCGCGGCCGCAGTCGAGGCAGTGGTGCCATTGGGCCGAGCCGTGGAGCTCCCAGACGCGCTTGGAGCCGGCGAGGATGTGGAGGCGGTCGATGTTCTGTGTGGCGATGCCGTGGAGGAGGTTGAGGGCCTCGAGGCGGGCGAGGAGGTTGTGGACGGTGCAGGGGCGGAAGGCATCGAGGGCGTAGACGAAGTCGCGCGACCAAGTGTAGAAGAGGGAGGGGTCGCTGCGGAAGAGGTCAATGCCGAAGAGTTCTTCCACGTGGTAGCCGCGGAAGGTGTCGCGGTAAATGCCGTTTTTGCCGCGGAAGTCGCGGATGCCGCTGGCGGTGGAGACGCCGGCACCGGTAAAGGCGACGGTGTTGGTGGAGGAGAGGAGCAGGTCGTAGAGTTGACCGACGGGGTTCATGGACGTGGGGTGGGGGAGGGGATGAGCGCGAAGAGGGCGCGGTAGGTGCCGGAGGTGGCGTGGACAATGCGCCGGGCTTGGTCCGGGAAGGGAACTTGGCCGGCGCAGGGGAGGGCTAACGAAGCGAAGAAGAGGTTGGCGCAGAGAATGAACCAGTAGGAGAAGAGGCGGCCGTAGAGGTGGACATCGGGCTGGGAGACGGTGAGGAGCGCGTCGAGGGTGTAGAGGAGGTGGAAGAGGGTGCAGGCGCCGAAGAGGCCGCTCCAGAGCCAGAAGGGGACGAGGTCCGGCGCGAAGAGGGTGACCAGCGCGCAGAGGGCCAGAGCCAGCAGCAGGTAGAAGGGGACGCAGTAGGGCGCGAGGGTGATGGCCAGGTTCTGCTTATCGAGCTGGACGAAGCCGCCGCGCGCGGAGACATCGATGCGGTGGATGCGCGAGAGGCAGAGGAGCCCGACCAGCGCGTGCGTCATCTCGTGGGCGAAGACGTAGACGACTTGAATTGCACGGCCCTTCCACTGGTAGAGCGCCGCCATCGCCAGCGCGCCGACCAGGAAGCCCAGCCGCCCCGGCGTGACGAGGGGCCCAGAAAAGGTGCCCGCGGCCAGCCCCTCCAGAAAGGCCACGCCCAGCGCCCACACCAGCGGCAAGCCCACGAGCGCCAAGAGGAAGAGCAGCGCGCGCTTCATCCCGCCCGGGCGCTTACTCCGCGCTCCCGAAAAGCTCCAGATCGGCCTTCGAGCCCGGGAGCGCGTTGGCCAGCGTCTCGAGCTTCTCAAGCATCTCGCGCAAGGACTTCGATTTGCCGATGGCCTCCTCGCCGATGTACCGCCGCGTGAAGACCACCGCCCCCACCGCCAGGTCCGCCCGCTCCGAGGCCTTCAAGGCCCGCGCGCCGCTGTCGCTAGCAATCAGCCCGGTGAAGAGCCGCACCGCCAACTTCTGCTGAGCGCCCACAAAGTCCCGCCACTGCAACGGCTGAGCCTGGCCCTTGAGGGTGATGCCGTGCGCGTCAGCCGCCGTAATGCCGTAGCCGGCCAACTTCCCAGCCCCGGCCTCGCGAATGATCCACGCCTTCAGCCGAGTATAGACGGCAATCCGCGCGAGCGCGGTCTCGGCTGCCGCCTTCGCCTCGGCGCTCTTGCAGCGGGCGGTCTTGGCCTTAAAGGCCTCGGCGGCCGCCTCGGGCAGGAAGCGATCGAGCTCCGCGCCAATGGCCACTTCGGCCTGCGCCACGCTCGCCACCTCGGCCTCCATCTCCTGCTGCTTGCGCTCGGCCTCGGCCGCAGCCGCGGCGGCGGCCTTCGCGGCCTTCTCCTCGGCCAGACGCTTGGCCACCGTCGCTTCCATCTCTGCGCGCCCTTGGTCGACCGTTCGCTTCCAGGCGTTTTGCATCGCCTTGAGCGCAGTGAGCGCCTTGGCCGCGGCCTTTGCTTCGGGCGAAGCGGCCCACGCCTCAAGCGCGCCGGTGGCCTCCTGCGCCGCTTCGGCGGCGGCCTCGGGCGTCTCGGGCTCGGCGGCGGCCAGACCATCGACCTTGGTGCGCAGCGCCTCGGCCTGCTTGGCGGCGGCCTCGAGGGCGGCCTGGTGGCCAAAGGCCTCCTGGACCTTCTTGAGCAGCTCGCTCGGGGCCGGCTCCTCGCCCTCCATCGGCTCAAGCCACGCCGCCTGGTCGGGCAGGACCGCGCGCTTGGCCTGTTGGACCAACTGCCGGACGATTGCCTTGGCCGTGGCGGCGTTGGACTTCGCCTCCTGCGCCACCTTCGCCGCTTGGGCCGTGGCTTCGGTGAGCGCTGTGCGGGCGGAAGTGAGTTGCTGCTTGGCCTGGGCGGCGGCATTCTGGGCGGCCAACTCGGCCTCCAACGCACCGGCATCGGGCGCCGCTTCGCCCGAGGCCTCCTTGGCCGAGGAGGCGATCACCGCAATGGCCCCGCCGATAATCGCCAGCAACAGCACCGCCGCCCCGGCGACAATGCCAATGAGCGCGCCCTTGCCCAGGCCGCCCTGCTTTTCGGGGAAGAGCGGCGCGTTGGGGCTTTCCACGCGTTCCATCGGCCGCGAGGGCCCGGTGGTGCTCTTGATGGCCTGGGTCTTGCCCTTGATGGTAATCTTCTTGCCGCCCACGTGGCCGCGCGAAGCTGGCGCCACCTTCTCGATATCCGCCAGCAACGACTCGTAGTTCGGATAACGGCGGATGGGCTCGGCCTCGAGCATCCGCATAATGATCTTCGCCACCGCCTCTGGGCAGCTCGGCGCCACCTCCGTGAGCGGCCGCGCCGGCCCCAGGAGCCGCCCCTTCATCACCTCCACCGCGTCGGCCCCCTCGAAGGGCGGCACCCCGGCAATGGCGTGATAGAGCGTTGCGCCCAGCGAATAGATATCCGCGCGCAGGTCCACCTTCTGCTTACGCAGCGTCTCGGGGGCGATGTAGTAGGGCGTGCCCCAGACCTCGTTATTGGCAGCGGCCTTCGCCCCGGCGAGCGCGGCGATACCAAAGTCGGCCAACTTCGCCTCGTGCGCCTCGTTGATAAGAATGTTCTCGGGCTTCACGTCGCCATGGACCAAGCCCTGCTCGGCGGCGGCGCGCAGCCCCTGGGCAATCTGCCGCCCCACGTCCAGCACCGTCATCGCGTTCACTGGCCCATCGTTCATCAGCCGGTCGAGCGAGCTCGGCTGCACCAGCTCCATCACCAGATAGGGCTGCGCGGCCACCTCGCCAAAGGCGTAGACCCCCACGATGTTCGTGCTGTTGAGTTTGGCCGCGGCCTGCGCCTCGTGCCGGAAACTCTCGATGAAGGAGGGATCCTCGGCCGCCTTCTCGCGCAAGATGACCTTCACCGCCACCTTGCGCTGCAGCCCGTCATCGAAGCCCTCGTAGACCGCGCCCATGCCGCCGGCGCCAATCAGCCGCACCAGCCGGTACTGCCCCAACTTCCCCGGCACCATCACCTGCGCCCCGCACGCCGAGCACGTCACCTGCGCAAGCGGCTTCTCGCCCCCGCCAAAGGCCGCGCCACACGCCGGGCAGACCGCCCCCGCCAACGCCTCCGCTTCAATTCCCGTCTCGCTCATCTGCTCTGCTCCTTTGCTTTAGGCATAGCGCTCGCGCAGCAGCGCCACCGCCTTCTCAATCAACTGCTCATCCATCTCGTGCACCTCGGTCTTCGCGCCCAGACCCTGCGGCAACGTCACGCACAGCTCCCCGCCCAAATGCTCGCGAAACTGCCGCAACCCCTCCAACACCGCCAGGTGACCATCCGCCCCCCGCAGCGCCAGCTCCGGGCACCACACCCGCAGCCCGCACGCTTGCAGCAGCGCCACCACCCGCGCGCTCTCCACCGGCGTCACCAACCCCAACAGCGAGGCATAGACCATATCCAGCGCAATCCCAATCGCCACCGCCTCCCCGTGCGAGAGCTGATAGCACGTCATCGCCTCCAGCCGGTGCGCGCTCCAATGGCCAAAGTCCAACGGCCGCGTGCTGCTCCGCTCAAAGGCATCCCCACTGGCCGCGATATGCGCCAAGTGCAACGCCGCCGTCCGCTCCACCAACTCCGCCATCGCCGGCAACTCGCGCAGCCGCAACGCCTCGGCCCGCTCGGCCAGCCACGCCAGAAAGGCCGCGTCCTTAATCACCGCCACCTTCACCGCCTCGGCAATCCCATTGCGCCAATCCCGGTCCGAGAGCGTCGGCAAGAACAACTCGTCGTTAATCACCGCAAAGGGCGGCGCGAAGGTCCCCAGAAAGTTCTTTGCCGCGGCATAATCCACGCCATTCTTCACCCCCACCCCCGCGTCGGCCTGAGAGAGCGTGGTGGTATTCACGCGCACCACCCGGCACCCGCGGTGAATTTGAGCGGCGGCGAACCCCACCACATCCTGCACCGCCCCCCCGCCAATCACCACAAAGGCATCCTGCCGCCCAAAGTGCGTCTGATAGGCCACCTTCACCAAGCGCTCGACCACCCCATCCTGCTTCTTGGAAAACTCGCCCCCGGCCACATACTCAATGGGCGAGACCAACTCCACCTCCCGCCGATGGGCCACCAACCACGCCGTCACCTTCCCCGCCAACCCCGGCTGCGCCCGCTCCACCCCGCGATCCATCACCACCAACACCCGCTTCGGCCCCGACCCCCCCTCGCGGTTCAGCACCTCGCACAACAGCTCCGAGCCCTCCGCAAAAAGGTCCCTGCAAAACACCACCGGATAGCTATACGCCACCGTAAAACGCTCTTCAATCGTTTTCATCGTGCTTACAGCATATCACATTCTCTTCCCCCGCGCTTGCAAGCCCGCCTCTGATGCTCGCTCTGCATTCGCGCGCGGGGGCGGCTGGGCCGCCGAGAGGTGCGCCTTCGGCGCGTGAAGTGGGCGAGGAGCTCGCTTCGCTCGCAGTCGACAATGCGTCTCCTACCAACCAAATGTATGCCCTTAAGTTGACTTTGGCGAAGGCCTTGTTATACACTAATGACAGTTCGGTGCTACTAGTTAGCTCGATATGGATAATCCCAGCCGAACTTCAACTTCTTGTTTTTGCTCGGGCGGAAAGACTTTCAATCCGTCCGTTTTTTGTGCCGGCGTCCGTCCCGAAGAGTAGAAGTAAGGCTCAATCTTCCTGAAGAAGGGGTAGTCAGGGTCATTAGCCGTAAAGCGTCGATAGACATTGTAAGCGCACAGATCTGCCAACTGAACGCCAACGCAGGTGGCGCTACTGACGAAGAGCGGCATCTCAATAATGTGCTTTAACTTAACGCCGGCCGTCGAGCCTATTCGATAAAGATTAACGTGCGCGATGGTTGTCTGCAGGTTCTTTTGCTTGCTCACGTCGTCGGTAATCAAGATTGCGGTGTGCTTATCGTGACACTCGCGCATAAAGTGTTCAATCCGCTCGCAAAGAAGTTCCCAGGCCTTATTGTGCAATTCCTGCTGATTATGCAGCTTGCTCTTAGGCTTGATCCTCTGCTTGTCGATAACTACCGAGACGAGTGTCGCACGGCGCAGCTCCAATTGACGATAGAAAAGGTCAACCAGGCTCTGACGTTCAGCCTCTGTTTGATAGTATGAGAAGGGATGCTTCTCTCGGGCAACACAGTTGCGAATGTAGGTAGACTTGACCTCGGCATCGATGGTCAGTTCCAAGGAGAGAGCGTTCTCCCGGTTGATTCTATCGAGAATGGCACGCTTAGCTTTGGCGAGATCCAAGTAAAAAGACTTCCAGTTGCGCTCGAACATCCCAACAGCAGTCAATACATAGAAACGCTCACGCTCGAGATGCTGCGTGTCTCGATTACCAGATTCATCGATGTAGAACAGATACATAATATGTCTGAGCAGAATGGCAAATACGAGTGCACTATACCATATTCTCGCCAGTGCGCCGACAATCCTTGCCCTCATCTTGCTTCAGTCTTCTGCTATTGCAGTTAAACGAGCGATCATTAGCCGAAAGAAATGTTCCTCCAGAGTGGTTGTTGCATTTTTTGCAACAACCACTCACTCCACCTGCCACGCAGGAGGCTGTCGATAAGTGCCCACTTATCGACAGTCCGGCCCCGGTTCGTCCCCCATCCGCCCCGCTTTACATTTTTGTCCGCCCCGGGTTCGCCTCGAGGTAGGCCCGGGTTCGAGGTCGACCCGGGGCGGGGGGAATTATTAAGTCCCGGACTTATCGGAATTAAGTGGTGGACTTATCGCCGATAAGTGGTGGACTTATTTCCGATAAGTGGTGGACTTAATAGTTCGACCCGGGGCGGGTGCGTTTTGGGCCCGGGGCGCTTTACATTTTTGTCCGCCCCGGGTTCGCCTCGAGGTAGGCCCGGGTTGACCCTCGACCCGGGCCTAGTTCACCTTCGACCCGGGGCGGGTGGAGTTTTCGATAGGCGATGGGCGATAGGCGAGAAAGCTGTCGCCGGAGGAGGACAGCCCGGCCAATGGAGTGCCGGTTCCTCCTTCGCGGCACGCGCGCGGTCCGCTGGGAGCGCAGCGCCCCGCCCCGGGTGAAGGAGGGGAGAGTGCTACTTCATTTTTGCATAAAACCGCCTAACGCATTCTTGGGCAAGGGGTTATTGTTATGTAAGGGCACGAATATGGGGCGGATTGCGAGCCAGCGGTGGGGCGCGCGAGTTCAGTTGGGGAATGGGCGGTAGGTGCCTTATGCGTCTGTCATAAGGCGCGCAGTTTCGATGTAGCTGATGAAGGGAAGGCTCTCGTGTTCACTGGTCGGTCCAGAATAGATGATGCCGGTGCGCTCGATGTCGGGGATAACCGCGCGGAGTTTGCGCAGGGAGGCTCCGAGCGAGTTTGTTGGGATGGTTGTTAGCTTGATCTCAAAGAGGGAGAGATGCCCTGAACGTTCCGAGACGAGGTCGACTTCCAAGCCATTGCTGTCGCGGATGAAGTAGAAGTTCGTGGGCAGGCCAAGCCCTTGCCGCGCTTTGATAGCCTCTAGGACGACCAGGTTTTCGAAGAGGTGGCCCATAAGCGGCGTCTGTTGCAGGGCGGCATCGTCGCTGATGCCAAGCAGGTGGCAGAGGATGCCCGTGTCAACGAAGAAGAGTTTTGGGGATTTGATGAAGCGCTTGCCGTAGTTCTTTTGGTAGCTGGGCAATAAGGTGATGATGAAGCTGGCCTCTAGAATTGAAAGCCATTCCTTGATGGTGCCGGCGCTGACGCTAACATCTTTCGCTAAGGAGGCCACGTTTAGGATCTGCCCTACGCGCGTGGCCAGCAAGTGCAAGAAGATATCGAACTGGTGCCGCTTCTTGACCTGCAGCAACTGATTGACGTCGCGCTCTAGATAGGTGGCCACATAGTTCGGATAGAAGTCGCGCGGATCCATAATGGAGGTGATGTTGTTGTACAGGCGCGGCATAAGCCCCCGGTAGACCACGGCCTCCGGGGACTCGGGCGTGAACCCTGCGGCCATCAACTCCACCAAGGAGAGCGGATAGACTTGGCAAATCCCCACACGACCGGCCAGTGACTGCACTAACCCCGCTCGGAGGGCCGGCTGGTGAGAACCGGTTAGCACGTATTGCCCATACGTATTGGGAGTCTGGTCGACCTTCACCTGGATGAAACTCAAGAGTGAGGGCACATACTGCACTTCATCGATAATCAGCGGCGCGGGGAAACGCTCGAGAAAGGCACGCCCATCGGCCAGTGCTTCTCGGCGTAATAGCGGATCTTCAAGGGTGACATAGCCAAATGTCGGAAAAACCTTCTTCGCTAGCGTCGTTTTACCGGACTGTCGTGGGCCTAACAGACTGACCACCGGGAAGACAGTCATCAGCTTCTTAACGTAACCTTCTATCTGTCGATCAATCATAAAACGCCTCGTTGGTGCATATTATAGAGGCTGGCTATGCAAATGTCCAGTGCCACTTCATTTTTGCATAAAACCGCCTAACGCATTCTTGGGCAAGGGGTTATTGTTATGCAAGGGGGCGAATATGGGGCGGATTTCGAGCCGGCAGCGGGGGAAGGGCGTGCGTTGCGGGAGGGTGGGGCGGGGGTGCGTTGTGTTGTATGCAGGGGCAAAAAAGATGAACTTTTTGCGGGAGCGGGGGCGCGGGAGGCGGTATCATAGTGGCGTGCCAAAGGGGCATAGAAAGGATTGCGTATGCATTGGAGAACTGGACGGATTGGATTGGCGTTGCTGGCGGCCGCCGTGTTGGCGGTGGGCGCGCCGGTGGGCGCAGCGGAGGGGGCGGTCGGGCCATTGGGGCCGGGGCGCGAGGCAACGTGGGGCGGCTTTCGGCAGACGCACTTCACCTTCGCGGGGCGTTCGGCGTGGGTGATTGAGCCGAAGGTGGCGGCACCGGGGCGGCCGTGGATCTGGCGCGCGCGTTTCCCCGGATACCACAACGAGATTGAGCGCGCACTGCTCGAGCGCGGCTACCACACGGTCTACATCGACACCCCCAACCTCTACGGCTCGCCGACGGCAATGGCGGTGTGGGATGGCTTCTACCGCGCCGTCACCGAGCAGTTCGCGCTCAATCCCAAGGGGGTGCTCTACGGCTGCTCGCGCGGCGGGCTCTTCATCTACAACTTCGCGCACCGTTGGCCCGAGCGGGTGGCGGCCATCTACGGGGATACGCCGGTGATGGACTTCACCTCCTGGCCGGAGGGGCGCGACGGACGCGGCACGCGCTCGGAGGGGGATTGGCAGGAGCTCAAGCGGGTCTACGGCTTTGCCGACGACGCAGCGGCCGAGGCGTATCGCGACATCCCGATGAACTACGCCGAGCAGTTGGCCCAGGCGCGCGTGCCCATCTGGCACACCTTGGGCGCGGAGGACCGCATCGTGCCGCCGAAGTACAACTCGCTGCCCTTCGTCGAGCGCTTCCAGCGGGCCGGCGGCGAGATTGCGCTCCATTGGAACAAGGGCCCCTACGCGCTAGATGGGCACCACTTCCCGCTAGACGCAGTCCGCGAGACGGTCGACTTCATCGAGTGGAACACCCCCTTGCCCGCCCTGAGCGCGGTGGTGGAGGCCACCTGGCAGCAGGACGCCGAGGCGTTGGCGCCGGCACTGCGCCGTCTGGCCGGCCTGAAAGAGGCGCGCGTGGTCTTCCTCGGCGGCTCGATCACCCAAAATCCGGGCTGGCAGAACCGCGTGGCCGAGAGTCTGCGCCGCCGCTATCCCGGGGTGAACTTCCGCTTCGACAACCTCGGCATCGCCTCGCTCGGCTCGGTCAGCCACGTCTTCCGTTGGCGCGAGCACATCAACGGCCCTGTGGACCTGCTCTTCTTCGAGGCCGCGGTCAACGACCAAAATCTCCCGCTCGACGACGTGGCGCGCGCCTACGAAGGCACCGTGCGCGGCCTGCGCCAGGCTTACCCCGAGGCCGGGCTCGTCTGCCTGCACTTCGCCGAACCGCGCCATACGGCCGACTACGCCGCCGGGCAAACACCGAAGGTCATCGCTTGCCACCAGCAGATCGCCGCCCACTACCGCGTGGCCCAAATCAACCTCGCCAAGGAGGTCTCCGACCGCCTGGCCGCCGGGCAATTCGATTGGGCGCGCGACTTCCGCAACCTCCACCCCTCACCCTTCGGCCAGCGCCTCTACTACCGCGCCGTCTGCCGTCTACTCAATACGGCCGACCGCCTGGCCCGCAGCGGCCAACCCCTCGCCCCCGCCACCCTTCCCGAGCTCCTGCGCGCCGATGCCTGGGCAAACGGCTGCTTCCTCCCCGCCGCTGCCGCCACAGAGGTGCTCGGCGGCGAAAAGCTAGCCTGCTGGAAGCCCGAAGAGCCCAAGGAGACGCGCCTACGCTTCTTCAACTGCCCGGTGCTCAAACTCGTCGGGGAAGGTGCCGCCTGCTCATTCACCTTCGAGGGCCCGCTCGTAGGGCTCTATGTCATTGCCGGACCGCGCTCTGCACCGGTGGCCTGGTCAATTGATGGCGGCCCGTGGCAAGTGTGCAAGACCCTCACCCCCTGGAGCCACTACATCTATATGCCCTGGCCCTACATCCTGCAAGATCACCTGCCCCCCGGACCGCACACCCTGCGCCTCGAACTCCGCCCGGAAGGCTCCCACGACACCCTTTGGCTCTACGGCCTCACCCTCTCCCCAACACCCCCAGCCAGCAGGCCCTAAGGGGCCCGCGCGATACCCTCAAAAAGGTAGGGCCTACCTCGCCTCGAGGTAGGCCCTAGGTCGAGGCGAGGTAGGCCCTAGGTCACTTTGAGGTCGGGGCGGGGGCGTTTTGATCTCGGGGCGGCGAGCGGCAATCCAAGGAGCTTCTCGGCGGACCCCCGGCGCGTAGTTTGCTGGTACTTTAGCGCTTCACAATCGCTTCGTAGCGGGTCTGGAGAGGGGACATTTTGCCTGGTTTAGTGCAATTCAGAGCGCCTTATTGCACTAAATCGGCCATTTTAGTGCAATAAGCGTGCGCGAAGTGCTATAATCGGGGTAAGCAAGGAGGTTCAGATGGCGCGCGATTATGTGATGATTATCCGGGAACAGCGGCGGGAGTTGGAGCGGCTGTTGGGTCAGGCGATGTTGGCGCGTGAGCCGATGGAGCGGGTGGATGTGCACAGTCCGCTGGCGCAGGTGGTGTTGGGAATGCGGCGTGCGGGGAAGTCGGTGGTGTGCCGTTTGGCATTGCAGGCTTCCGGCGTGCGCTTTGGGTACGTGGATTTCGATGACGAGGCGCTTTACCATTTGCAGGCGGAGGGGTTGGAGGAGGTGCTCGCGGCAGTCTATGCGGTCTATGGCGAGGTGGAGACGTTGCTCTTTGACGAGTTGCAGAATGTCTCGGGGTGGCACTTGTTTGTCAATCGGCTGTTGCGCGCGGGCAAGCATGTGGTGGTGACGGGGTCGAATGCGCGGTTGCTCTCTGATGAGTTGACGACGCACCTGACCGGGCGCTATCTGCCGATTGAGGTGCTGCCCTTTTCCTTTGCCGAGTTTTGCGCCTGGCAGGGGAAGGGCTTGCCAGGGGCTTCTGCGGCCGAGCGCGAGGTGGCGGAGCGGGCGTTGTGGGAGCGGTACTTCTATCAGGGAGGCTTGCCGGAGACCTTTCAACTGACCGATGTGCGAAACTATGTGCGCACGCTCTACGAGGCTATCCTCACGAAGGACATTCTGCGCCGCCACAGCGTCCGTAATGTACAGCGCTTTCAGGACGCGGCCTATGTGCTGATGCAACAGTTCGCGCGCGAGGTGTCGATGACGGGCCTGGCGGCCTCGGTTGGCATTGCCAGCGCGCACACGGTGCAGACCTACCTGCACTACTTGTGCGAATCCTACCTGGTCTCGACCCTGCGCGCCTATTCGCGTAAACCGGCCGAGCGCGTGCGCAATGTGAAGCTGTATGTCAGCGATCCGGCCTTCATCTCCTATTTCACTGGCGTCCTGGGCTCCGACGAGGAGCTGGGCTGGCGGCTTGAGAACATCATCTACCTGGAATTGCGCCGCCGGCGCGAGCTCGATGATGTCGAGCTCTACTACTACAAAGACCCGGCCCACGAGGTCGACTTCTGTCAAGTACGCCACGGCAAGGTGGTGCGGCTCATTCAAGTCTCCTACGCCCTCGCTTCGCCCAAGACGCGCAAACGCGAATTGGCGGCGTTGGTGGGTGCTGGGCAGAAGTTGGGCTGCCGGGACCTCGTGCTGATTACCAACGACGAAGTAGGCGAGGAGACCCTTGCCGGCCAGACAATTTGCCTCATCCCCGCGCGCCGATGGCTCCTTGAGGGTGGCAGCCACTTGCCGCCCGCCCCGGCGGCGGCTCATTGACGTTAATGGAGAGAACAGGGGATGGTTCATCACTTCCCCCTTTTGCCCCACCCCCAGCCGGCAGGCCCTAAGGGGCCCGCGCGATACCCTCAAAAAGGTAGGGCCTACCTCGACTCGAGGTAGGCCCTAGGTCGAGGCGAGGTAGGCCCTAGGTCACTTTGAGGTCGGGGCGGGGGCGGAGAGCGCTTCGCGGAGGCGCTGGCGCCAGGGGCGGGAGGGATCGGTGGCGGAGCCGGCGTGGATGAGGATTTTGTCGTCGAACTCGCGGATGTAGCCGGGGTGGGGGAAGGCGGGGATCTGTTCGCGTTCGGCGAGGGCAAGGAGCTCTGCTTGGGTGGGGCCGGGGGGATTGCGGAGGGGGAGGGCGGTCAGGCCATAGCGTTCGCGGAGGATGACGCGGGCTTGGTAGCTGATGGGGAAGTGGGTCCAGGCGGCGTGTTGGTAGGGGCTGGGGAGGAAGGTGGAGAGGGGCTTGGTGAGGGCGTGTGGGAGGAGGGAGTCGGTGAGGGAGGCGCCGTGGGTGGTGTGGCCGACGAAGTAGACGGGTTTGCCCTTTTGGAGGGCTTGGGAGGTCTGGAGGTCGTGGGCGAGGGTGTAGTAGTCGAAGGAGGCGCGTTGCCAGGCGCGGAGGTCGGCATCGAAGTAGAGAGAGGTCTGCTTGGTGCAGAGGAAGAGGAGGGCGATGGCGAGGAGGAGGCGCGCTGGCCGGGGACGAAGGGTGCGCGCGAGGAGGAGGGGGAGGAGGCAGCCAACGAGGAGGGCGAAGGACTGGCAGTTGCGGTAGGGCTGGACGTTGCCCATCATTAGGGAGAGGGCGAAGAGGCTCCCGAGGAGGGCGAGGAGGAGGGTGGCGGCCAGGAGGCGGTGGGGGCGTTTGAGGAAGAGACCGGCGCCGCCGAGGAGGGCCGCCCAGAAGAGGGCGAGGGCGATGTTGAAGGGGGCGTAGATGAGGTAGTAGTAGGCGAACTTGAGAGGGAGCTTGAGGCAGAGGTCGAGGAGGTCTCGGAGGCACTCAACATCGAACCAGGCGATGGTTTTGGCAGCGCCGCCGCCATCTTTGGCGTAGGTGACCGCAAAGCTGATGGCGAAGATGACCAGCGAGCGGATAATCAGCGCGGCAATGAGGGTGATGAGGGGCTTGCGGGCGGCGGGCAGGAGGTCGCGCCAGGCGGTGATTTCGCCGCGGTGGAGGCGGATGAGGAGGGTGAGGAGGAGGCCGACGAGGTAGACAAAGAGGAAGCTCTCGTAGGCCGAGATGGCGGTGGCCAGGAGGAGGGCGGGGAGGAGCCAGGCGCGCGGGGCGAGGTGCGCGCGCAGGGGGCCTTCGGTGTGCGGCTCGTGGGAGAGGAGAAGCGCGGCGGCGACGAGGGCGTAGCAGGCGCCGTTCCAGAGGAAGGCGGAGGGGTAGATGAGGATTTCGCAGTTGAGCGGGAAGGTGAGGAAGAGGCAGAGGCCGAAGAGGAGTTGGCGGCGCGAGCAGGTGCCGGGGGCGACGGTGCGCCAGTAGTAGGCGAAGAGAATCCCGGCGCCGGTGAGGAGGGCGAGGCCGAGGAAGGGGGACCAGAAGGGAATGTGGCGATCCATTAGGCCGAGGAGGCCCAGGACGCTAAAGCCCCAGCGCTGTTGCTCGATGAGGGTAAAGGGGTGAGACGCGAGCGCGAGGATTTGGTCGTTGGTGTAGCTGACGTCGACGAGCCAGCGGCCGTAGGTGGCGCCGAGGAGCAGGAGGAGGAGGGGGAGCGTCCAGCGGGAGGCGAAGAGGAGCTCTTCGGCGAAGGTGCGCAGGTCGCAGAGGCGGGTTTTGAGTGTTTGCATAGGGAGAGCTTAGGGGGTGAGTTTGCGGTGGAAGGTGAAGGCCTGGTGGCCAAGGAAGCTGACGACGGTGACGATGGCGGTGGCGGCGAGGTTGCCGAGGATGGGCGAGAGGTGCAACACCGCCACGCAGAGCCACAGGAGGGCCGTGGTGAGCAGCGCGCTCAGGCCATAGACCAGGAAGCAACGCAGATACTCGGCGAACCAGGCGCTCCGGCGGACGCGGAAGACGAGGAACTTGTAGCAGAGGAAGGCTTGGGTGATGGCCAGGAACTGCACGGGCACGGTCAGGAGCAGATAGTGGACGCGCGCGCCGTAGAGGCGGTAGGCCGCCGCGTAGAGCCCCACGCCGAAGAGGGTGTTCCAGCCGCCGATGAGCAGGAAGCGCAGGAAGGTCCAGGGGATGGGCGGCAGGCGTGTCATCCGCGCGCCTCCGGAAAGTTGAGGCGCTCTTCTTCGATGACGAGGGGCTTGTTCTTGACCTGCGTCCAGATGGCGCCAATGTATTCGCCGATGACGCCGATGAAGATGAGCTGCACGCTGCCCAGGAAGAAGATGCCGATGACCATCGGCGCCATCCCTAGGCGGAAGGAATCCCAGTGCAGGAGCTTGTAGGCCAGGTAGCCCAGCGCGATGAGGAGCGAGGCGGCAGCGGTCAGGAAGCCGCAGAAGACGGCGAAGCGCAGGGGCAACTTGGTGTGGTTGACGAAGCCGGTCATCGCCATATCGTAGAGGGTGAAGAAGTTGTTCTTGGTGACGCCGTGCTTGCGCCTGTCCTGCACAAAGGGGACCTCGGCACGGCGGAAACCGATCTCGCTGACCAGACCGCGGAAGTAGGGGTAGGGCTCGTGAAAGCGCTTGAGGGCATCGAGGAAGGCGCGGTCGTAGAGGCCAAAGCCGGTGAACTTGGCGATGACGCGCTGGCCGGGGGCGGACTTTTGCAGCGCCCAGTAGTAGCCCCGGCGTAGGAGCTCGAGGAGGGGGTTGGCGCGCGTGCCTTGCCGAACGCCCACGACGACTTTGTTGCCGGCCTCCCAGGCGCGGAGGAAGTCGTCGATGACCTCCGGCGGCTCCTGGAGGTCGGTGCACATCCAGATGGCCGCGTCGCCGCGCGCATTGAGCAGGGCGTTGAAGGGCGAGCGGATGTGGCCGAAGTTGTTGGCGTTGAGGATGACGCGGAAGTTGGGGTCGTGCGCCGCTAGGCTGCGCAGGACCTCCCGGGTGCCGTCGGTGGAAGCGTTGTCTTCCAGGACGAACTCGTAGTCGTACTGCGGCCACTTGGCCAGGACGGCCCGGCAGCGTTCGTAGAGCTCGGGCAGGTTCTCGGCCTCGTTGTAGCAGCCGCCGACAATGCTAATGCGTTTCATCGTTCTTCTCCTTCCAACAGGCTGGCGCGGATGGCCTGGGGCAGCGAGTAGGTGAGGTGCAGCCCCAGCTCCTCGCGGGCGCGGTCAATCGCCGGCACATAGGTGTTCGCCGCGCCGGGGACCGCCCCGCCCAGCACCCGCACGGGACTGCGCGAGCCGAGGGTTTCGCGCACAAGTTCGGCGAGCGCGCGGATGGAGATGGCCTCGTCCGAGCCCACGTTGTAGGGCCGGCCGCTCTCGCCGCGTGCGAGGATGGCCAGCAGCCAGGCGCAGAGATCGTCGGCGTGCATATACGAGCGCAGCGGCGAGCCGTCACCCCGGATGACAATCGCTCGCCCGGCGAGCGCGTCGGCGATGAAGTTGCCGATGGCGAAGTGCGCCGTGCGCGGCAGGTGCCGCCCGGTGAAGGCAAAGCAGCGCGGCAGCAGCACATGCAGCCCCGAGGCCACCGCCAGCGCCTCGGCCTCCAACTTCGCCTGACCGTAGGCCGTCACCGGCCGGGGCGCGTCCGTCTCGCGAATGGGCCGCGTCCACCCGCCGCCATAGACGCCGCCCGAGGAGACCATCATAAAGCGCTGCGCTCCGCACCGCTTGGCCTGGGCGAGCATATTCGCGGTGCCTTCCACGATAATCGAGCGCAGCTCGGCCTCCGGAAGCTGGCCCTGCGTGGGCGTGGCCGCGTGGATGATGGCATCAAAGCGCGCCGAGCCCACATCAAAGGTCCGCACGTCCCCCACCAACTCTCCGCCCCGCCGCGCCAGCCGCGTCAGCTCCACCTCCCCGCCCACCCGCGCCAGATAATCCACCATCGACTGCCCAAAGAACCCCGTCCCCCCGGTCATCAGAATGCGTGTCATTGGCAGGCACCTTGGAGGATGGCGGCCAATTCGTCGCGCGGCAGGAGAGGGGTCATATCGTAGAAGGGGCGATTGAACTCAAGCTTGGGCGTGACGGTGGTCAGCGGTGGCAGGGGGGCTTCGATGAGAGCCGGACCGGGCGCAGCGAGCGCCTGCTGCCAGTCCGCTTCCGTCTCGACGCGGTGGAAGGGCAACGCGAACGCTCGGGCCAGGGCTTCGCAGTCGGGGGCTTGGTAGCCACCGCCTGCCGTGGTGGCTGCGTAGTTGGCGTTGAAGTAGAGCGTCTGGAACTGCGTAATCATCCCCAAGGTGCGGTTGTTGAAGACAACGGCTTTGACCGGCAGGTGATATTGCGCCAGCAGCGGCAGACTTTGGAGGGCGAAGTAGAGCCCTCCATCGCCCATCATTGCCAGATAGGGGCGCGAGGGATCGGCAAAGGCGGCCCCGATGGCCACCGGCAACGCATAGCCCATCGGCGCCATTCCGCCGGAGGTGAAGAAGCGCTGCCCCGCGCGCAACCGAAGCGTCTGCGCAGCCCACATTTGGTTCTGCCCGATGTCGACGGCGAAGTGGGCCGACTCCGGGCTGTGCGCGCCCAACCAACGCATCTGATGATACGGTTCGGCCACCTCGGCAAAGCGCGCCACTTCGGCTTCCTGGCTGTAGCGCGTGCGTAGCGCGGCCACCTCCTGAGCCCACGCGGGGCGGACCGAAAAGTGCGCCAGCGCGTGCGCCAGGCGCGTCAGGCAGTCGGTGGCTTCGCCTAAGAAGGGCTCGCGGTTGGCCAAGCGGTTGTGCTGCAACTCCGCAGGGTCGATGTCGATATGCAAGAGGTGCCGCCCGCTTTCCATCGCCGAGCGTAGAGCCCCGGTTTGGCGCGTATCCAAGCGGCTCCCAACGGCCACGACCAAGTCGGCACGCGCCAGGGTCAGGTTTGCGCATCGGTTGCCATAACTGCCAACCATCCCCGCGAAGAGGGGCTCCTCCTCCGCCACAACGCCCTTACCCATCAGCGAGACCACACACGGCAGGCGCTTAACCAGCTCGGCCACCGCGCCTTTGGCCCTTTGTGCCCCCTGCCCTAAGAGCAACAATGGTCGCTGTGAGGCTTCAATCCGCGCGACAATTCGGCCGAGATCCGCCTCCGACAGGTGCACTTGGGGCTCTTGCGTCCGAATGTGAGCGATGGCTTCGGGGTCAATCTCCGCGCGCTGAATATCCATCGGTAGGTCGATAACCACCGGGCCTGGGCGCCCGCCGACGGCAATCTCCCACGCTTCCTCGAAAACGGTGCAGAGCCGCTCGGCGCGGTCGACGAAGAAGGCCGCCTTGGAGAGCGGGCGGACCATCTCCACCACCTCGGCCTCTTGGAAGCCTTGTTGGCGGATGGGCTTGGTGCCCTTGCACTCGTAGGTGTTGACTTGCCCGGTGATGAAGAGCGTCGGGACGGAGTCGAAGTAGGCATCGCCAATGCAGGTGACTAGGTTCGTCGCGCCCGGGCCGCTCGTCACAATGGCCACACCGGGCAAGCCGCACTGGCGGGCATAGCCCTCGGCCAGGAAGCCGGCGGACTGCTCGTGGTAGGTCTGGATGAAGCGGATGCCTTCGGTCCGGCTGGCAGAGTCGATGAGATGGGTGGCCATCCCGCCGATGTAGCCAAAGAGCGTCGTCACGCCTCGGCGTTTTAGAAAGTCGATAATCCAATCGCTCGCCTTCATCTTACTGCGACCTTCGCCCTACTTTCCGCAGAAGGTGCGGAGGGTGTGGATGATGTAGTCGAGCTTGGGGTTTCCCATATCGGGGTAGAGGCCGACCCAGAGGGCGGAGGACATAAGGGTGTCGGTGTTGGGGAGGGGGGAGGCGATTCGGTAGTCGAGGCCTTCGCGTAGGGTGTCGAAGCAGGGGTGCTTGGTGATGTTGCCGGCGAAGAGGTTGCGGGTTTGGATGTTGGCGCGCTCGAGGTGCTGGGCGAGGTCGTTGCGGGTGAAGCCAGCCTCGGGGCGGACGGTCATCAGGAAGCCGAACCAGGAGGGGTCGGCCTCG
The DNA here is from genome assembly GCA_051891975.1 of Candidatus Spyradenecus sp. Taxonomy (GTDB): domain Bacteria; phylum Verrucomicrobiota; class Kiritimatiellia; order RFP12; family DVOR01; genus Spyradenecus. Next base: position 17,791 of record JBJFFT010000017.1, on the reverse strand, counting down.
GGCTCGGGGCGGAAGATCTGCAGCTGGGGCAGGCCCTCCAAGCCGGCGCGGAGGCGCGCGTAGTTGGCCTTGCGCTGCTGAACAAAGGCGGGGAACTTCTCGAGCTGGGCGCAGCCGATGGCCGCTTGCATATCGGTGGCCTTGAGGTTGTAGCCGAAGTGGGAGTAGACGTACTTGTGGTCGTAGCCCACCGGGAGGTGGCCGAACTGCTTGGTGAAGCGGCAGCCGCAGGTGTTGTCGCGGCCCGAGGGGCACCAGCAGTCGCGCCCCCAATCGCGGATGGAGAGGGCAATCTTGTGGAGGGTGGGGTCGGCCATATAGACCGCGCCGCCCTCGCCCATTGTCAGGTGGTGCGGGGGATAGAAGGAGGAGGTGCCGATGTCGCCCCAGGTGCCGGTGAGGCGGCCGTCGTAGCGCGAACCGAGGGCATCGCAGTTATCCTCCACCAGCCAGAGGTTGTGCTTCTGGCAGAAGGCTTTGACGGCGCGGAGGTTAAAGGGGTTGCCGAGGGTGTGGGCGAGCATCACGGCCTTGGTCTTGGGCGACCAGGCGCCTTCCAGGAGCTCGGCGCGGATGTTGGCGGTCTCGAGCTCGACGTCGACGAAGACGGGCACGGCGCCGTATTGGATGATGGGGGCAATGGTGGTGGGGAAGCCGGCGGCCACGGTGATGACTTCGTCGCCGCGCCGGATTTGCCGCTCGCCGAGGCGGGGCGAAGTGAGCGTGGCGAAGGCCAGGAGGTTGGCCGAGGAGCCAGAGTTGACCAAGAGCGCGAAGCGGGTGCCCAGATACTTGGCCAGCGCCTCCTCGAAGCGCTGCGACCACTTGCCGTAGGTGAGCCAGAAGTCGAGCGCGGCGTCAACGAGGTTGGTCATCTCCGCCTCGTCAAAGACGCGCCCGGCGTAGTTGACGCGCGTTTGGCCCGGGACGAAGGGCTCGGTGCGCTTGGGCGCGTGGACCAGGCGGTAGTATTCGGCGGTCTTGGCGAGGATCTCGGCCTTCAGGGCCTGGGCGGGTGTCATGCGATAAACTCCTTCAATTGAGCTTGGGTGAGGGATCGGGGGTCGGCGCCTTGGTGGACGGCTTGGTACCAGGCGGCGGTGGCGGCGATGGTCTGCGCAAAGCCCCAGCGCGGGCGCCAACCGAGCAGCTCGCGGGCCTTGGCGATGTCGAGATTGAGCAGCCCGGCCTCGTGTGGGGCGTTGGGCTCGGTGCGGTCCACCCAACGGCCGCGCGCGTGCTTGAGCAGCTCCACGACGAGCTCCTGCACCGAACGGTTGGCGGCGGGGTCGGGCCCGAAGTTGAAGCCGGAGGCCACGGCGAAGTCCTGCCGCGCGTCCAGGGCCGCGCCGAGGGTGAGGTAGCCGCCCAGGGGCTCGAGGACGTGCTGCCAGGGGCGCGTGGAGAAGCGGTTGCGCACCGGGATGGGCTGGCCCGCGGCCAGGGCGCGCATACAGTCGGGCACCAACCGGTCGGCCGCCCAGTCGCCCCCGCCAATGACATTCCCCGCGCGCGCCGAGGCCACCCACACCGGGCTCTCGGGCGTGCCGAAGAAGGAGCGGCGATAGCTGGAGATGACCAGCTCGTCGCAACCCTTTGAGCAGCTGTAGGGGTCGTAGCCACCCATCGGATCATCCTCGCGATAGGCGCGGGCGGTCTCGCGGTTCTCGTAGCACTTGTCGGTGGTAATGCAGACGAGCGAGCATTTGCCCCGCAGTGCGCGGCAGGCTTCCAGGACGTGCACCGTGCCCATCACGTTGGTGGCAAAGGTCTCCACCGGCTGCGCGTAGGAAAGGCGCACCAGCGGCTGGGCCGCCAGGTGGAAGACGAACTCAGGCTGCACGCGCGCAACCACCTCGCGAACGCACGCTAGGTCGCGAATATCCCCGAGGGTGTGCGAGGCCAGGCGCCCGGCCAGCTGCAACTGCTCAAAGAGCGCCGGCTCGGTCGGCGGCGGCAGGGCCAGACCGTGCACCTGCGCGCCTAGCGCAAGCAGCCACTCGCAGAGCCACGAGCCCTTGAAGCCCGTGTGCCCGGTCACCAACACCCGCCGAGCGGCGTAGGCCGCCCCTGCACGCTTCACCACACCTTCCACGGCGCCCTCCCTTCGGCGTAGAGCTTCTCCAGGAGCGCGTGCTCGCGGATGTTATCCATACACTGCCAAAAGCCCCGGTGGACGTAGCTCTTCAGTTCTCCCGCCGCGGCCAATCGCTCCAGCGGCGCGCGCTCGAAGATGCACCCGTCGCCATCGAGGTAGTCGAAAATCCCCGGATTGAGCACCATAAAGCCCGCGTTGATCGGCGCAGCGTCGGCCGACGACTTTTCGCGGAAGGCGCGCACCGAGTTGTTCTCGCCGATGTCCAAAAAGCCCTTCTGCTGCTCGGGCACCACCGCCGTTAGGGTGGCAATCTTCCCGTGGGCGCGGTGGAAGTCCACCAGCGCGGCCAGGTCCACATCACAGACCCCATCGCCGTAGGTCATCAGGAAGCTTTCGCCCGCAACATAGGGCTCAATGCGCTTGATGCGCCCGCCGGTCATCGTCTCCAAGCCCGTATCCACCACCGTCACCCGCCACGGCTCGCACGCGTGATGGTGCACCGTCAACTCATTGCGCCCGCCGGTCCAATCGAAGGTGACATCGCTGCTGTGCAGGAAGTAGCTCGCGAACCAATCCTTGATGACCTGCTGCTTGTAGCCCGCGCAGATGATGAAGTCCCGGTGGCCGTAGTGCGCGTAGCCCTTCATAATGTGCCAGAGGATCGGCATCCCGCCAATCTCAATCATCGGCTTGGGCCGCGCGCGCGACTCCTCGCTAATCCGCGTCCCTTTGCCACCGGCCAATATCACGACCTTCATCTGCTGCGCACCCTTCCTCTGGAAGCGTTCTCAAACCGCGTTGCAACAGAGGCCACCCTTCTCTTCGGGCGCAGAGACAATAAAGGCGTGTCTCCGCGTCGTGTTTCCAGAAGAGGCCTACCACAGCCGTGCACGAAAACAGGTACGGGAAACACGCCGGGCATAGACCCAGCGCGCTCCGCAGACCGTTCGTTCGTGCCTTGGAATTGTGGTAGTTCCTTCTGAACGAAAGGTTGCGTGACGCAACAAAACAATATGGCATCCGAGCGGCGGCGGGGAGCCCTCGCAGGTCTTCCGCCCCAATCGAATGCCCACAAAATACCACCGCTGCCTATTCCCTGTCAAGCGCTCGCCGTGCTCGCTTCGCTCGCGTGAGGTGCGCCTTCGGCGCGTGAAGTGCCGCTACGCGGCGTGAGGGTGGCGGCTATGCCGCCGAGAGGTGCGCCTTCGGCGCGTGAAGTGCCGCTGCGCGGCGTGAGGGTGGCCCTTCGGGCCGCGAGGGTGCTCGCCCCATTCAGCGTTTTGTGTTGCCCGTCCTGACGGGCCGCGTCCCCGCGGCCCACCTCACGCGGGCGAAAGCCCGCACCGCTCACCACCTTCTGCCCACACCCCCAGCCGGCAGGCCCTAAACGGGCCCGCGCGATACCCTCAAAAAGGTAGGGCCTACCTCGACCCGAGGTAGGCCCTAGGTCGAGGCGAGGTAGGCCCTAGGTCGATTTGGGGTAGGTGCGGGCCCTTTTGGGGAGGGGGCTTATTACGCGAGGCGCGCGAGTTCGGCGGGGGTGAGGGGGCGGTAGGTGCCGGGGCGGAGAGGGCCGAGGGTGAGGGAGGCGAGGGCCACGCGTTTGAGGCGGCGGACGCGCAGGTGCGCTTGTTCGCACATCAGGCGGATTTGGCGGTGGCGGCCTTCGGTGAGGGTGAAGCGGAGGGTGTCTGGGGAGAGGGGGTCGACTTGGACCGGGCGGATGCGGTAGCCTTCGAGGGTCATCGGCGCGCGTAGGCGGCGGAGTTGCTCGGGGGTGGGCGCGGGGGTGACGGTCACTTCGTAGACCTTGCGGTGGGCGAAGCGGGGGTGGGTGAGGCGCTGGATGAGCGCGCCGTCGTTGGAGATCAAGAGGAGCCCTTCGCTCTCTTTGTCGAGGCGGCCGACGCACACCAGGCGCAGGCCGAGGGAGCGGAAGCGGTCGAGCGCGGTGGGGGCGCCTTGGCCGTCGGTGGAGCAGACTTCGCCGACGGGTTTGTAGTAGAGGAAGGTGTGGTGGGGCTCGGCCTGCGGGCGGATGGGGCGGCCGTCGAGGGCGAGGGCGGCGGCGGGGTCGACGCGCGCACCGGGTTCGGTGATGACGGTGCCTTCCACGGTGACGCGCCCGGCGCGGATGAGCTCGGCCGCGCCTCGCCGCGAGGCTACGCCGCGCTGGGCGAGGAGGTTTTGCAGGCGTTGGAGAAGTCGACAGTCGTCAGTCGACAGTCGACAGGCCGCGTTCCGCGACGGGCAAGCTGAAGGTCCCTCCGCCATCGCCGGGCGCGGTTAGATGGTGCGCGCGGCGGCGTCGCCGATGTAGGCGGCGGGGGTGAGCTCGCGGAGGCGGGCCTTGTCGGCCTCGGGGATTTCGAGCGAGTCGATGAAGGTGTGAATGGCTTCGGGGGTCATCGCGTGGCCGCGGGTGAGGGCCTTGAGTTTCTCGTAGGCGTTGGGCACGCCGTAGCGGCGCATGACGGTCTGGATGGGCTCGGCGAGGACCTCCCAGGCGTGGTTGAGGTCGGCGGCGAGGGCCTCTTCGTTGGGGCTCATGCGGCCGAGGCCGCGGAGGGTGGAGGCCACGGCGATGAGGGAGTAAGCGAAGCCGGCGCCGACGTTGCGGATGGCGGTGGAGTCGGTGAGGTCGCGCTGCATCCGGGAGACGGGGAGCTTGCGGGCGAGGTGGCCGAGGATGGCGTTGGCCAGGCCGATGTTCCCCTCGGAGTTCTCGAAGTCGATGGGGTTGATCTTGTGGGGCATGGTGGAGGAGCCGACTTCGCCGGCGACCACCTTCTGCTTGAGGTAGCGCATCGAGACGTAGAGCCACACGTCGCGGTCGAGGTCGAAGAGCACCTGGTTCCAACGCTGGATGGCGTCGAAGAGCTCGGCCATCCCGTCGTGGCTCTCAATCTGCGTGGTGAAGGGGTTCTGCTCGAAGCCGAAGCCCTCGATGACGCGCCGGGCGAGGGCGGGCCAATCAACCTGCGGGGCGGCGGAGAGGTGCGCATTGTAGTTGCCCACCGCGCCATTCATCTTGGCCGGGAGGCGCACCGCGTCAATCTGCGCGGCCTGACGGCGAAGGCGGTGGACGACGACGGCGAGCTCCTTGCCCAGGGTGGTGGGGCTGGCGGGCTGGCCGTGGGTGTGGGCGAGCATCGGCAGGGCCATCGTGGCGTTGGCGAGCGTGGCCAGGGCCGCGGTGAGGCGCTCCTGCTCGGCACGCAACAGCGCCAGACCGTCGCGCAGCTGCAAGGCGTGGGAGACGTTGTTGATGTCTTCGGAGGTGCAAGCGAAATGGATGAACTCGCTCAGGTGCGCGCAGCTCTCGGGGAGCTTCTCGCGGATGAGGTATTCCACCGCCTTCACGTCGTGGCGCGTGGTGGCCTCAATCTCCTTGACGCGCTGGGCGTCGGCCAGCGAGAAGTCATCGGCGATGGCCTGGATGGCGGCACGCTGCTCGGCGCTGGGGCAGGAGGCCTCGGGGAGAGCCGGTTCATCGCAGAGGGCCAAGAGCCAGGCGATTTCCACCTGGACGCGGCGGCGGATGAGGCCATACTCGGAGAAGACCTCCCGCAGGGGGGCGGTCTTGTCGGCGTAGCGCCCGTCGATGGGGGAGACGGCGGTGAGGGCGGAGAGTTCTAGCATCTGGGGCTCCTGAAGTTCGGTGGGGGGATTACTTGCGCTTGGCGTCGCGCGCGGCGGCGAAGGCCTTGGCGGCGGTGGCCAGGCGGGTGCGCTCGGGGAAGGTCTTGTCGCTCTCGGCTTTGCGCAGCGCCTCGAGGGCCTTGGTCTGCTCCTTGGTGAGCGCTTGCGGGGTCTCGGCGATGAGGACAACGTGCAGGTCGCCCGTGGCGAAGCGGCCGATACCGCGCACGCCTTGGCCGCGCAGACGCTGGACCGAGCCATTGGCGGTGCCGGGCTTGACCTTGAGCGTGGCCGTGCCGTTGGGCGTCTCGATAGGGAGTTCGCCGCCGAGAGCCAAGAGCGTGGGCGAGACCGACTGGCGCAGGATGAGGTCCTGACCGTCGCGCTCGAAGAGCTCGCTCTCGGCCACCGAGCAGCGCAGGTAGAGATCGCCGCGCGGGCCGTTGTTGGCCCCGGCGTTGCCCTTGCCGGCCACGCGCACGCTCATCCCATCGGCAATGCCGGCGGGAATCGGCACGGTGATCTGCTCATCGGAGGAGACAAATCCATCGCCGCCGCACTTGCGGCAGGGCTTCTCGATAATGGTGCCCGCGCCGCGGCAGACCGGGCAGGTCTGCTGAATCATCCCAAAGAAGCCGCCGCGCTGCTGGATGACGCCCGAGCCGCCGCAGTGCTTGCACGTGGTGCGCTTGCTGCCCTTCTCCGCGCCGGTGCCCGAGCAGTCGGGGCAGGCGACGGCGGCGTGGATGCGCACCTTCGCCTCGGTGCCGAAGAGGGCCTCCTCGAAGGTCAGGCGGATCGATTGCTCGGTGTCTTCGCCGCGCTGGGGCGCGGTGGGGTCGGCCCGGCGTCCGCCGCCGAAGCCTCCGAAGCCGCCCCCGAAGCCGCCGCCGAAGAACTGGTTGAGAATGTCGTTGAGGTCGGCGCCGTGGGTGAAGTCGCGGGCGAAGTCGAAGCCGCCGCCGCCGAAGGCGCCCTTCATTCCCTCGTGGCCGTACTGATCGTACATCGCGCGCTTCTGGCTATCGGAGAGCACTTCGTAGGCCTCGGAGGCCTCCTTGAACTTCTCCTCGGCGCTCTTGTCGCCCGGGTTGCGGTCCGGGTGATACTTCATCGCGAGCTTGCGATAGGCCTTCTTGATGGTCTCGGCATCGGCGCCTTTATCGACGCCGAGCACTTCATAGTAATCGCGTTTGGCGGCCATAGCCTTACGCCTCCTCGCTCGGGGCCTGGGCGGGCGCGGCGGGCGCACCGGCCGAGACAATCACCTGCGCCGGGCGCACCACTTTGCCGCCCAGCTTCCAACCCTTGCGGAACTGGCTGACCACGTTGCCCTGCGCAATGGTCTCGTGCGGGGCGGTGGTGAGCGCCTCGTGGGCCATCGGGTCGAAAGCGGTCCCCTCGGGCGCGTCGATCATCTCGGCCCCGGAGTTCTCGAGCACCTTGCGGAACTCGCCGGCGATCATCTGCACGCCCTGGGCGAAGGCGTCACCCTCGGGGGCGGCGGCCAGGGCCATCTCAAAGTGGTCGAAGACCGGCAGGAGGGCGGTCAACAGCCGCTCGTTGGCACGGGCGGTGCGCTCCTCGAGTTCGCGGGTCTGGCGCTTGCGCATATTGTCCATATCGGCCAGGAGGCGCAGGTAGCGCTCCTTGGCGGCGGCAAGCTCGGCCGCGAGCGGGTTCTCGGGCTCGGCCGGCGCGGTCTCTTCGGCCGGCGTTTCGGCGGCCTCGGGCTGGACAGGGGTTTCGGGCGCGCCTTCGGGGGCGACCTCGGGGGCGGTCTCGGGCTTCACTTCGGGTTCTTCAGCTGTCATCATCGGTCAATCCTCTTTTCTGGAAGCGCGTAGTATAGCACAAGCTGCGCGCGGCGGACACCTCAGGGCTCGATGACGATGTAGGTGGGCAGGCCCTGAATGGCGAAGCGCTTCTGCGCCGGGGCGATGGCCTTGTCGGCCAGGTCCATGCGCACTTTGAGGAAGGCAAAGCGCTTGAGCTCGGCCTGGACGGTAGCCTCGGGGAGGGTTTTGGCCTCCATCTCCTCGCAGGCCTTGCAGGCCGGTCCCCAGAAGTCGAGCAACACGGGCTTGCCCTCGGCGTGGGCCTGAGCGATGGCCGCTTCGATGGCCGGCAGGTCGCTCCCGTTCAACCCCTCGCTCGGCATCAGCCCCTTGACCGCCGTCCACCCATAGTGCGCGGCAAAGAGCAGCACCACCACGCCAAAGACCTTCTTCACCCACACCATCCACGCCCCCGGCTTGGGCAGGAAGGAGAGCCCCGCCCCGGCAATCGGCCACGGCGCGGCCATCCCCAAGCCCAACACAAAGGGCAGGCACAGCGCCCAATATGCGCCGCTGGCCACGGAGTCCGCCGTCAGCAGCAGCACCGCAATCAGCACCGGCGCCACGCACGCGCCGGCCAAGACCGCGCTCACCGCCCCGGCCACGAAGGCCGCCACGGCCCCCTGCTTCCCGCTCCCGGCCCCCGCAAAGCGCGTAAAGTCAATCATAAAGACGTCGAAGAGCGCCAACGCCAGCGCCACGAAGACCGCCGCAATCGCCGCATTGAACCACCACGCCGCTTGGATCGCCCCGAAGGCCGCCCCCGTCAGCACCGGGATCAGCGCCAGCACGCCGTAGGCCAAGGCAATCCCCAGCCCATACGCCCCGCCGCGCAGCGCCCCGCGCAAGCGGCTCCCGCCCGCCGCCCCCGCGCCGATAATCGCCAGGTTAATCGGCATCATCGGCAGCACGCACGGCGTCAGGTTCAGCGCCAGGCCCCCCAGGAAGACCACTGCGATCAGTAGCCAGACCCCATTCGCCGCCACCCACGCCTTGGGGTCGGCCAAGAAACCCGCCGCGGCAGAGTCCTCCCCCGCCGCAGCCGCCGCCTCGCCGCGCAGGAAGGCCACAAAGGCCGGCGCTTCCACAAAGCCGCTCAGGCTCCGCGCCTTCTCCGCGCTCGACGGTGCCTCCGGAGCGGCCGCCGCCGGCACCTCCGGCTTGCCCTCCACCACCTGACCCTCCGCCGTCACGGTAAAGGTCAGCTCCTGGGGCATGTGGCACTGCTCGGCGTCGCAGCCCTGATAGGAGAGGGTAAAGGTGGTCCCCGGCGCGGCCTCCCACGCAAAGTCCGCCATCCCCTCATAGATCACCCGGCCATCCTCATCGCGCGTCTCCTGCGACGGCTTGACCGCCGCCTCGCCCAGCGAGCAGCTGAGCATATCGTCGTAAAGGTGCTGATCGGCCTGCGCGCAGAAGAAGCTCACCTGCACCTTCCCCTCGGCATAGCTCACCTCCGGATAGAAGGGATCGCCCGCGCGCCCATACCCCCATACGCCCCCAGCTAACGCCACCAACGCCCCAACCATCGCACGCTTCAACCACGCCAATCGCATAAACCAATCCTTTGCCTATCCAAACCAGAGCGCCCATCGCTCTTGTGGCCGGCAGTATAGCATAAGCGAGCGAGGCTCGCGTGAGGGGGCGGCTGCGCCGCCGTGAGGGTGGCCCTGCGGGCCGAGAGGTGCTCGCTGCGCTCGCGTGAGGGGCGCCTCCGGCGCGAGAGGTGGTGGCTGCGCCGCCGTGAAGGTGCGGGCCCTCGGCCCGCGCTTTCCCCCCTGGTTGCCCGTTCTGACGGCCGCCGTCCCCGGCGGCCATTCACTTGGGCCGCGAGGACGCGGCCCGTCAGAACGGGCGGCCAGGGCTTCTCGCCCTCCCATAGAAGACTGCGCGCGAGCGTTACGCGCGTACGCGCACGTGCCCGCGCACGCGATGGGCCCTACCTCACCTCGACCTAGGCCCTACCTCACCTCGACCTAGGCCCTACCTCACCTCGACCTAGGGCCTACCTCACCTCGAGGTAGGCCCTACCTTTTTGAGGGTATCAGGCGGCCTTTTTAGGGTGTGGGGGCTATGAGGTGCGGGCCGAAGCTAAGCGTCTTTCGTTCTCACGGCCCGAAGGGCCCCTTCACGCGAGCGTAGCGAGCGCTTTCACGCCGCGAAGCGGCACCTCACGCGGGCGCAGCCCGCCCCCTCACGCGAGCGTAGCGAGCATCCTCACGCGAGCGCAGCGAGCCCCCTCACGGCCCGCAGGGCCACCCTCGCGCGTGCGGCGCGCAGCGCCGCGCGCTTGTGCTATAATGCGGGCTATGAGCTTGATTTGCAAACACATTGAGGCGTTGGCCGGGTATGTTCCGGGTGAGCAACCGAACTTCCCGGGGATGGTGAAGCTGAATACCAACGAGAATCCCTATCCGCCGAGCCCGAAGGTGGGCGAAGCGTTGGCCGGGGTCGATTGGCAGGCCCTGCGGCTCTATCCGGACCCGGTGTGCCACGCGGCGCGCGAGCAGATTGCGCAGATCCACGGGTGCAGCCCCGAGCAGGTCTTTGTGGGGAATGGGTCGGACGAAGTGTTGGCGCTCTTTACGCGGGCCTTCGTGGAGGTGGGCGGCACGGTGGGCTACTTCGAGCCCACCTACTCGCTCTACTCGGTGCTAACGGCCATCCGCGACGCGCAGCCCAAGCCCTTGCCGCTGAATGAGGACTTCACCTGCCCGGAGGTGCCCAGCGACTGGGCAGATGTCTTCGTCTGGACCAACCCGAATGCGCCCACCTCGCGTCTGGCCGAGCCGGAGGCGGTGGCGGCCTTTGCCAAGCGCTTCCAGGGCGTGTTGCTGGTGGATGAGGCCTATGCCGACTTCGCCCCGCGCAACTGCATGGCCCTGGCCACCGCGCCCGAGAACACCAACACCCTGGTGATGCGCACCCTCTCCAAGAGCTTCTCGCTGGCGGGCATCCGCTTTGGCTACTGCGTCGGCCCAAAGCCGCTCATCGAGGCGCTCTACAAGATTAAGGACTCCTACAATATGGACCGCGTGACGCAGGCGATCGGCCTGGCCGCCCTCCAGGACCTGCCCGCTATGCGCGCGAATGTGGAGAAGATCCTGCGCACGCGCGCTCGGCTGGCCGAGGCGCTGACCGCGCGCGGTTGGCAGGTGATGCCCTCGGCCACCAACTTCCTCTTTGCCGCGCCCCCGCCGCCGGCCGAGGCCGCCGCGCTCTTCGAGGCGCTGCGCGCGCGCCACCTCTATGTCCGCTACTTCCCCGGCGGCAAGACCGGCCGCTTCCTGCGGATAACCATTGGCACCGAGGCGCAGACCGATGCCCTCCTTGCCGCCCTTGCTGACCTCGGCGCCTAAGGAGAGAGCCATGCGCACTGCCCAAATCACCCGCACCACCCGCGAAACCGACATCCGCCTGGAGCTCAACCTCGATGGCACCGGCAAGCACGCCATCTCCACCGGCATTGGCTTCTTCGACCACATGCTCGAGCTCTTCGCCCGCCACTCGCTCATCGACCTCACCCTCACCTGCCACGGCGACCTCCAGGTGGACTACCACCACACCGTCGAGGATGTCGGCCTCGTCCTCGGCTCGGCCCTCGACCAGGCCCTCGGCGAGCGCAAGGGGATCCGCCGCTATGGCTTCTTTATGCTGCCGATGGACGAAGCGCGCGCCGATGTCCTCGTCGACCTCGGTGGCCGCCCCTTCCTCGTCTGGAAGATCTCCCACCCCGAGCAGCATATCCGCGACTTCAACGTCCAGCTCCTCGAGGAGTTTATGCGCGCCTTCTCCACCAATGCCCGGATGAACCTCCACGTGGTCCAGCCCTACGGCGCCGAGGTCCACCACGCCTACGAGGCCGTCTTCAAGGGCCTCGCCCGCGCCCTGCGCGCCGCCCTCGAGCCCGACCCCCGCGATAGCGGCATCCCCTCCAGCAAGGGCGTGCTGTAAAAGCAGCCGCTAGCGGTTAGCTGTTAGCGGCTAGCCGGCAGTGCATAACAGAGCGGCCGGAGGAAGACCTCCGGCCGCTTACTTTCTGCGTTGCGCGTTCTGACAGCCGTCGTCCCCGGCGGCTAGCGCACATTTAAGCGAATATCCGCGCTGGACTGCGCCTTGAGGAAGGAGTCCGAGAGCCCCTCGACGGTGCGCACTTGGCGGCAGGCTTGGAGGGCGCTCGCGTCCCACGCGCGGTCGCCCGAGCCTGCTTTGAGGGTGATTGAGCGGATGGTGCCGCCAGGACCAAAGGTGACGGTGAGGACGGGGTCGCGCCCGGTGGGGGGCGGCTCGAGGCCATAGCGGTCGCATGCCTCCTTGAAGGCGCGGGAGATGAGGCCGTAGCAGCGGGAGGCCTCGTTGGCGGGGAGTTGGTTCTTGTTGCCGGGCTTGGCACCGGCGGCGAGCAGGCGGCGGATCTCCTCGGGGCTGGGGGCCTTCTGGGTGGCGGCCTTGGTCTTATCCTTCTTGCCCTGGGTGACGGGGCCGACGCGCTCGCCAATCTTGATAACCGGCTTCTTCTTCTCGGGTTTCTTCTCCGGCTTCTTCTCGGGCTTGGGCGCCTCGGGTTTCTTTTCCGGCTTGGGCTTCTCGGGCTTAGGCTCGGGCTTCTTCTCGGGCTTAGGCGGAGGCGGCATCGGAATGGGGTCGGGGTCGGGCAACGGCGGGGGGATGGGATCCGGCGCTGGGGGCTCGGGTTGGGGCGGCTCGGGCTCCGGCTCGGGGTCGACGGCCTCGTTCGGCTCCTCGGCCAGGCGGTCGGCGGCATTCTCCTCGGTGACCACGAGGAACTCCATCGGGATGTTCTCCTCGTGCTTGGCGGTGCAGCCGCCGAAGGAAAAGCCCATCAACAGCAGCGCCAGCGCCGCGTTGATCAGCAGCGAAAGCGCCCAGGGGGAAGAAGAGAAGCGCGGAGCCATAGCCTTAGTGGTCGTGGGTGCTTTCGCCGTGCCAGGGTTCGGCGGGGGGCGGGGTGACCGAGCCGGCGCAGATGCGCTGGCGGACCACTTCGGAGAGGAGGATGGTGGCCGCCGCTGAGACGTTCAGCGAGTCGGCCACGCCGAGCATGGGGATGCGCACGCGCAGCCCGGCGTCGTTCATAAAGGTGTCGGTGAGGCCATACTGTTCGCTCCCCAGGCAGAGGGCCACGCGGCCGATGAGGGGCTGCTCGAAGTAGAGCTTCTCGGCGTGCGGGGTGGCGGCCATAATGGCAAAGCCGTTGGCCTTGAGCCACGCCACCGTCTCCTGCGCGCCGGCCACGGCCACGGGCATCGAGAAGAGCGTGCCGGTGGAGGCGCGGACCACGTTGGGGTTGTGGATGTCGGTGCACGGGTCGCAGACGATGACCGCCGCGGCCCCGGAAGCATCGGCCGAGCGGAGCATCGTGCCCAAGTTCCCGGGCTTCTCGATGCTCTCGCAGACCAGCAGGAGCGCGTCGGGCGGCAGCGTGAGGTCGGCGAGCGTGACGGCGATCTGCGGGCCCACGGCCAGGAGCCCATCCGGGCGTTCGCGGTAGGCAATCTTCTCGAAGACCGGCTTGGAGCAGGTGTAGAGGCGGGCGCCCAGCGCCGCGCACTGCGCCACCAAGGCGGGCTCATGCTCGTGCTTGAGCCACAGGTCGGGGCAGTAGAAGAGAGCGGTGGGCTTGTAGCCGTGGTCGAGGGCGCGGTGGATCTCGCGGTAGCCCTCCACCAACATCAGCCCAGCATCATCGCGATGGCTGCGCTGGCGCAAACGGACCACATCCTTAATCTTGGCATTCGCCAAACTGGTAATCTCAACGGCTACAGGCTGGGTGGTATTCATAGTGCGCATTGTAGCATAAGCGCCTGCGGCGCGTGAGGGGGCCCTGCGGGCCGTGAGGTGCGGGCATAGCCCGCGAGAGGTGGCGGCTTTGCCGCCGTGAGGTGCGCCTTCGGCGCGAAAAGGGTGCCTTTCACGCGAGCGTAGCGAGCACCTCGCGCGCCGCAGGCGCTTATGCTATCCTACCGCCTATGAAACGGCTTCTGCTCTTGCTCTTTGCTGCCTTCGGCCTCTTTGCGATGGCCCAAGAGGCGCCCTTGGCCGAACGCTACGCCCCGGCCTTCTACGGTCTGCCCCTGCCCGAAACGGGTGCCCGCGTCCTGCTCATCCTCGATACCTCCAAATCAATGGGCCGCAAGGATGCCTCCCGCGACGATGGCGGCACTCGCTGGCAGACGCTCTGCGACGAAGTGCGCTCGATGGCCGAGCGGATGACCGCTCTCGCCGCCCCACCCCGCCGCGTCCCCTACGCCGTGGTCGTGCTCTTCGAGGGCGGGCGCACCCCCCACACCGGCTCAGTCTGCTACGACATGGCCAACCCCGGCGCCGCCGACAAGCTCGTGGCCGAGGTCGAAGGCCGCGCGCTCATCTCCGGCGGCAGCTTCGAGATCACCTTCGGCGAGCGCCTCTGGCCACTGGTCTCCCGCCACCACATCACCCACCTCTTCTACCTGGGCGACAACGACATCGCCACCCACGCCCAGGCCGTCCGCGCCGCCCTCGAACCGTGGTATGCCCTCTCCGAGAAGGACACCGCCCCCGAACACAAGGTTCTCCGCCGCCAGAAGGAGGTCTGGCGCGCCCCGTGGCGGAACTGGCGCCCCCCGAACCCTCGTCAGCCGCGCCTCTCGGGCCAAGTGCTCCTGCCTCCGCCGCCCAAGGAGGTCGAACTCTCCTGCATTGCCATCGGCCAATCCTCGCCCACCCTCAAGGCCCTGGCCGAACTCGGCGGCGGCCGCTACATCCTCCACCGCCCCGCCGCCAAACGCAAGCGCAAGCCGTGAGGGGCGTGATGGAAGCGTCGACAGTCGACAGTGAACAGTCGACAGAGCTGGCGCCGGAGGTGGAAAGCCCGGCCAAAGGGCCTCCCGTTTGCCCGTCGCGGCACGCGCACTGTCGACTGTCGACTGCCGACTGTTCACTGTACGCGGCGTGCCCTGCGCGGCGCGTGGACCCGCCGGTCGATTGGGACATCCGCTGGGTCTATGAGGACGCGCGGATGATGGTCATTGACAAGCCGGCCGATTTGCCGGTCCACTCCAGCGGCGCCTACCGCTTCCACACCCTCGAAGCCTTCCTTAAAAAGCAGCGCCCCGGCAACACCATCCACCTGGTCTCCCGCCTCGACCGCGAGACCAGCGGCCTGGTTCTGGTGGCCAAAGATCCCCAGATGGCCGCACTCCTCGGCAAGGCCCCCAAGCGCAAGCGCTACGAAGTCATCGTGGAGGGCGACTTCCCGGCCGGCCGCCTCTGCGCCGTCGGCGAGATCCACCGCTGCAATGAGCCACCGGTCTACTCGATGCGCCGCCTGGAGAATGCCCGCCTCTGCACCGAGCTGCCGCCCCTCTCGCCCGACCGCGGCTCAGCCACCTGGTTTGAGCGCCTCGGCCCCGGCCCTTGGCCCGGCACCACGCGCCTCTCGGCCGAACTTGTCACCGGGCGCACCCACCAAATCCGCGCCACCCTCCGCTCCCTCGGCTGGCCGGTGGTGGGCGACAAGGTCTACGGCCCGGACCCCGAGCTCTTCCTCAAGTTCCGCGAAGACCGCCTCACCCCCGAGGACTGGGAGCGCCTGCGCCTCCCCAACCAAGCCCTCCGCGCCGTTGAACTGACTGTCCTAGGCCGCACCTTCCGCACCGTGCGCCCGCCCTTTGCCGCGCGCGATTAAAGGCTCGCGCGCACGGCCTCGCTCGGGTCGATGGCGCTGTTGCCTTCGCCGCGCAGGGCGAGGACTTCGCCAACGAGGAAGAGCGAGCCGCAGATGAGCACCGTGCCCTGACACTCCTCGGCCCAGGCGGTGGCCGCGTCGATGCCCTCGGCGACCGAGTCCATCGCCACCACGCGCGCAATGCCGGCCGCGCGTACCTCCTCGGCCAACGCTTCGCTCGTCAGGGCCCGCTCGTTTTGCAGGGGCACCGTCCACGCGGCCGAGACCAAGGGCGCAATCTCCTTCAAGGCCGCACGCACCGCCTTATCCCCGCAAAAGCCGCAGACCAGCGCCACACGCCGGCGAATGTGCATCGACTTGAGCGCCTCGCGCAGCGCGGCCATCGCGTCGGGGTTGTGCCCGCCATCGAGGAAGGTGGGCGGATCCTGGGCGATGAGCTCGCAGCGGCCCGGCCAGGAGACCGTCCGCAGCCCCTCGGAGAAGGCCTTGGGCGGCACCGGCAGCCCGGCCTCGGTCAGCCGTTCGAGCGCGCAGAGCGCCGTGGCCGCATTCTCCACCTGGTAGCTGCCAGCGAGACGCGTCAGCGCGGCCGGGTAATCGCCCTGCGCCGTCGAGCACTGCAGCGTCTGCCCGTGGAGGGTGCGGCGCGAGACGGCCACCCGCACCTCCTCGCTCGCGTCGTGAACGCTCGCGCCCAGCTCCCGGGCCCGGGCGGCGATGACCGCCTTGGCGCGCGCGTCCATCGCCCCCATCACCACCGGCCGGCCAGCCTTGATGATGCCCGACTTCTCGGCGGCAATCGCCTCGATCGTCTCGCCCAGAATGGCGCAGTGGTCGAGCGCCACGTGGGTGATGACCGAGACGAGCGGGGCCTCGATGACATTCGTCGCGTCCCACCGGCCGCCCATCCCCACCTCGGCCACCACCAAGCGCACGCCAGCCTCGCGGAAGATCAGCCACGCGCACGCGGTCAGCACCTCGAAGAAGGTTGGCTCCAACCCCGCACGCGCACTCGCCGCCTCCACCTGGTCGAGCGCGCGGTCAAGCGCCTCATCGCTCACCGCCTCGCCATCAATCACAAAGCGCTCATTCACGCGCACCAAGTGCGGGGAGGTGTAGCGCCCCACGCGCAGCCCCATCGTCCGCAGCGCCGCCTCGCAAATCGCCGCCACGCTGCCCTTGCCATTAGTGCCGGCAATGTGAATGACCGCGAACTCCGCCTCCGGGTTCCCCAACGCCGCGCACAACGCGCGCATCGTCTCCAACCCCGGCCGGATTCCAAACTTCCGCCGCTGCGCCAACCGCTCCAGAAAGTCCCGCATCACGCGCCCTCCATAACAAAAGCACACCCGCACCAATCGCGGATGTGCCTTCAGGATGAAACCGGAAAGGCCCGGCTTACTTCGCGAACGCGGCCTTCGTCTTGGCCGGCGTGCGCAGGTAGTCGCGGATCTGCACCGCGTTCAACTTCGAGACAACCGCCTCGTCAAGCCCCAACGCCACCAAGCGCTTGCGCTGAACCGCATCCCGGCGACGACGCTCGCCAGCGGACTTCACCGGCCGCGTCGCCGGCTTCTTATTGAGGGTACGACCAGTTCCCATATCAAAACCTCCAGTGTATACAAAGGGTCCAAAAGTCCTCACATAGTAGCACGCCCCCTCCCTGCAAGTCAACCAAAAAATGCGCGCCTACTCCCCGCCCGCTCCCTGACGGCCTCTCCGGCTGCCGCTGCCGCTTATCGACGGACCGCTGTCGATAACCTGTCGACAACCCTGTTCATCACGCTCCCCGCGCCTACCTCACCTCGACCTAGGCCCTACCTCACCTCGACCTAGGCCCTACCTCGAGTCGACCTAGGGCCTACCTCGAGTCGACCTAGGGCCTATCGCGCGCATAGGCGCGTGCGCGTACGCGCGTAACGAGCGCGCGCGGTTTTCTATGGAAGGGTGGGGGCGTGCTCACCGTTCACCTCTCACCGTTCACGCGAGCGCAGCGAGCACTTGTGTTATACTAGGCGGCAGAAAGGAGCGAGCGATGGCCTTAATCAATGAAGGATGTTCTGAGTTCCCGATGCTTCGTAGGGCGCAGAATATCTATGTGGATAAGACGGACTACTTTTATCGGCTGATTCAGACCGCGACGGCGACACCGTGCTTCTTCTTCCTGGCGCGGCCGCGGCGCTTTGGCAAGTCGCTGATGATCTCCACCTTCAAGACCATCTTCGAGGGCAAGCGCGAACTCTTCGAGGGGCTCGCTATTGCCAAGACCGACTACGACTGGCAGCCCTGGCCAGTTATCCATCTGGATTTGTCGCGAGCGACGGGGGAGAACTTCGAGTCCTTTATGAGTGGCTTGCGCAATGCGGTGAGGGTGGCGCTCTCCAGTGCACAGGTGTCGGTTGCAGAAGACGAGCCGCGCGTGCAGTTGGATGCCGCTCTTGCGCAGTTGAAAGAGCAGGGTAAGCAGGCGGTCATCCTCATTGACGAGTACGATGCGCCCATCTGCCACGCCTTGGACCGGCCTGA
>JBJFFT010000016.1:0-11429 GCA_051891975.1 Candidatus Spyradenecus sp. | reverse complement strand
GGCATTGGCGAGCGGGCGGGCAACGCGGCGCTCGAGGAGATTGTGATGGCCCTGCGTACGCGCCACGACTTCTTCGAGAACCTAGAGTGCGGCGTGGACACCACCAAGATTATGTCCACCAGCCGCTGCGTCTGCTCGGTGACCGGTAGCCGCGTGCAGAATAACAAGGCGATTGTCGGCCAGAACGCCTTTGCCCACGAGTCGGGCATTCACCAGCACGGGATGCTGGCCAACCGCCAGACCTACGAGATTATGACGCCCGAATCAATTGGCTTGACGCAGAGCCAGATGGTCCTGGGCAAGCACTCGGGCAAGCACGCGCTCAAGGACCGCCTGGCGCAGCTGGGCATCACCCTCTCGGAGGACCGCCTGGCCGAGCTCTTCACCCGCTTCAAGGACCTGGCCGATGCCAAGAAGGTGGTCACCGATGCCGACATCGAGGCCCTGGCTCGCGGTCTGGAGATGCGCCCGGATGCCCAGCAGAAGGTCGTCTTCGATCGCTTCCTGGCCGCCACCGGCAACACCAATGCCAACGTCTCGACGGTGCGCCTGAAGGTCGATGGCCAGACCGTGGAAGAGGTGGCGATGGGCAGCGGCCCGATCGAGGCCTCCTTCAACGCCATCAACAAGATGCTCAACCTCCACGTCACGATCGAGAACTTCTCGGTCTCGGCCGTCACCGCGAACGTTGATGCTCAGGGCGAGTGCGACCTGCGCGTGCGCCACAACCAGCGCGTCTACCTCGGCCGCGGCGTGGCCCAGGACATCATCGAGGCCGCCATCCGCGCCTATGTCCACGCCCTCAACGGGTTGTTGGAGGACGAGCAGCGGATGACCGTCAATGCCGCCACCCTGGCCGCCGCCAGCGCCGGAACAGGGCTAGTCTAAGCAATGGACAACATCGCCACGCTAGATGTGCGCGCGTTGCGCCTGGGGCAGACGCTCTCGCTCTGCGGGTTGGTCCACACCGGGCGCGACCGCTTCCATAAGTATCTCCACGACGGGGGCGAGCTGCCCCCGGGCGTGGATTTGCGCACCTCGGCGCTCTATCATTGCGGGCCGGTGATGGTGCGCGAGGGGACCGGGTGGCGGATGGTGGCCGGAGGGCCGACCACCTCGTCGCGCGAGGAGCCCTACGAGGCGGAGGTGATTGCGCGCTTTGGTCTGCGCCTGATTATCGGCAAGGGCGGGATGGGGCCCAAGACCCTGGCGGCCTGCCGCGAGCACGGTTGCGTCTATCTGCAGGCGGTGGGCGGGGCGGCGACGCTGATTGCCAATGCCGTCGAGCAGGTGGAGGGGGTGGACTTCCTGGAGACCTTCGGTGCGGCCGAGGCGATGTGGCACCTGCGCGTGCGGGATTTCCCGGTGACGGTGGCGATGGATGCCCACGGCAATAGCCTCTACGACGAGGTGGCCGCGCAGTCGCAGGAGCGCCTCCGTTCGCTGCTGGGTCAGTGAGGCACGTGATGCGCGGAAGGCCGCTCCTGCTCTCGCCTTGGTTCTTCCCGCAGTTGCCGCGGCTCATTCGCACGCGGTTGGCGATTTGCGCCTCCTTCTTCATTCAGGGACTGATGTTCGCCACGTGGTGCGCGCGGATTCCCGATGTGCGCGTGCGGCTGGGGCTCAACGAGGCGCAGTTGGGGTCGCTGCTGCTGATGTTGCCGATTGGGCAGCTGCTGGCGATGGCGCCGAATGGGTGGTTGGTGGCGCGCTTTGGGAGCCGGCGGATGTTGGTGACGGCCGGCTTTCTCTACCCGGCGGTGCTAGCGGGGTTGGGAGTGGCACCGAATACGTGGTCTCTGGCGGCGGGACTCTTCCTGGCGGGCTTTGCGGCGAACCTTTCGAATACCGCGGCTAACACCCAGGGCGTGCAGCTCGAGCACTACTACCGTCGCAGCATTATCGCCCTCTTCCACGGGATGTGGTCGCTGGCCGGGTTGGTGGCGGTGGCGCTGAGTGTGGGCTTTGCGCAAGTGCACGCGCCGGTGTGGGTGCACTTTGGGTGCGTGGCGGCGGGGGCGTGCGTGCTGCTCTCTTTCTCGGGCGGGGCGTTGATGGGCTTTGACCGCGCGGCGGGCGGGCAGCGCGCGGGCGAGAAGCGGTCGGCCGGCGGATGGAAATTGACGCCGGCGTTGGTGTGGCTGGGGGTGGCCTCGCTCGGGTGTATGGCCTGCGAGGGGACGATCTACGATTGGAGCGGGATTTACCTGCGTGACGCGGTGGGCGTGGCGCCGGAGGTGCAGTCGCTGGGCTACCTGGCCTACCTCTGCACGATGGTGACGATGCGCTTCCTGGCCGATGGCATTGTCAACCGGCTGGGCGTGCTGCGCGTGCTCTTGGCCAGCGGCGTGTGCATTTCGGGCGGGTTGGCCCTGGCGGTGGGGCTGGCGGGCTTCGGGCCGGGGGTGGGGTTGGCCGGGGCGGTGATAGGCTTTGCCTTGGTGGGGTGCGGGACGAGCGCGGTGGTGCCGCTCTGCTGCGGTCTGGCCGGGAAGGAGCGCGCGGTGAGCCCGAGCATGGCCATTGCCGAGATTTCCACGATTGGCTTCTTTGGCTTCCTGGCCACGCCTCCGCTCATTGGCTTTATTGCGCACGCGGTGAGTCTGCGCTTGGCCTTTGCCGTGATGGCTGGGATTGGGCTCTTGGTGGTGGTGGCCACGGCGGCGCTGCGTCGGGCGCGGCTGGGTTAGTTCTCGCTGGCGCGGCGGAACTCGACCTTACGCAGGATGCGGAATTGGAGGTAGGTGAAGCCGATGAGGGCGGTGCCGAGGAACCAGGCCATTGTGGTGGCCGAGCCCATACGCAGGTTGTTGTAGGCTTCCTTCCAGATGGCGAGGGAGAGGACGTTGGTGGCGTCGCCCGGGCCGCCGAAGGTGAGTAGGAAGATGGAGCCGATGCTCTGGAAGGCCGCGATGAAGGCTCCGACGAAGTTGATGACCATCAGCGGGAGCAGTTGCGGGAGCATGACGTGGCGGACGCGGCCCCAGAAGCCCGCGCCGTCGATGGCGGCAGCTTCGTAGTAATCCTGCGGCAGGGCCTGGAGGGCGGCAATGTAGATGAGCGAGGCCATCCCTGCGCCGGCCCATACGCCGGGGAGGATGCAGCAGATCATCGCCCAGGCTGGGTCTTGGAGCCAGGTCTGTTGGGGGAGGTGGCAGGCGGCGAGGAGGCGGTTGAGCATCCCGTTCTCGGTGGGGTCGTACATCAGTTGCCAGAGGAGGGTGATGACGAGGGTGGAGGTGAGGTGCGGGAGGAAGTAGAGCGTGCGGAAGAGGATGCGCCCGCGCGGAATCTCCGAGAGCATTACCGCCAGGAAGATGGGCGTGAGGAAGCCGAAGAGGAGGGTCAGGGCCACATACTTGAGGGTGCGCCCCACGCTGCACCAAAAGCCCCAGTCGGTGGCCACGAGGATGAAGTTGTCGAGCCCCACCCACGGGCTCTCGCCGATGATGTGGTAGTCGCGGAAGGCCATTAGCACGCCGCGCACCAGGGGAATGTAGCTCCAGACGGTGATGGAGAGGAGGGCCGGCAGGAGCATCAGGAGCGCGATGGCTACCGGCGAGCGGCCGCTCGTGCGCTCGGGGGGGAGGCGGACGGCGCGGCGGTGGCGCAGGCGGCAGACCTTGCAGGTGAGGAGGGTGAGCAGCGCGAGGGCGAGGGTGCCGAGGATGGCGCGGGCCCAGGGGCGGCGCGGGGCGATCTCCTCCTCGGTCACGCGGAACATCAGGCCGCGGTTCGCGTCGGCATTGATGGCGCGCAGGGCCTCGGCCACATCGAGCGAGCGCCCGGCCTCGGAGAGGAGCAGGCCCAGGAGACGGCGTTGGAGGAGGTCGCTCACGCCCTGCCAGAAGCCGACGAAGGGCTCGGTGCGCGCGACGATGCGCCCGGCGTCGAGGTCGGCATAGAGCGCGCGGATGGCGGGGGGGATTTCGTCGAGGTAGGCTTCCAGCCCCAGGCGGCGGAGGTCGGCCGGGTGGCACCAGC
The DNA here is from genome assembly GCA_051891975.1 of Candidatus Spyradenecus sp. Lineage (GTDB taxonomy): Bacteria > Verrucomicrobiota > Kiritimatiellia > RFP12 > DVOR01 > Spyradenecus. Next base: position 7,445 of record JBJFFT010000016.1, on the reverse strand, counting down.
GGGCGTTGCCTTCCAGGACCTGTTCCTTGATGTGCGCGTCGTTGAGGGTGGGGGAGACGAGGCGTTCGAGGCAGGCGAAGACGAGGTCTTGCTCGGCTGGCGGTCGGCGCGCGATGCCCTCGCTGATGGCCCAGAAGTGGCGGTGGGCTTGGAAGACGCGCGGCAGGCCCTCGTGCTGGGCCGGGAAGGGCATCAGGCCAATGAGGTCGGGGTCGAGGCCGCCTTCGCCGGTGATGCGCTCGAGCGCTTCGGTGCCGGCGAAGATGGCGCAGACTTCCCCCTGCAGGAAGGCCGAGGGGTCGTTATTCAGCGGGAGTTTACGGACAACACCTTCGTAAACGGCCTCAGGGGGGAAGGTGAGCTCGCGGCCGGAGGGGAGCGTGAGGCGGCCGGCCGCGCGCGCTTCGGGCGTGAGGTCCAACGGCTCGCCGTCTTCCGGACTGCGCACCCACGGTTGCCAGGCCAGGCGCTGGAGGAACTCGGCCGCGGCGATAGCCCCGGGCGAATCGAAGGCCGCGCGCCACCGCGGCGGTTGGGCAGAGAGATCCTCGCCATCGGGCGCTAGGCAGTGCGTAGCCTCCATCGGGAAGTCGTAGGAGAGGCCGCGCAGGAGGGATTCTCGGCTCTGGATGACCGGCGAGGCGCCGGTGCTTTGCAACCAAGGAAGCCAGTTCCATGGGGCTTCACAGACGCCAAAGGCCCGGCGCGAACGGGTGGTCAGCTGCTGGCACCAATGCCAGAAGGCCGGCCAGGTCTGCGGGACAACCTCGGGGTCGAGCCCGGCTTCGCGGACGAGGTCCTTGCGATAGAGGATGCCGTAATAGGCCACGGAGGCGGCCGGAAGGGCGTAGAGGTGGCCGTCGGCGGAGGCCACGCGGCGCCAGAGATCGGGGACGCGCGCCCAGCCCTCCCACCGATCGCCGCCCGGGCCGAGCCAGCGATCGAGGGGCATCAGGAAGCCGTTGCGGATGTCGCTCTGGGTGATGTGGAACCAGCACTGATAGATGTCGGGCGCATTGCCGCCGGCCATCGCCAAGAGCAACGGGGAACGTCCGCCCGCTCCCGGCAACCACAGCCCGCCCCACTTGACCGGCCGCAACTCGGGCCGCTCCTCCCCCAACGCCAAGATCTGCCGTGTGACGGCACTCTCCGGCAGGTCGGGGTCGTACCCCCCCATAAACGACACCTCCACCGCCCGCGCAAACGCGGCCCAGAGGAGACTCAGGGCGAGGCAGCGTGTGACCCCAAAGTGCATCGTCAGTAGCCGCGGGTGGAGAGTTCGCGCTGGAGGGTTTGCTGGAAGGTGCGGGAGTCTTCGGGGGTGGGGTGGTAGCCGGGGAGTTCGGGTTCGAAGGCGAAGCGGCCCATTTGGTCGAAGTACCAGCGGGCTTTGACACCATCGGAGAAGACGGCCGAGCCGGAGACGAGGGCGCCGGGGATGGTCTGGATGGTGTCGACGGTCACCGAGACGGTGCTGGTGGCCGCGTCGTCGGCGGGCGGCGGCTCGGTGGAATCGGTCGGCTTGGGGGGCAACTTTGCCTTGGTGACGTCGTCGGCATTGACCTGGGCCACGCGGTCTTTGACCTGTACACCTAGGTCCATCACCAACATGCGCACGTCAAAGAAGGTGGGGTGGAGGCCGAAGTCGGCGCGCAGGCGCTGCTGAACTTCGCTGAGGGAGGCACCGTCGGCAACCCATTGGCGGACGGCGGCGGTTTGTTCTTCGGTGAGAGTCATAGCAATCTCCTTGGCGGGCGGAGGCTATTTGGCCTCGTTGCCTTCTGTTTCCATAATCGAGCGCAGGAGCGCTTCGTGCATCAACTGCTCGTTGAGGAGTTCGGCCTCGCGGGCAGAGAGCTCCTCGTTGGAGAGGCGGGCACGCTCGTCATCGAGCTCCTCGCGCTTGCGGTCGATGGACTTCTCCAGGAGCTCGGCCATTTTGCGGTCGTGATCGCGTTGGGCCTTAGAGCGCTTCTCCTTGGCCTTGAACTGCTTGATCTCGTAGGCGCGCTTCTGGCTTTCGCGGCGGAGCATCTCCTCCTCGTCGGGGATGTCGGCGAGATTGGAGTTCGACCAGCCCTTGTTCCAGACACCGGGCGCGTCGAGGTAATCCTTGCGGCGTTTGGCCTCGGCCTGGGCCTCTTCGGAGGACTTGAAGACATAGGGCGTGAGGAAGACGAGCAACTCGCTGCGGCTGTCGGAGAAGTCGGTGTAGCCAAAGAGGTAGCGGCCAATCCAGGGGATGTTCTTTAGGAAGGGGATGCCGCCCTCTTCCTCGATGATTTTGTGCTCCACGAGGCCGCCGATGACAACGGTCTGCCCGTCGTTGACCGAGATGTTGCCGGAGATCTTGCGCGTGGAGGGCGAAGGCCACATCGAGCTCTCGCCATTAGTGCCCGAGCCGGGGACCTCCTGCTTGTTGTCGGCGTTCTGGAAGGTCTCCTCAAAGGTGAGGACAACGGTGCCATCGGGGTTGATGCGGGGGGTGACCTTGATGGTGAGGCCGATCTCCTCCTGCTTGATGTCGGGCTGATAGTCTGAGCCGGAGTAGGACGAGCCCATATACTTCATACCGTTGTAGAGGTAAGCGAGCTCGGTATTCTCGAGGGTTGCCTCCTTATTGTCCTGCGTCATCAAGATGGGCGAGGTGATGACCTTGGTGCGGTTGTCGAGCTCGGTGGCGCGGATGAGGAAGTCGAGGTTGAGCTTGTTGATGGTGCCGTAATACTGCGAGCCGCCGCTAATCATCCCCAAGGCTGTGGTGACATTGGTGGCCAGGTTAAAGAGGTTTTGCGGGGAGGCGGAGGCGCCGCTGGGCATCCCGCCGCCGCCAAAGCTGTCCCGATACTTGTTGCCGCCCGAGACGCGCTTGACCCATTCCACGCCCGTGGTCAGGTCGTCACCCAACGTCACGCTCAGCACCACGGTCTCGATAAGGACCTGGGCAACGGGCACATCCATTTCGGCAATGATGTCCTTGATGGCGGCGAGGTCGCCGGGGGAGGCCATCACCATCACCGCGTTGATGCGGCTGTCGGCGAGGATTTTGATGTTCTCCTTGCGCAGCTCGCCAATCTTGCTCTTGGAGTCGGCCGAGAGTTGGGGCTGGGGGGAGGGCGCCGGACGGTTGGAGTTGGTCAGGTTGCGCGTGTTGGGCTGGTTGTTCGTGTTGCGGGTGGCCGGCTCGTTGGCCTTGGAGGAAGAGGAGGAGTCGATGAGCTCGTTGAGGAGGTCGGCCACGCCCTTGTTGGAATCCTTGGTCTCGGCCTGGGCATACTTCAGGCGGATGATTTCGACGGCAATCTCGGGCGCGGTCTCGATATCGAGCACCTTGATGATACGCTCAAAGAAGGCCATATTGGAGGGCCGCGTGACGATGATGAGCTGATTGGAGCGCTCGTCGGCCATAATCTGCACCTTGCCGCGAATCATCCCGCGGTCGGCATCGCTCACCAAGGCATCCACCACGGAGCTGCCGCTGCTCGGCTCCTCGGCCGGCTGCGACCCCGGGCGCGTCACGCCGGGCAAGTTGCGGTTCTGCGAGATGGAGACGCCCTTCTGCATGCCGCCGCTGAGCGAATTGCTCGTGCGCGGGGCGGCGGTGGACTTCTTGCTCTTCTCGTCCTCCTCGCGCGAGGCCTGCACAAACTCTTCGAGCGACTTCTTGATGTCGGCCGCCTTCGCGTGCTTGATGCCGTAGACCTGGACCTCCTCGAGCACCGGCATCGGCTTATCGATGAAGGCGATAATCTCGATCATCCGGTTGACGTTCTCCTGCGTGTCGGTAATCAGCAGGGAGTTGGTCCGCTCGAGGAACTGAATCATCCCATCGGGGCGCTTGAAGTTCTCGACTACCTTCTGCGCCTCTTCGGCCGAGATGTTCTTGGGGGTGATGACCTGGCGGATAATCTTGCCCTCTTCGGGGTGACGGCCCTTGGCGGGGACTTCCAGGAAGGTCTCGATGCCCTGTTGGCCGATGGTCTTGAAGGGTACCACCAGGGCAAAGCGCTCGCCCACCGGGATGAGGCCAATGCCGTTGAGCTGCAGCTGCTGCTCGATGGCCTGCAGGTATTCGGCGTCGGACCACTTTTCCTCGTTGTTCGAGCGCAGGCTCATCGTCACCTTCGGCACATCAGGCGAGGTGAGGAGGGTGCGGCCGGTCACCTGCGCGTAGATTTGCAGGAAGAGCTCGGCGGGGGCGTTGTCGAACTTCAACTTGGGGCGACCGCCCTTGCCGCGTTCAGCCTTGGCCAGCTGCTGGGCCACCTCGGTGGTGGAGGTGGCGGCATTCGCGGAGGCTCCGGCGGGCGTATTGCCGTTGGTGCGACGGATGGCGGGGGCGCGGACCTGGGCCACCGCCGCGCCGGAGAGCAGGAGCCCGGCGCTCAAGGTCAAAAGAAGATGGGATGTGTTCATAAAGCGTTGTCCGTGGGGGTTATTGGGCGCTGGGGGCGTCGTCGGTGCGCATATAGGCGCAGTTGAGAGTAAAGGTGCCTTGGAGGATGCCAGGCTTCTTGGTGTTGGGGCGGATGGTGATGGCGCGCACATCCATCATCGCGTCCTCGCGCGTCTCAATGTCGTAGAGGAACCAGACCAGCGAATCGAGCCGGCCCTCCCAATCGCGGCACTCGAGGGTGAGCTCGGTTACTTCGCCAATCTTCTCTTCTCCGCCAATCGAGCGCTGGGCAATGTTCACATTGTTTGCCCGGGCGGTGTTATCCATAATCGGCAGCCAGTGGGTGTCGACCGAACGCCCCTCCGGGAAGAGCGGCATCTTGTCGCGCAGTGCGTCATACTGCGCCTGTACCTTGGGCCGCTGGGCAATCTCCGCGCGCTCGCGCTCCAACCGCGCGCTCTGCTGCCGCCAGACGCGCGCCTCGCGCTGCCACGCCTGCCGCGCCTTCGGGAACCACAGCGCCAGCGACCCCACCGCCAGCACCACGCCAAAGAGCGCCAGCAACATCTGATCGCGTTGCGTAAGGTTTGTCATCACTCTTGCTCCTGTTCGCTGGGAAAGACGATGTCGATGTCAAAGCGCTGCTTGCGCGTCTTGGGGTCTTGCGAGAGGCGGGTAATCTTGACCTCCTGCAAGCGCTCGTCCCGCTGCAGCGCCTCTTTGAAGGCGTAGACATCCGAGGTGTCGTCGGCCAGACCGCTGACCTTCAGCTGCTGCTTCTGCCGGTAGGTGACCGAGAGGAAGGTCATCGTTTTGGCCTTGGCCGCGCACAAGAGGCGCAACATCTCCAGCGCCGAGTTCGAGCGGTCCTGATAGCGCTCAATCAGCGCCACGCGCTCGCGCAGCTCCTGCACCGCCTGGTAGACCCGCCGCTGGCGGGCAATCTGCGCGGTGACATCCTGCGCCAACTTCTTGTAGACCTTCGGCGCAAAGAAGAGCCCCGCCGCGCAAATGAGCCACAGCACGCCCAAGATCGACCCGCCGACCACCATCGCCCGCTTCCGCCGCGCGGCGGCCGCCTCCTCGCGCCAGGCTTCGGGGGTCAAGTCCATGGTCGCCTCGGGCGCTTCGGCGCGCTCGGCCAGCGCCTGACCCAAGCGCTCCTCGGCCTGCTCCGGTGCCAGGGGCACAAAACGCGGCTCCAACCCAGTGCCCACCTGGAGGGCCTCGGCGCGGTCGCTCGTCGGGGCCAGGCAGAGCGCCTCGGGCGCTTCGGCCCCCAGCCCCTCCAAGGCCCCGCGCGAGAGGAGCAACATCGCTTCGCGCGCAAAGTCCGCGTCGGCCATCTGCCCGGGGAAGGCGCGCACGGCCTCGGGAACGCCCTCCGAGAGCAGAAGCAACAACTGTTCGGCCGGCTCGCGCACGGCCACCAACTTCCGCCCGTGCTTGACCTCCGGCGCCACTTGCGGTAAGACCTTCAGCCAGCCCATCAGCGACACATCCACCCGCGCCTTGCCCAGCTTCCCCTCGGCCAACAAGCGCTCGTGCCAACGCTCGTCGAGCACCTCGTTCGCGGCCATCGCCGCCCAGAGCGTCAAGGTCTCCTCATTGCGGCTGACCACCTCGTAGCCCAGCGAGTAGTTTCCCGCCTCGAAGGGCGAGAGCGCCTCGGTGTTCAGCCCCACCGTCTCGGCCAAGGTCTCCTCGGCCTCCACCGGCAGGCTCAGCCGCACCAACACGGTCTCATAACTCCGCAATGCCACCGCGCCGCCGGGCATCTGTGCCGGGGCCGGTTGCACCTCTTCGGGGGCCGCCTCTGCGGGCCTATCCTCTGCTTCTGCCATCATCTCTGCTCCGCCGCCGCTACGTCTCTTCGCGCCATTGCAAAATCACCAAATCGCCATTCGCCGCCGAGGCACTGCCGGCCGTCGACTTACTCTCGCCTCCGCGCTGGACCACGGCTGTCGCCCGCCGCTTCACGCGCCCCACGCGCCCTTCAATCTCCAGCTTGTAGATGGCGCAGTCCACCGTCAGGTAGACATTCGCATCCTCCTGGCTCAACCCCGGCACGCGCGCCAGGAAGTCCGAGAGGTCCGTAAAGTGATAATCCTTCACCGCCGCAGCGCCCAAACTTACCGTCCCGCTCGAACGCGAGACCTGCTGCACCTTGGCCGATGCGCTGGCAGTATCGGCATTCAACCCCTCGCGCTCCTCCAAGATGGTATCGACGATAAGCCCATCGGCATCTTCCAGACACGGCACCGTCAGCAGCACCTCTCGCGGCGCGGCATTGACGTTAATCTTCCCCTCGCCGTAGGTGGTGAAGAGACGCTCAATGCCGTTTACGAAGACCTGCCGCTCGCTGTTCGTCTCCTCCGGGTTCCAGAGCCCGCCCTTGAGCAGCACCCCGCCATTGCGGTCAAAGCCCTTGATAAACATCAGCTCGCCCACCGTGTCCAGCGGACCGTTCTTGCAGGTATACGGCGTCTCCAGCCCCTCGTAATACTCGCTCTCCGCCCCGTCGGCCGACTCGGTGACGCTATCCTCGTCCACCCAGTCATAGAAGGAATCGACCAGCGCGCTCTGGTCCTCCTCCGGCACCCCGGCCACCGTTAGAATCCGCGCCCAAATCAAGTCGGCATTGTCCCCAAAGCCCGCCTTGGTGAGCTTGTTGATGTTCCAGCGCGCCGGCGCGGGTTCAATGGCCACAAAGATTTCCGCATCGGGCACATTGTTTGTGGAGGCGTGCACATCTGCCGTCTCGAACTGCAAGTGCCCCTCCTCGTCAAACATCAGCCGCTGAGAGACCTCCACCCGCTGCCCGCGCTTGAGGCGAATGGCCGGCACAATCCACCGATCCTTCTCCGCCTCCTCCTCGGTCTCTTCTCCGCTTACCTTCTCCTGACGCGCCATCAACATCCCCGCCAACGTCAACCCCGAATCCAATAGCGCTGACGCCTGATGGCGGTTCCGCGTCCACACCGCCGCCTTCCCCTCCATATACGCATCCATTGCAAACGAACAGGCCAGGAGGCTGAGCACAGCCACC
>JBJFFT010000015.1:0-11434 GCA_051891975.1 Candidatus Spyradenecus sp. | reverse complement strand
AGGGCCGCTTCGGCGGTCGAGCCGTCGCTCTTAAGTTCGAAGACGAAGATGACATCGCCGGCCTTGACGACGAGGTCGGCGTGCTTGCCCGAGGATTGCGTTGGCTCGACGATGGGGTTGTAGCCGAGCGACCAGAAGAGGACCTGGAGGATGCGCTGGTAGTTGTACTCCTGAATACGCGTCTCGGTGGGGCCGTAGTGGCACTGAGCGTACATTTCGTAGAGGTCGATGTTGAGGAGGGCATCGAGCGACCTGATGGAGACGTGGGCGCGGGCGTCCTCGCGCGCGGCATCGGAGGAGATGGTCAGCTCGCAGAGGAAGGCCATTAGGTCGCGGCGGACCTCCTCGTCGGGGATCCGCAGGGTGTAGGTTCCCAAGGTGCGGTCGTAGTCCGCCAGCGTCAGATAGCCGGTCTGATAGAGCACGGCAACAGGCGAGAGGGCGACAATCTGCGAGGGGGTCTCCAAGCTACTCCGCGAGGCGTAGATCGGGCCTTGAAAGTCAATCTTGAGCAGATCGTAGCGCCGGAGGAACTTGGAGAGCATCGAGGAGCGGCCGGTGGTCGTCCACTGCGCATCGAAGTATGGCTGGTCAGAAGTCAGCGTCCGAGCGATAGCCACGGGGTTGTAGACCGAGACCTCCGAATCGATGGAGAAGCGGTAGCCATTGAACCAGTGGGCAAGCCCGGCCATAAAGTCGGCCTTGGAGAGCCCCATCTCCTGCGCGCGGCGGTCGAGGTGCTCGGCAAAGTTCGCCTCTAGCTCGGCCTGGGTGTAGCCAAGCATTGCGGCAGTCTCTTTTTTGTAGGTGAGGTCGATGACGTTATTCAACCCCGAGAAGACCGCCATCGAGGCGAACTTGGAGATGCCGGTAATCATCACAAAGCGAATGGCCGCCTGATTGGCCTTCATCACCGAGTAGAGATTCGCCAACTCGCCGCGGATCGCCTCGCAGAGCTCAGGCCGGTCCAAGGCGTGGCAGATGGGCGCATCGTACTCGTCAATGAGGATGATCGCCTGCTTGCCCTGCTCTTTCAACTGCGCAAAGGCGGCGGCAAACATCTCTCGCGGCGTGTTCTGATCGACCTTAAGACCCGCGTGCGAGAGGGCAATCTGAACCTGCAAACGAAGACCGCGCAAACAATCTTCCAACGTCTCCCCCGTTGCCATCGAGAGGTCGAAGTGCAACACCGGCCAGGGCTGCCAGTCGTACTCAGTCTTGGCGATGGCCAGCCCATCGAAGAGCTCGCGCTTGCCCTCGAAGATGGCCTTGAAGGTGGAGATCATCAGCGACTTGCCAAAGCGCCGCGGCCGCGCCAAGAAGAAGAAGCACGGCGTCGCCGTCGCGATCTGAATCAGCCGATAAAAGTAGTTCGTCTTGTCCACATAGATATTCTGCGCCCCGCGAAGCATCGGGAACTCAGAACATCCTTCATTGATCAAGGCCATCGCTCTCTCCTTTCCGCCGCCTAGTATAGCACAAGTGCTCGCTGCGCTCGCGCGAGGGTGCGGCAACCCGCCGCGAGGTGCGCGCTCGCGTGAGGAGGTTTTGCAAGGCCTGCTCCGCAGGTTGGCGATGCCCCTCCCATAATAAACTGCGTGCGCGTGCTCACGCGCGAACGCGCACGCGCGTACGCGCGCGATAGGGCCTAGGTCGAGGCGAGGTAGGGCCTAGGTCGAGGTGAGGTAGGGCCTGCCACGGGGCGTGGCAGGGCCTGCCACTTTTTGGCACGGTGTGGCACGGTTTGGCACACCGGTGGCACAGTTGGCAGGGAGGGGTGGAGGCGGGGGAGATTGGCACGGGGGTTGCAAGGGTTAGTGCCGGGGGCGCAAGGCCGCCGGATAGGAGGAACAAAGTTATGGATATGAATCAGATGACTGAACGGTTGCGCGAGGCGTTGACCTTGGCGCAGCAGGAGGGGATCCGCCGGCAACAGCAGCAGGTGGAGAGTGAGCACTTGCTCTGGGCGTTGTTGGCGCAGGAGAAGGGGTTGGCCGGCGGGTTGCTGGCCAAGTGTGGCGTGAGTTTGGAGGTGGCCCGGGCGCGGGTGGCCGAGGCGTTGGACCGGCTGCCGAAGGTGACCGGGGCGATGGAGGCGAACAAGATCTACGTGGCGCCGAGTCTGAACGAGGTGCTGGTGGCGGCCTTCGACCGCGCCAAGCAGATGGGCGACGAGTACGTCTCGGTGGAGCACGTGCTGCTGGCGATGGTCCCGCGCGTGAAGGCGTTGCGCGACCTGGGGCTCACCGAGAACGCGTTGCTGACGGCCTTGAAGGAGGTCCGCGGCAACCAGCGTATTACCAGCGAGAACCCCGAGGAGAGCTACGAGGCGCTCAAGAAGTATGGTCAGGACCTGGTGGAGCTGGCGCGCAAGGGTAAGCTCGACCCGGTCATCGGCCGCGATACCGAGATCCGCGACGTCATTCGCATTCTCTCGCGCAAGACCAAGAACAACCCCGTCCTCATCGGCGAGCCGGGCGTGGGCAAGACCGCCATTGTCGAGGGGCTGGCCCAGCGCATTGTCCGCGGCGATGTGCCCGAGGGGCTGAAGGACCGCACGATCTTCGCGCTCGATATGACCGCCCTGATGGCCGGCGCGAAGTATCGCGGCGACTTCGAGGAGCGCCTGAAGGCCGTCTTGAAGGAGATCAAGGCCAGCGAGGGGCGCATCATCCTCTTTATCGACGAAATCCACACCATCGTCGGCGCCGGCAAGACCGAGGGCTCGAGCGACGCGGGCAATATGCTCAAACCGATGCTCGCGCGCGGCGAACTGCACTGCATCGGCGCAACGACCCTGGCCGAGCACCGGCTCTATATGGAGAAGGATAAGGCCCTGGAGCGCCGCTTCCAGCCGGTGATGGTCGCCGCCCCCACGGTCGAGGACACCATCAGCATTCTGCGCGGGCTCAAGGAGAAGTTCGAGGCCCACCACAATGTCCGCATCCTCGATACCGCCCTCGTGAACGCCGCGGTGTTGAGCGACCGCTACATCCAGGATCGCTTCCTGCCCGATAAGGCCATCGACCTGCTCGACGAAGCGTGCGCGGCCATCCGCACCGAGATGGACTCGATGCCCGCCGAGCTCGACGAACTCGCCCGCCGCGTGATGCGCCTGGAGATTGAGGAGGCCGCGCTGGCCAAGGAGAAGGACGAAGCCTCCGCCAAGCGTCTGGCCGAGTTGCGCCGCGAACTCGCCGACGAAAAGGCGAAGGCCGACGCCCTCAAGGCCAAGTGGCAGGAGGAGAAGAAGGCCCACGAGGCCTCCAAGGAGCTGCGCGCCAAGCTCGACCAGGCCCGCCACGACCTCGAGCTTGCCCAGCGAAAGTACGACTACGCCAAGGCCGGCGAGCTGCAGTATAAGGTCATTCCCGAGCTGGAGGCCAAGCTCAAATCCGCCGCCACCGGCACCGAGGCCGCGATGCTCCGCGAGGAGGTCGGCCCCGAGGAGATTGCCGAGGCCGTCAGCCGCTGGTCGGGCATTCCCGTGGCCAAGCTGCTCGAGGGCGAGCGCGAGAAGCTCCTGGGGATGGCCGCCGAACTCAAACTGCGCGTCATCGGGCAGGATGAGGCCGTCGAGGCGGTCTCCGACGCCGTGCTGCGCGCCCGCGCCGGGATCAAGAACCGCGCCAAACCCATCGGCGCCTTCCTCTTCCTGGGGCCGACGGGCGTGGGCAAGACCGAACTCGCGCGCGTCCTGGCCGAGCAGCTCTTCGACAGCCGCGACGCGATGACGCGCTTGGATATGTCCGAGTATATGGAGAAGCACTCGGTCAGCCGACTCGTCGGCGCGCCTCCCGGCTATGTGGGCTACGAGGAGGGCGGGCAACTCACCGAGGCCGTCCGCCGCAAGCCCTATAGCGTGGTGCTGCTCGACGAGATTGAGAAGGCCCACCCCGACGTCTTCAAGCTCTTCTTGCAGGTCTTCGACGACGGCCGCCTCACCGACAGCAAGGGCACCGTGGTCTCCTTCAAGAACACCTTGATCATTATGACCTCCAACCTCGGCAGCGACCTCATCGCTTCCGCCGAGAAAGACGGCGAGCCGGAGAAACTCAAAGGCCTGGTCGACGCGCTCCTCAAGAGCAAGTTTCCGCCCGAGTTCCTCAACCGCATCGACGAGACGCTCCTCTTCAAGCCCCTCTCCAAGGAGAGCCTCACGAAGATCGTCGACCTGCAGCTCAAGGACCTCGCCGCACGCCTCGCCGACCAAGAGCTCACGCTCGAAGTCTCCGACGAGACCAAGCGCGCGCTCATCGACGAGGGCTACGACCCCGACTTTGGCGCCCGCCCCCTCCGCCGCGTCATTCAGCGCCGGCTGGAGACCCCCATCGCCCGCGACATCATCGCCGGCAAGTATCCCCCCGGCGCCATCGTGAGGGTGTAAGACCCTCGCGCCCCGCCGGCAGAAAACAAAGGCCCCCGAGCTCACGCTCGGGGGCCTTCTTTGTTGTGCCGGAAGCCGGCGTGCCGGATTAGACCAGGCAGGCGCCTTGGCTAGGCTGGATGCGCGAAACCTCGCAGGGGGCTCCGCCGGTCTTCTTGGCGTAGGCCGAGGCGATGGCCTGAGCGGCCGTCTCCGCATCGCGGGCGTTGACCATCACCACCACCGAGCCGCCGAAGCCGCCACCGGAGAGGCGCGCGCCGAGGACGCCGGGGACCGACTTGGTAATCTCGACCACGTCATCGAGCTCCTTGCAAGAGTTCTCGAACATCACGCGCGAGCTCTCGTGCGAATCGAAGAGGAGCTGACCGAAGGCCGCGAGGTCGCCCGCTTCCAGGAGTTTGGCGCCCTTCAGGACGCGTTCATCCTCGCCGATGGGGTGCGCGGCGCGCTTGGCCACCACCTCATCGAGGCCGTTGTTGTAGGCTTCCCACTCGGCCATCGAGACATCGCGCAGGGCGCGCACCGGGTGCGAGAGCACCTTGGCGAAGTAGGCGGCGGCCTCCTCGCAGGCCTTGCGGCGGGAGTTGTACTGCCCGTCGACAAGCGCGTGCTTGGCGTGGGGGTTGCACATCAGGAAGCAGACCTCCGGGCCCATATCGACGGTCTCAACCTTGAGGGTGCGGAAGTCGGTCTTGACGAGCTTGCCGTAGGCGCCGCAGAGCGAGGAGATCTGGTCGAGCAAGCCACAGGAGCAGCCGGCGTAGTCGTGCTCGGCGGCCTGGCCGACCTTGGCGAGGGTGACCACATCGGCCTCAATCCCGTAAAGGCCGCAGACGGCCTTGGCGGTGCACATTTCCAGCGCGGCGGAGGAGGAGAGGCCAAAGCCCATCGGCACATTGCCCAGAAACATACCGTCAAAGCCGGCGGTCTGAGGCTTGATCTTCGCGAGCCCGGCGACGGTGCCGATGACGTAGTTCGCCCAGGTGTCCTCGGTGACGGGCTTGGCGCCCTCGAGGGGGAAGGTGACGGTGTGCATCAGGTCGCCGGCGGTCACGCGGTTCACGCCGAGGTCGTTGGGGGCGATGGCGAAGAAGGTGCCGTAGTTGATGGCGGTGGAGAAGACGTAACCTTCGTTGTAGTCGGTGTGGTTGCCGAGCACTTCAATGCGGCCGGGGGCGTAGGAGACCACCTGCGGCTTCTTGCCATAGGTCGCCTCGAACTTGGCCATCAATTCATCGTAGACTGCTTGATTGAGCATAGCGGTATCCTTGTCTTATAGAGAGGGTCTGGGGAGAAGGCGGTATAGCTGACAGCGGACAGCGGACAGCCGCTAACGCGACGGGCAACCTTTGTCCCGGATGGCGCAAGGCGCACGGCTCAGACGGGCCTGCACCTCAAGCGCCAGCGCTGTCAGCTGTCAGCTGTCAGCTGTCGGCTCACTAGCCGCGGATAATGGCGAGGACTTCGTCGCGCTTGGCTTCCATTTCGGCCTGGCTGGCGGTGCTCTCGAGGTTGAGGCGCACGAGCGGCTCGGTGTTGGAGCAGCGGACGTTGAACCACCAGGTGGGATACTCCACGCTCACGCCATCGAGCTCGAAGACGTTGCCATCGGCGTACTTGGCCTTGAGGGTGGCGAGGATCTCCTGCGGGTCGCGGCTGACCTTGGTGTTAATCTCGCCTGAGCAGGCATACTTGCGCAGCGGGGCAATGAGCTCGGAGAGCGGCTTGCCGGCGCGCGTGACGATGTTGCAGAGGGCGATGACGGCCATCGAGGAGCTCTCGGCCACGAAGTTATCGCGGAAGTAGTAGTGGCCGGAGAGTTCGCCCGCGAAGATCGCCTTGTGCTCGCGCATCTGGGCCTTGATGAAGGCGTGGCCCACGCGGCTCATCATCGGCACCCCGCCGGCGGCCTCGATGACCTCCTTGACCACGCGGCTCGAGCGCAGGTCGTAGAAGATCACGCCCTTCTCGCGGCTGAGGACATCCTGGGCGATGAGGGCGGTGATGAGGTCCATCGGGATGATCTCGCCCTTCTCGTCGATGAAGCCGGCGCGGTCGGCGTCGCCATCGAAAGCCACACCGAAGTCGAACTGCCCGGCGCGGACGGTCTCCTGGAGCTTGGCCAGGGTGGCGTGGTGGAGGGGGTTGGCCTCGTGGTTGGGGAAGGAGCCGTCGATGTCGCCATAGAGCGCCACCTGGTCAATGGCGTCGGCGAAGGTCTGGCTCTCGGGAATGCCCATCCCGTTGGCATAGTCGATGGCCAACTTCGGGCGGCGGCCAAAGTTCATAAAGGGCTTGATGTGCTCCTTGTAGGCCGGGAGAATGTCGTGCTGCGTGAGCTTGCCGGGGGTGGCGGCGGGGGGATCAAAGGTGCCCTCGGTGACAATCTTCTCGATGTCGGCAATGCCGCTCACGCCGGAAATCGGCACCGCGTCGGCGCGGCAGAGCTTGAAGCCGTTCCACTCAGCCGGGTTATGCGAGGCGGTGATCATAATCGACCCCTCGGCCTTCAGCGAGCCGTTGGCGTAGTAGTTCATCGGCGTAGAGCACTGGCCGATATCCACCACATCCGCCCCCTGCTCCAAGATGCCCTTGGTCAGCGCCGCCTGCAACGGCACCGAGTGCGGACGGCAGTCCCGCCCGATCACCACCTTCTTCGCCTTGGTGAAGGTAATATACGCGCGCCCGATGGCGTAGGCCATCTCCTCGGTCAAGTCCTGACCGTAAATGCCGCGGATGTCATAAGCCTTAAAGATACCACTCATAGTGCACTCCTTTGTGTTTAGGATAAACACAGCATAGCAAAGCCCCTGTGCCAATGCAAGTGCTCGCTTCGCTCGCGTGCGGTGTGGCGGCACACGGTCCCTCGCGGCAGCGCCTTCCATAAAAACCCGCGCGCGCCCGTTACGCGCGCACGCGTACGTGCTCACGCGCGCGATAGGCCCTAGCTCACCTCGAGGTAGGCCCTAGGTCGACTCGAGGTAGGGCCTAGGTCACCTTGAGGTAGGCCCTAGGTCACCTCGAGGTAGGGCCTACCTCAAAAGGGGGTATGCGCGGGGAGTGAAAGTGGGGGGCCGGGGGCGCGTGCGTGAGAGGCCGCTAACCGCCTCCTGCGGCCTTAGCGGATGGCGGCGAGTTTGTGAGTCTGGAGGGAGAGGCGCCAGGGGGGCGAGGGGGCGGCGGCGTTGAGGCGGCCCAGGAGGGTGATCGCCTCGTGGACGCGCAGCGTGCCGGCCTCGTCGCACGGGGAGAGGTAGTACTCGGCGGCGGGGAGGCGGCGGCGAACGGCCTCGCACCAGCCTTGCGTCACCTCGGGGGCGACCACCAGGCGGACCTCGTCGGCCCGCGTGAGGGCGATCGGCGCGCCGACCTTGGGGGAGGTGGCGATGTAGTCGAGGCAGGCGCGGAGGGCGGGGGAGGGCTCGCAGGTGGCATTCGTCTCGAGCGCGAGCCAGTAGCCGCGGGCTTTCAGCTCGGCGGCGAGGGCGGGGAGCCCCGGCTGGAGGAGCGGCTCGCCCCCGGTGAAGATGACGCTGCGCTCGGGAAAGGCGGCAATCCGCGCCAGCAGCGCCTGGAAGTCGAGCCGCTCGGTGGCCACGCAGGAGGTGTCGCACCACGGGCACGCCAGATTGCACCCGGCAAAGCGGACGAAGACGCACGGCCGCCCCGTGTTCCGCCCCTCCCCTTGCAGGGAGGCAAAGAGTTCAACAAGGGGGAAGGTCATTTGGAACTCCGCGTGGAGAGGCGGAGGTAGAGCCAGGCGCCGAGGATGAGGAGGAGGCCGAGGGGGAGGGCGGCGAGCATTTTGAGGAGGAGCGAGCGCTCGGCGAGGTCGACGAGGAAGACCTTGCCGAGGGTCAGGGCGAGGAGGGCCAGGGCGCTGAGGCGGGCGGGGCGGTTGCGCAGCCAGAGGCCGAGGGCGAGGAGCACGAGCGCGTAGAGGCCCCAGGTGCAGGAGATGGCCACGAGGTTGTAGGAGGCCTTTTGGAAGAGCAGGGTGGCGAGGGCGGTCAGGAGGAACCAGAGCGCGCCGCCGCCGAAGGCCGCGCGGAGTTTGTCGCCGGTGCGCCAGAGGCTGTGGGCGGTGAGGAGGAGGGCCGCGAGGCAGCGGAGGGCGGCGTTGAGCCAGCCGGGGTTGCTGTGGGGTTCGGCGGCGGCGAAGCAGTTGCCCACGCCGATGAAGGCAAAGATGACCAGCAAGCCGAGGGCGGCGGCGCGGCCGAGGGCGGCGAGAATGGGGTCGCGCAACCGGTGCCCGAGCTCGACAACGGTCATCACCAAGCCCGCGTGGAGGAGGGCGATGACGCCAAACTGCGCTTGGAGGCAGGGCAGACAGAGGGGCGCGCTGGCCGCGAGGAGGATGGCCAGGGGGCCGGTCACCCACAGCGCCCGGCGCTCGCCGCGAACGCGCAGGAGGGCGCTTAGGGCCGCGTAGGTGCAGGCGAGGATAAGGGCGCAGGCGAAGTTGGCGTACTCGCCGCACCCAAAGCAGAGGCGGGCCACCCAGAAGAAGGCCTCGGCCACGGGGAGGGCGACCAGCGTCAGGGCCGAGACGCGCCACTGGCGGCGGATGAGGTGACCAAAGAAGGCCGCCAGCCAGAGGAGGTGGAGGGCGAGGGTCCAGGCGCCCGAGAGCGCGTGCTGCCCGGCGGTCAGGGTGATGACCCAGGTGAGGAGGAAGGCAAAGACCGTGAGCGCCTCCCACTTGCGCCAGATGGCCCCGGCGGCGATGAGCGTTGTCAGCAGGCCGAGGTAGAGATAGAGGTGCGCGAGGTTGGGGTTGGGCGTGGGCAGGAGGGCCGGGGTCAGGAGCCCGCCTGCGGCAACAATGGCGGCCACCGAGGGCAAGCGCAGCCCGAGGGCCATCGCGCCGGCGCCCAGGGTGAGCGCGCCCATCAGCGCAAAACCCGCGCCCAGCGGCAGAAGTTGGAAGCGCATCGTGGCCGCGTAGACCGTGAAGTAGAGCAGGACGGTGCCAATGGCCGCGCCGCCTTCGCCCAGCACCCGGTAGCGCCCGCGCAGGAGCCGCAGCCCCACGCCGATGAGCGCCGCGCCCGCCGCCGTCAACATCAGCACCCGCCCGAGCGGCCCCAGGAGGCTGTGCTCAATCATCCAGCGGACGAGGAAGGAGGCGCCGACGATGACCGTCAGCACGCCCACGCGGATGAGCCAATGGACGGCCAGCGCCGCTTCGTAGGGCATCGCCTGCTTCGGCGCAAAGCGTCCGCGCACCAGGAACCAATCACGCACGAGCGCGCCCACCTTGGCCAGGAAGGCATCCACCGTCCCCTCGGGCCAGGGTTCCGGCATATACGCCGCCACCGGCGGCGGAGGCGGGGGCGGAACAGCCTCAACCTGGGGCACCGCCGGCTTCGGTGCCGGCGCGGGTTCGGGGGGCGGGGGGACCGGCTTGGGCGTTGGTTTGGGCTGCACAAGAACCACCTTGGTCACGGGCGCAGGGGCCGGCTGCGCGGGCGTTGCCCCGCGTGGGGGCTGAGGCGGCAAGCGCATCAGCAGCACGCGCAACATCTCCTGGTTCTCCCGGGCAAGGCGCGCGGCGGCCACGCTATTGACGATGGTGGCGACAAACCCGGCCAGCAGGCCGAGGGGAATTAAGAAGAGTAGCACTTCCATCATTGACTCCTTTCGGTTGGGGGGATGTTTAGCGGCGGCCTTCGCCCTTGCAGCTACGGCAGCGCTCGGTGAAGGGCTCCTCGCCCTTCTTGGGGCGGCCATCGACCACGCCGGTGCCCGAGCAGCGCGAGCAGAGCGGCCGCAACCCCTCGCCCTTACACGCGCGGCAGAGCTCCTCGCCGGTGCCCTTGCACGCGTCGCACGGCGTGGCGAAGACAACCGCTTCGCCTGGCTTGGGGCGCTTGGGCGCGGTCTGACCCTCGCCCTTGCAACGGCGGCAGAGGGTGAACTTCAGGCCCTGGCAACTCTTGCATGTGGCCGGATAGGTGTGGGCCAGGCGGGCGTAATCCTCCGGCGAAAGGGCGGCCAACTCCGCGCGGTCGGCGTAGGCCGAAGCGATGGGCACGAGGCCGGCGGCCAACTGCGCGTGCTCATAGGCCTGATGGCGCGTGCGCCAAAAGTCAAGCTTCTCGGCGGCATTGAGCAACCGCGGGCACATCCCCTTCCCCTTACAGGCCGGGCAAGGCATCTGCAACGTCAAGCCCTTGACAATCCGCACGCCCCGCGCCTCGCGCTCAGCCGTCCCGCTGCCCTTACACAGTCGGCAAACATCGACCTTGGTGGCGGGCAGCCCGGTCGGCGGGGGGACTAGACTCTTGACTTCAGGCGCGGCGAAGGCGCAGACCGCCAGGCAGCAGAGCAGCGAGAGGCGCAGGAGAGCGAACATACGAATCCTTTCACGTGGGGCTTTACGCCAGACCGTAGGCCTTAAGGCGACGGTAGAGGGTGCGCAGGGGAATGCCCAAGGCCTTGGCCGCGGCAGTGCGGTTGCCCTTGTGTTCGGCCAGGGCGCGGCGGATGAGCTCGGCCTCGGCCGGCACGGCGGGCGCGGGGATCGGCGGCGGGGCGGCGGCGGAGAGCGATTCAGGGGCGGCGGCGGGGGCGCGGTTCTCGCGGATATTCTCGGGCACATCCTCGGCGGTCAGCCGATCGCCCTTCGCGAGCACCATCATCCGCTCGATAGTGTTGCGCAGCTCGCGGACGTTGCCCGGCCAGGCGTAGCGCTCCAAGAGCGCCATCGCCCCGGCGTCGACCCCCAGGATGCTGCGCCCGAGGAGCGGATTGAACTCGCGCACAAAGGCATCGCACAGCTGCGCCAGGTCGCCCCCACGCGCGCTCAGCGGCGGCAGGGTGACGTCGATGACATTCAGCCGGAAGTAGAGGTCTTCGCGGAACTTCCCCGCGTCGACCCACGCGCGCAGGTTGCGGTTCGTGGCGGCCACCAGGCGGATGTTGACCGGGCGCGCCTCGGCCGACCCCACCGGCTCGACGGTGCGCGTCTCGAGCACGCGCAGGAGCTTGACCTGGGTGGCGAGGTCGATCTCGGAGATTTCGTCGAGGAAGGGGGTGCCG
>JBJFFT010000014.1:0-11436 GCA_051891975.1 Candidatus Spyradenecus sp. | reverse complement strand
AGGTCACCAAAGCCGACTGCTTACAAACCATCATCCAAAGCGAGAAAAGCAGAAGTTCGCCAACAGCCTTACGCTCGGAAAGGTAGCGCAACATCGCCGCCAGGAGCGCCGTTGAGCTCAAGAACACAACACTATCGACAACGCCACTCCCAATCAGAAAGACGACGCTCTCGCAGAAAAATAATCCCCACGTAGTCGCGCGGATGAGGCGAGACCACCCGAGCGTCCGCAACCAACGCCAAAGCGAGCCTAAGCAGACAGGTGCCAAAAGCGCATAACATGGGAAAAGGAGATTAAACGGGGCCTTAGTGTAGAAGGCTAGGACAGCATCCACCATCTCAACCGGATGAACAATAAAGAGGACGTGCCGCCACCAAAACTCGGAAAGCGCCACCCCCGAAAAGGTCGAGAGGGCTTCTGGTGTAGAAGTCAGCACAGGATTCCAACCGGCCATCAGCAGGCGAACCACTGGCAGATGGTAACTAGCACTATCGCAATCGTTGACGGCAAAGCACCCAGTGAAAAACCAGACAAATAGAAGGTAAAGACCGACCACCACTCCGCTCCAGAAAAACGCTCTGCGATTTTCTCGCGTGAATAGCCATAAACCTATTCCTGCTACAACAAGCCCAACAACGGCTTGCCACGGAGCGCAATGCCCCCCAAGCAGAAAGGTAGAGGTGACCACAAGCAAGATAGCCAATGGGAAGATCGCAAAAAAGCCCCAAAAGCCTCGCAAGATAAGCCTCAATTCCGCACGAGTGGGGAAAAGTGAACATCCTCTATCAGGCCTCGAAAGCCGACAATTACTACTATAACTAAACATAAAACACGCCTTCTTTAAGGTGTTTCAACTGAGGCCCTGAGAAAGCCCTTAAATGAACACGCGAAAAGAAGACGTGCCGATACGGCACACCCGTCCAAACACGTTGCTCATTTAATGAAATTTCTCAGGTTCCAGTTGAAGCAACTGCTTGCACAAAGTGCAATAACTACTCGACTGCTCTCCAGTCGTTGGCGCGTAAGTATAACACAACCCACTACACTTGTTTATGGTTCCTCGCCCGTCAAGAGTAGATAGTCGACTGCGTGCGTGCCGCGACGGAGAGGCTGGTGGCAGGGAGAAACGGCAAAAGCTCTAGGCTCCTGACACCGCCAAGGACGGCGGCGCACCCGCCCTGGGGGCCTGGTGGAGCAGGCCCCTGCAAAACCTTAAAGCCCCCCTGCCGCGCCCGCCAGCCCCCCCGGACACACCAATGGCCGCGCTCTTTACTGTGCAAACAGCGCTGGCTCGTTTGCGAGAAGGTCCTCTGCAAGATACTTGTAATCCATATTCTCAATCCCGTAGAGGCCCCTTGAGATCTGCTCGGCAAGGCGGCTGCGGTAATAAGCATCCACTGCCTGTTCAACGGGAAGGCCCGTTATCTCGGACAAGTAAGCGATGAGACGCTCTTCCAGGCGCTCCTTGTAGGTGTCGATGGTGACATTGTATTTCACCTCGCCCATCTCACGCCTCGCCTTCTAGCCGGTAGGATTGCACAAATTGCAGCTTGGCGGCAATGACACGCTCGGTGCGCAGCGCCAACTGGTCGTTTGGACGGGCGAAGCGCAAAAGCTCAATTGCCCGCGCCCTCGGGATGTCCCCTTGGCGATAGCTCTGGATTGTCCGAAAGACATCGTCGTCCGCCACGCGCCCGATGACGACGTCATAAGGCGCATACACGTCCTTGCCATCTCGACAGTCGCACACAAAGTCCAACCACGCCTCATTGACACCGCCAAAACGCAACACCGAGAACGCCGACAGGTCGTCATCCAGTTCATAGGCGTTCACCACTGGTGCCGGGGAAGAAAGCGCACGCGCGTGTTTTCTCCTCGCCCACTGTTCTGCCTGAGCGCGAAAGGTCGTGACATAAAAGGCTGGGCCAAAGTCAAGGAAGCGCTTGGAGCAATTCAAGTCTGGCACCTTGATTTCGAGCGTAGAGCCGTGATAGACCCTCATATCTCAAACCCTCTCTCGCGAATGTAGCCCGTGACATCTTCAATGAGTGCATTGGCCCCCATTGAGTGCAACACATCGTAATGCGGCACAAGGTAGTTATCCAGCACGCCGGAATGCTTGCAAAGCCTATACGCCTCCGGCGGCGACATACCCCACGCCGCCGCGAGCAGGTGCACCATAAAGACCACGAACGTCAACTCTTTGCCGACGCCCATAAGCCTCTTCCTCTCTCGTCAAAAAAACGCTTGCGCATACCGTTAGTGTAGCACAATGAGCCGTTAGCTGTTAGCGGCTAGCCGTTAGCCTGTGCTCGCTGCGCCCGCGCGAGGGGGCCGAAGGGGCCTGCGCCCGCCTGACCCCCGGCTGCGCCACTGGCCGCGCGTGGCGGGGATTATCGGGGGAGGGGGAAGGTGGTCTCTTGGGGGGTGCCGGCGGCATCGAACCAGCGGGCGTGGAGGATGAGGGGGGCGGGGGGAAGTTCGGTGGCGGCGCGGAGGTAGAGGCGGGTGCACTCGTGGCGCGTGGCGGAGGTGTCGGCCTCGAGGAGTTCGCAGGGGATGGGGTCGCCCGCTTCCGGCAGGAGGGCGAAGGTGGGTTCCTCGGGCGAGCGGAAGGAGCCCTCGGCAACGATCATCCGCCCCTGCGCCGTCACGCGCTTGAAGGCGACCTTCACCGGCAATTGGCCCACCGGCGAGAGGTAGGCGCCGTCGTTGACCGCCGTGGCGAAGGGCGGCAGGAAGCGCGCCCACGGCCGCAGGGTGTGGGTGGCGTTGAGCTGGTGCTCCTGCGCGGAGAGGGTGCCCTTGATGGAGACCCCGAAGTGCGCGATGCTATCGAAGGTGACGCAGCGCCCCTCGCGTAGGCACTCGGCCAGCTCCGCAAAGGCCGTCTCCAGATAGAACCGCGCGGTGGTCGGGACCATCCCCGGATTGCGCTCGCACATCCGCTGGATGAAGGCGGCCAGATTCAACGTCTCGCTCGGAATCACCCGCGCGCTTAGGCGGTCCCGGTCGGCCCTCGGCACCCGCTGTACAACATACCGCACGCGCCCGACACTCGGGGAGAGCGCTTGATGTGCGCGCGCCCGCTTCTTCTCAACACTGCCCTTCTTGGCTCCTGCTTTCATTGGATTCTCCTTGTGTTTAGACTTAACAACGATCTTAGAACGGCCTCTATCCTATCACATTTCGCCCGGAGTTGGATTATTAAGCCCCGGGGTTAATTGAATTAAGCCCACGGGGTTAATTGAATTATCCCCACGGGCTTAATTCAATTATCCCCACGGGGATAATTATTCCTTCCGCCCCGCGAAAAAGTTTCCACCCGGCGTGAGGGCAATAGCGTCAGGCCCGCCCCGGCATGTGGAGGCGAGTAGCCCCCACGCCAGCGGCGGCCTTCCGTGCCGTGGGGTTAGCCGCGGACTTGCCAGGCGCCGGTTTTGCGGAGGCGTTGCTTGCGGAGGGCTTCGAGGCGGGCGTAGACGGTGGGGTTGGCGGTTTTGGCGGCGGTGAGGATCTTGAAGCCTTTGCGGCGGGAGAAGTGGAATTGTTCGGCGAGGAGGTAGGTGGGGATGGGGCGCGAGGGGTGGTTGGGGTGTGGGCGGTGGGCCCAGGCGTGGATGAACTCGCGTTCTTGGGGCGGGAGGGAGCCGAAGGCCATTTCGATGCCCTCGGCGAGGCTTTCGCTGCGGGAGAAGAGGGTTTGCAGGGCCTCGGTTTCGTCTTGGCGGCGGCCTTCGGGGGTGGTTTCGCAGAGGGGGGTGGGGCCGCAGGGGCAGGGGGAGTCGGGGCAGAGGAGGCCGATGGGGCGGGGGAGGGGTGCGGGGAGGGCGGCGAGCCAGCGGCGGAGGTCCTCGGCGCAGAGGGGGAGGTCACCTTCGGCGGCGGGGCGGTCGGGCGGGGCGAGGAGGAGGCAGCGGAGGTCGCTACGGGAGCCGAGGGAGGCGACTTGGCGGAAGAGGGCGACTTTGCTCTCCGGGGCGAAACGGCAGGCGTGGGTGCCGGCGGGGGCGCGGGGGCAGGGGAGGGGGCAGAGGCGTTCGGGGGAGGGGCCGCGCCAGGCGGCGGGCTCATCGAGGGCGTAGGGGAAGTCGCCGGAGGCCATCGGCGGCCTTAGGCTTTGGCGCGGGCTTCGATCCAGGGGCCCATCTTGGCGAGGACGCCCTTCCAGGCGATGGGGTCTTCGCGCAGGGTGAGGAAGTGCTTGTAGAGGTGGAGGAAGGCATCGACGTAGAAGGCGGCGCGGTCGAGGCGTTCATCGACGGCGAGCTTGTCGCTGCCGGGGGCTTCGGGGGCGGGCTTCTTGGCGCCGGGGGCGTTGAGGGAGGGCATTTCGTCGACGGCATCGGGGGTGGTGGACTTGGCCTTCTTGGGCGGGTCGACCTTCATCGAGCGGAAGGCGAAGTCGTAGCCGTCGACGGTGGCCGAGCAGATCCAGTCGCCCTTGGTGAGGGTGAGGCGTGCTCGGCGGAGCTTTTTGCCGTTCCAGAGGGCGATGCCGAACTCGGGGGTGTCGAGGGGGGTGCCGTTGCGCAGGAGGGTCTCGTGGCAGCCGGGGGCCTTGTCGCCGGAGAACATCAGCGGGCCCTCGAACATCAGGCCGCAGGTTTCGCCGTCGAGGTCGAAGGTGGCCTCTTCCTTTTCCCAGCGGTAGAAGAGCCAGGTGAGGAACTCGGTGCCGAGGGTGATTTCCGGGGGCACGCCGATGGCCTCGTTGGGGGTGATGTTGACGAGCTCGAGGCTGTTGCAGTCGATGCCACAGAGGCGGTAGGCGGCGCTTTCGGGGCAGAGCATCACGGGCATCACGCCGGTGCTCTCGCGGAAGAAGGGGCAGAGGACCTGCGCGGCGGCATCGGTCATCGCCGAGGCGAGGAGGCGCTGGTGGCGCAGGTCGATAGCGCACTCCATCGAGCCGAAGGAGGGCTGCGCGTCGGCCAACAGGGCCTCTTGGACGCGCTCGCGGACCTCGGTTTTGGCCGCGCGCGGGAGGACTTCCACCTGGCGGGCCTTGCGCTCGATCTCGAGCTCGGCAAGGATGGTGGCGCGCAGGAGGCTCGGGGGGACCTTCTTCTGGGCCGTGACGTGGGAGAACCAGAGCCAGTCGCCGCGCCAGCAGTGCTCCTCGGTGAGTTCGCCATCGAGGGCGTGGGCGGGGCCGGCCCAGCCGTGGAGGGGCGCATCGCCGGTCAGGGTCTTGAGCGGGGGGAGGGCGCGCTTGGCGAAGGCGGCCATTTCGGTGGGCTCGAAGCCGCGCGAGAGGTAGAAGGCGTGGAAGGAAAAGGAACCGGATTCAAAGCCCATAGGGTTACTCCTCGGCCTCGGCGGCCACCTTTTCGCGGAGGCGCACCAGCCAGATGGTGATTTCGTAGAGCAGGCACATCGGCACGGCCATCACGATTTGCGAGAGGGGGTCGGGCGGGGTCAGGAACATCGCCAGGGTGAAGACGCCCACGATGGCCAGGCCCCGCCGCGCGCGCAGGCTCTCGGCCGAGATGAGCCCCAGCCAGCCCAGCGCCAGCAACACCAAGGGAAACTGGAAGGCCAGGCCAAAGGCCAGCAGCACCTTGAGGACAAAGCCGATATAGGGCTCGGCCTGCAAGAACTCCACCGGCACGTTCATCCAGGCGTTGATGGCCATCAGCGCGCGCAGGGCCAGTTTGAGCGTGAAGCCGAAGCAGAGCGAAACGCCCCCCAGGAAGAGGAAGACGCCGACCCCGAGGGTAAAGCGGATGAGGTTGCGCTCGTGGCGGCGCAGACCGGGGAAGACGAATTGGAAGATGAAGTAGAGCATCGCCGGGAGCGCGAGGATGGTCCCGCCCCAGAGCATCGTCGTCATAAAGAGCGAGAAGCCGACCCCCACCTCAAGCCCCTGCATCTGCACCCCCGCTTCGGCCAGGCCAGACGCGCGCAGCGGCCACTGGAGCGCCTCGATGACCCACGGCGAGAAGGGCGCGATGACGAGCATCCCCAGCACCCAGGCCATCGCGCAGCGGACGATGCAGTTGCGCAGGTCGATGAAGTGCTCAATGAAGGGGCGCGGGGGGTCCATCGCCTCCTCGCGGGCGCGGTCCTCGGCCGTCTCCGAGAAGAGTCGGCGGAAACGCGCCTGCAAGCGCACATTCGGCGGGGTCTTCGCTTCGCTCACCTACGCGCTCGCTTTCGGTTGCTCGGGCGCGGGCTCCGGGGCGGGCTCGGCCTCGGGGGCAGGCTCGGCGGGCTTCTCTTCGGCCGGCGGCGGGGTTGGGGCCAGACCGCCGGGGACCGGGGCCGAGGCGAGGACGTCGTCGGGCGAGAGCGGGGGCGGGGCGAAGTCCATCGCCTGGGCGAGCTCCTCGTCGGTGGGCAAGAGGTTGTCGAGCTCGCCGGTGGAGGCGTTGACGGCGGCATTGACCTGCGTCTCGAGGGCCTGATCCATCGTCATCAGCTGCTGCTTGAACTCATCGGAGGCGCGGCGGAGCACGCCCATCCAGTGGCCGACCTTGCGGGCGGCCTCGGGCAGACGCTTGGGGCCCAGGACCACCACGGCCACGAGCAGGATCACGAGGGTTTCGAGGAAGGACATAGCCGGCGCGCTTGGCTTGCGGACGCGGCGCGAAGCCCCCGGCGCACGCACTCGCCGGGGCCCTCACGCCAGGGGCAAGGCTTACTTGTAGGGGACGAACTCGGCGCGGCGGTTCTTGCGGTAGGCCTCTTCGGTCTGGCCGACCACGGCGGGCTTCTCCTCGCCGAAGGCGCGGGTCTGGAGGCGGGCCGGGTCGATGCCGTAGGAGACGAGATAGTCGCGCACGCCGCCGGCGCGGTTCTCGGAGAGGGAGAGGTTGTACTCGTTCGAGCCGCGCTCGTCGCAGTGGCCCTCCACGATCATCACGTGGGTGGGGTTCTCGAGGAGGTACTCGGCGGCGGCCTCGGCCTTGGAGAGCTCGTCGGTGGGCAGGGTGTAGGAGTCGAAGGTGAAGTAGAGGGGCGCGAGGTCGGCATCGAGCACGCGCTCGCGGGTGTCCTCAAAGCGGTCCGAGCCGAAGGCACCCACATTGGGGTCGTTAGGGTCGTAGCCCGCGCCATTGGGGTCGATGGCCACATCGTCTCCGGCCTCGCCGCCCATCCCGGCGCCCATCGCCTCCGAGTTATCCCCGGCCGCGCCATTCTTCAGTTCGCACCCCGTAAAGACCATCGCCGTGGCGGCCAACAGGGCAATCATCAAGGACATCCGCATAACGTTGCTTCCTTCTGTGGCTTCTGTGTTTCACTTGGACCAGGCGGGATTGAGCCACTGCGTGCTCCCGCCTGAAAAGGGTTGATAGGGCTTCTCGCCCTTCTCTTCGGCATCCAGCACCCAGAGCGTGCGCTGACGGCCCTGGGTGCGCGCGGCCACCACGTGCCGCCCATCCGGCGCCCACGAGGGCGACTCGTAAATCTCGTTCTGGGGCGTGAGGTAGCGCAGCGATCGCTCGCCCTTCTCCGGGTCTATCACCGCCACGCGATAGGGCGCGCCGCGCTTCGTGGCAAAGACAATCCCCCGCTTGCCCCAATCGGGCTGCACCGACTCCCCGCCCTTGAAGGTCAGCCGCCGCGACTGCTTCGTGGCCACATCTACAATGTAGAGCTGCGGCGAGCCGGCCACGTCCGAGACGTAGCAAATCTTCCGCCCATCGGGCGACCAGCACGGGCTCGCCTCCGCCGCCAGCTTCGTCTCCGTCAGGCGCGTGAGGTGCCGCGTGCGCGCGTCCATCACGTAGAGCTCGGGGTTGCCCTGGTGCGAGAGGATGATGGCGAGCTTGTTGGGGTCGGCCGGCGAGGGCACCGCCCCGGTGCTCAGCCCGCGGAACTCCGCCAGGCGCGTCACGCTCTTGGTCTCCACATCGGCCACGAAGACCGCCGGAAAGCCCAGCCGATAGCTGGTGAAGTAGACCTGCTTGCCGCCGGGGGCCCAACGCGGCCCGATGATCGGCGCGCCGTCGCGCGTCAAGCGGGTGATGTTGTAGCCATCGTAGTCGCAGACGTAGAGGTCCTCAATCGCCTGCCCGTTGCGCGAGACGCCGGTCTTGGCCACCATCGCGAACTTGCTCTGCGCAATCCCCGCCTCGCCCGTGGTGGCATTGACGATGGTATCGGCCAGCTCGTGCGCGTGCTGCCGAGCCTCGGCCGCCGAGACCGCCTGCCGCGGCCAGGCAAAGCGCTTCCCGGGCCAAGCCACCGCCAGCTGCTCATTCACCCCGGCCGCGCCCGAGAGCTGCCCCGTCACCTTCACCTGGCCATTCGCGGCCAGACGGTACCACCCGCAGCGCAGGAGGTCATTCTGCAAAGTCTTCAGGAAGGTCTCAGCCCCGGCCCCCGAAGCCGTCACGCCGCTCAAGGAGAGCGACTGCTTCGCCACGCCCGTCACATCCACATCAATCACCGGCGCAGCGCCCAACCACGCCGCAACCATCAACGCCAAACTGCACAAGAAACCTCTCATGCCCGCCATTGTAGCACAAACCGCCCAAGTGCGCAGAGAGAAATTACGCGGGGGCGAAGGAACGTGGCCTCTTGGCCGGGGTGATACAAAAAGAGCGGCCCCGGGAAGGGGCCGCTTTGGCTAGCCGCGATCAGCTAACAGCTAACGGCTAATAGCTAACCGCTCACTTCGCGGCCTTGCGCGCGGCCTTGATGGCAGCCTGCGCGGCGGCGAGGCGGGCGATCGGCACGCGGTAGGGCGAGCAGGAGACGTAGGTGAGGCCAATGGTGTTGGCGAACTCCACGGAGTGGGGCTCACCGCCGTGCTCACCGCAGATGCCCATGCGGATGGCGGGGTTGACCTCCTTGGCCTGGGTGACGGCGAACTTCATCAGCTTGCCCACGCCCGCCTGGTCGAGAACGATGAAGGGATCGTAGTCGTAGAAGCCCTTGGAGACGTAGTCGCGCAGGAACTTGCCGGCGTCGTCACGCGAGAAGGCGCAGGTGGTCTGCGTCAGGTCGTTGGTGCCGAAGGAGAAGAAGTCAACCTCCTTGGCGATTTCGTCGGAGGTGAGGGCCGCGCGGGGCACTTCGATCATCGTGCCGATGAGCACTTCGAGCTTGACGCCCTTCTCCTGCTCAACCGCAGCAATCGTGTCGAGGATAATCTTCTTCTGGGAGAGGAGCTCCTTGACGTTGCCCACCAACGGAACCATAATCTCGGGGCGGGAGCCGGGCACGGCGGCGGCGGCTTCGCAGATGGCGCGCACCTGCATCTCGGTGACCTCCGGGTAGGAGATACCCAGACGGCAGCCGCGGTGGCCGAGCATCGGGTTGAACTCGTGGAGCTCATCGACCAGCTTCTTGACCTCGTCGATGGAGATACCCATCACCTTGGCCATCTCGGCCTGACCGGCTTCGTCGTGCGGGACGAACTCGTGCAGGGGCGGATCGAGCAGACGGACGGTGCACTCGCGGCCGTCGAGGGCCTTGAACATCCCCTCGAAGTCGCCGCGCTGGAGCGGGAGGAGGGTGGCGAGGGCGGCGTTGTACTGCGCGAGCGGGGCATCGAGCTGGGCCTGGATGGCGGCCTTCTCGGCCTCGGTCGCGGCCATCGCGAGGGCTTCCTTGAGCTTCTTGACCTTCTCGGCCACGAGGATCATGCGGCGGAAGGCGATGATGCGGTCTTCCGAGAAGAACATGTGCTCGGTGCGGCAGAGGCCAACGCCCTCAGCGCCGAAGCGGACGGCCACCTGCGTGTCGCGGGGGGTGTCGGCGTTGGTGCGCACGCCCATCGTGCGATACTTGTCGGCCAGGGCCATAATCTCGGCGAAGGGGCCGGAGAGCTCGGGGTCGCGGGTCTCGATGCGGCCTTCGTAGACCTTACCGGTCGAGCCGTTGAGGGAGATCCAGTCACCCTCGCGCAGGGTCACGTCACCAATCTTGATGGTCTTGGTCTTGACGTCGATGAGCGCGTCGCCGCAGCCGGCCACGCAGCACTTGCCCATGCCGCGGGCCACGACGGCCGCGTGGGAGGTCATGCCGCCGCGCGCGGTGAGGATGCCCTGGGCGCTGACCATGCCGGCGATGTCTTCCGGGGAGGTTTCGGCGCGGCAGAGGATGACCTTCTTGCCGAGCTTGCCCTGGGTTTCGGCCTCTTCAGCGGTGAAGACGACCGTGCCGGTGGCCACGCCCGGGGAGGCGGGAAGGCCGGTGGTGAGGACCTTGGCCTTCTTCTCGGCCAGGGCGTTGAAGACCGGGTGCAGGAGCTGATCGAGCTGCTGGGGCTCAACGCGCAGCACGGCGGTCTGCTCGTCGATCAGGCCTTCCTTGACGAGGTCGGTGGCGATGCGGACAGCGGCGGCGGCGGTGCGCTTGCCGTTGCGGGTCTGGAGCATGAAGAGCTTGCCGTCTTCAATGGTGAACTCCATGTCCTGCATGTCCTTGTTGTGCTGCTCGAGCTTCACGCGGATAGCGTCGAACTGCTTGAAGACTTCGGGCATCGACTCCTCGAGGGAGGGATACTTCGCCACGCGCTCTTCTTCGGAGATGCCCGCGCGCTTGGCCCACTCGCGCGAGCCCGCGATGGTGATTTCCTGCGGGGTGCGGATGCCGGCGACCACGTCTTCGCCCCGGGCGTTGATGAGGTATTCGCCGTAGAAGTAGGAGTTATCGCCGGTCGAGGGGTCGCGCGAGAAGGCGACGCCGGTGGCCGAGTTGTTGCCGCTGTTGCCGAAGACCATCGTCTGGACGTTCACCGCCGTGCCGGCGAGGCCGCGGATGTCGTTGAGCTCGCGGTACTTAATGGCGCGGGGGTTGTTCCAGGAGCCGAAGACGGCCTGGATGCCCATCTTGAGCTGCTCGTGCGCGTCGGTGGGGAACTCCTTGCCCAGCTGCGCCTTGATGACCTTCTTGTAGCGGGCGATGACCTCTTCCAGGTCCTCGGCCGAGAGTTCGGTGTCGAGCTTGACGCCCTTGGTGGCCTTGACGGCCTCGAGCTCGTGCTCGAAGTCGTGGTGCTCCATCCCCATCACCACGTTGCCGAACATCTGGATGAAGCGGCGGTAGCTATCCATCACGAAGCGCTTGTTGCCGGTCTTGGCGATCATCGCTTCCACGGTCTCCGGGTTCAGACCCAGGTTGAGCACCGTGTCCATCATGCCCGGCATCGAGACCGCCGCGCCCGAACGCACGGACACCAGCAGCGGGTTCGGCCCCTTGCCGAAGGTCTTGCCGGTCACTTCCTGAAGCTTGGCCAGGGCCGCTTCCACTTCCGGCATAATCAACGCGAAGAGCTTATCCTCGCCAATCTCATAGTACTTGCCGCAGGCTTCGGTCGTAATCGTGAAGCCGGGGGGCACCGGGAGCCCCATCGTCGCCATCTCGGCCAAGTTCGCGCCCTTGCCGCCAAGAAGCGCCTTCATGCTGCCATTTCCCTCGGAGAAGTCCCCGCTGAAGAAATAGACAAACTTTTCCTTACTCATGTGCTTTCTTTCTCTT
>JBJFFT010000013.1:0-11567 GCA_051891975.1 Candidatus Spyradenecus sp. | reverse complement strand
GAGCGGGTGCCTTCGGGGAAGATGAGGAGGTTGTGGCCTTTGGCGAGGAGGGGCGAGGCGATGTCGAGGAGGGTGGCATCGTCGGGGAGGAGGAGGCGGGAGACGACGAAGCCGAGGCAGGGGTTGCGGCGGAGGCCGTGGCGGGCGAGGGAGAGGGTGTTGGGGTAGCGCGAGAGGAAGAAGAGGACGTCGATGAGCGAGGGGTGGTTGGCCACGATGACGGTGCCGCGGAGGGGGCGGGGCATCGCGGAGAAGTCGAAGCGGAAGAGGCGCGTCCAGGTGCCGAGAAGGAGGAAGATTGTCCAGAGGAGGCTGACGATGCGCCGGCAGCAACGGCGGCTCCAGAGGAAGGGGAGGACGAGCCCCGAGAGGCCGAGGCCCCCGACGTTGAAGAGCACGAAGAGGGCGCAGGCCGTAAAGCCGCGCAGGCGCGCGCGGGCTTTGGGGGAGAGGCTCATGGGGCGCGGCAGAGGGTGAAGGCGCTGGCGCGCAGGCATTGGCGTTGGCCGAGGAAGAAGGCGCAGAGGTCGGCGGCGGCGAGCGGTTCGGCGAGGGTGGGGGTGCCGGGGAGGGCGAGGGCGTGGAGGGCATCGCCGGGGGCAGGGGCGTCGTCGAGGAGGGCGCCGATGGCGCAGGCGTCGGGGGTGCCCGGTTCGTCGGCCAGGACCCAGAGACGGGGACCTGAGGCCATCAGCGCTTCGAGCAGACCGCAGGCGGGGGTGTCGGCCCCGGCGGCGATGGCGGTGTAGGGGGCGGTGTCGCGCGCGAAGATGGAGTAGAGGCCGGGGGCGGCGTTGTAGACCGAGGTGCTGAAGCGGGCGGGGGAGACCTCGCCGGTGGCCCGGAAGTCGGCGACGAGGCGGCGCGAGAGGGTGTCTTCGCCGGTGCGCGAGGCGAAGATAATGGGGAGCGTTGCCACGGTCTCGGGCGGGAGATCGCCCGTGAGCTCGTGCAGGAGGTGGAAGGCAATCGCTTGCAGACGCGAGAGGCGCCGGCGCTGTAGGGGCGGCACAAAGGCAAGGTCGGGCTTCTGCGCGAGGTCGGGCCAATGGGCCACGCGGCGGATGGCCAGCGGGACGGGGCGGGGGGCGAGGGGCATAGAAGACCTCAGGGCTGGGCGAAGAGGAGGGCGGTGTTGACGCCGCCGAAGGCGAAGTTGTGCGAGGCCACGAGGCCGGTCTGGATGGCGCGGCCTTCGCCCATAATGAGGTCCAGTTCGCCGCATTCGGGGTCGGGGTCGGTGAGGTTGAGGTTCGGGGGGAACCAGCCTGCGTGCATCGACTCAATGGCGAGGATGGCCTCGATAGCACCGCACGCGCCCAAGGCGTGGCCGATGTAGGACTTGAGGGTGGAGATGGGGGTGCCCTTGCCGTAGACGGCGGAGGTGGCGGTGCCTTCGGCCACGTCGCCGCGGTCGGTGGCGGTGCCATGGGCGCTGATGTAGCCGACCTCTTCGGGGTGGCGATGGGCATCGGCGAGGGCCAGGCGCATGGCGGCGGCCATTGTCTCGGCATTGGGCTGGGTGACGTGGCGGCCATCGGTGTTCGTGCCGAAGCCGACGACCTCGGCGAGGATGGTGGCCCCGCGGGCGAGGGCGTGGTCGCGCTCCTCTAGGATGAGGGCACCGGCCCCTTCGCCGATGACCAGACCATCGCGGTTGCGGTCGAAGGCGCGGGGGGTGGTCTTGGGCGCGTCATTGCGGCGGCTGGTGGCGAAGAGGGTGTCGAAGACGATGACCTGGGTGGGGTTGAAGGACTCGGCGCCACCGGCAATCATCACATCCTGCTGGCCGGCGCGGATGGCTTCGTAGGCTAGGCCGATGGAGAGCGAGCCGGAGGTGCAGGCGGTGTTGGTGGGGAGGATGCGCCCGGTGGTGCCGAAGTGGACCGAGAGGTTGACGGCGATGGTCTGGGGCATCATCTTGATGTAGGTGGCGCTGGTGACGTTGCGCACCACGTGGTCGCTCAAGACCGAGTAGAAGTCCATCAGCGCATCGCAGTTGCCCGAGCAGGAGCCGAAGGCGATGCCGGCGCGGCCGCTCTTGAGGAGGGGGTCGTCGAGGAGCCCGGCCTGGGCGAGGGCCTGTTCGGCGGCGTTGAGCGAGAGGATCGATTCGCGCCCCATCGTGCGGATGACGCGGCGGTTGTAGCGCGCCGGGAGGTCGAAGTGCGCCGGCGCCCAGAGGGCCGTTTGCATCCCCTGATAGCCCTGCAGCTCCTCCGAGCGCTCGACGGCATTCTCGAGCTTGTGCAGACGCGCGAAGGCCGTGGGCACATCGTTGCCCAGAGCCGAGATGAGACCATAACCGGTGATGACGACGCGGCGCATTAGAACATCCCTCCATTGACGGAAATGACTTGGCGAGTGATATAGGCGGCCTCTTCGGAGAGGAGGAAGGCCACGAGCGCGGCCACCTCTTCGGCCTTCCCCAGGCGGCGCATGGGAATGGCGGCGCGGACCTCCTCCAGCGGCAGGTCGCGCGTCATCTCGGTGTCGATGACGCCCGGGGCCACGGCGTTGACGGTGATGCCGCGCTTGGCCACCTCCACCGCCAAGGCCTTGACCGCGCCGATGATGCCGGCTTTGGCCGCCGAGTAGTTTACCTGCCCGCGGTTGCCCACCAGCCCGGAGACCGACGAGAGGGCCACGATGCGCCCGCGAATGCGCGCGCTGATCATCGGCATCACGATGGGCTTGAGGACGTTGTAGAGGCCGTCGAGGTCGGTGCGCAGGACGCGGTCCCACATATCGCCCTCCAGGATGGGGAAGGGGGCGTCGGCGGCGATGCCCGCGTTGCAGACCACGCCGTAGTAGCAGCCGTGGCGCTCGATGTCCTCGGTGATGGCTGCGGCCGTGGCTTCGCGGTCGGCACAGTCGAATTGCAGGCAGGTGCCGGTGCAGCCGAGGGGGGCAAGTTCGGCGGCGAGCGCGGTCAGGCGGTCAATACTCGAGCGGCAGTGGAGGACGGGGTCGTAGCCGCACTGGGCGAGTTTGCGGGCGATGGCTTGGCCGATACCGCGGCTGGCGCCGGTGACGAGAACGCGTTTTGGGGTCATGGGAAGCACTCCTTGCAGGGGGATGGGGCGGCTAGAAGGTGGAGATTTCGCCCGCGGCGAACTGCGCGAGCTGCTCGGGCTCCGGGCGGAAGACGTTGAGGTTGGCCTCGGCGCAGGTCTGCCCGGCATCGTCGGTGATGGCGGCCTGGAAGGAGGCGAAGGACTCATCGGAGAAGAGGGAGGTGACGGCGATGGTGTAGCAGCGCCCGGGCTCGAAGCGCGGCAGGGCGAGCTTGAGGCGGCGCGTGCCCAGAAAGAAGCCCACGCGCGGCGCGTGGCCGTTGCGGCGGTCGCGGAGCCCTACATAGGCCGCCACGGTCTGGGCCATATACTCCACCGAGGCGCAGGGCGGCACGCCGCCGAGTTCGCCATCGTAGAGGAGGTCGCGCTCCGAGGGCACCACCCACGCGCGGAAGAAGGCGCCCTCCGCCTCGGAGAAGGAGGCCGGGTCGTAGCCCGAGAGCAGGCTCATCGGCGCGCGGTGGGGGAGCAGGTCGTCGAGGCTGTAGGTCGGGGGCGGGGGAACTTCAGGGGCGGCTTCTTCCCGGCGGCGGAGGATGAGGGTGGCATTGCTGCCGCCGAAGGCAAAGGCGTTGGAGAGGACCGTGCGCGGGGCGGGGGCCCCGGGGCGGGCGATGGGCAGGCGCGGCAGGTCGGGATCGAGCGCGCTCTCGGGGACCGGGTGGGGGAAGGCCGGCGCGCGGTGGGTGAGCATCAGGTAGCAGAGGGCGGCTTCGATGGCTCCGGCCGCGCCGAGGGTGTGGCCGGTCAGGGGCTTGGTGGAGGAGCAACAGGGCGCGTGCTCGCCGAAGAGCGTGGCGATGGCGGCGCACTCCATACGGTCGTTGTAGGGCGTGCCAGTGCCGTGGAGGTTGATGTAGTCCACGGCCTCGGGGGCGAGGTGGGCATCTTCCAAGGCGGCGCGCATCGCGGCCAGGGCCCCGCGCCCGTTGGGTTCGGGGGCGGTGAGGTGATAGGCGTCGGAGCTCTCGCCCACGCCGGCGAGCTCGACCTCCCCGCGCCCGGCTTCCATTACGAAGAGGGCCGCCCCTTCGCCGAGGTTGATGCCCTCGCGTTCGGCCGCGAGCGGTTGGGTGGGCTGGGTGCTGAGGGCTTCGAGGGCGAAGAAGCCGCCCTGGACGACCCGCGCAAAGCTGTCGACCCCGCCGACAATGACGGCCTGGCAGGTGCCCGAGGTGATGAGGCTGCGCGCGGAGGCGAAGACCTTGGCGCTGGAGGAGCAGGCGGTAGAGACGGCGTAGGCCGGGCCCCGGAGCCAGAGCGCATCGCGCAAATAGCGGGCCGGGGTGGACATATCGATGGTGTCGGGCAGGGCGGTGAACTCCTCCATCGTGGAGTTGCTGGTGCCCAGGACCACGCCGATTCGCTCGGCGGGGACGCGCGCAAGCAGCGCCTGGACGGCCCCTTGGATCTGCGCGATGGCGATGTCCAGCAGCTGCAGGCAGCGGGGCTTGAGGTCCGGGTTGTGGCGCAGTTCGCGCTCGGGCAGGGGCAGGTCGGGGCAGAAGCCGAAGGGCGAGCTCTCGCCATTGGGGAGCAGCCCCTCCACGCGCCGCATCCCGTCGCGCGACATCGCCTGGGCATTGCGCAGGATGGTCTCGGGGTCCGAGCCCAGGGCACAGGTGAGGCCCAGGGCGGTGAGGCCGATATAAGGGGAAGGACTGTCAGCCATTGCGGGGGGACTCCTTGTCATCTGCGCGCGCGTCGTTCCATTGGAACCACTGATCGGGATAGGCCTGCGCCAGGGGTTCGAGGGCGGCCACGAACTGTTCGGCCGCTACCTCGGCCGTCGGCCCGGGGAGTTCGCGCGCTACCAAACGGTAGGTGTGGGCCTTGAGGCGCAAGCAGGCCACGAAGTAGAGCGGGTGGCCAAGCGCGTGGGCCAGGCGGAAGGTGCCCACCGGGAAGGGCCGCTCGCGCCCGCAGAAGCGCCGAAGCACCTGGCGGCCAAAGGGCGCATCGCCGGCCATCAAGACGCAGTCTCCGGCATCGAGCGCGTCCCCCGCCGCCATGGTTTCGCCAATCCCGAAGGCCGCCACCGGGTGGATGCGCACATTCTGGCGGCGGAAGTGGCGGAGGTAGAAGCGGTTGAAGACGGCGGTCTGCTCCAGGCGCATAAAGGCGTGAGTGACCACCGAGGTTTCGGCCAGGGCGGGGAACACCTCGATGCAGCCGAGGTGGGAGGAAACGAAGAAGACGCCACGCCGGGCAGCGACTGCCTCCAGGAAGCGCTGCGTCTCGGGCGAGGCCTCGGGGAGGATGCGCACGCGGGCCTTGGGGTCGGTCATCACGGCGAACTTATCGACCATCCCGGAGACGAAGTTGCAGAAGCATCGGTAGGTGCGCGTCCGCCGCCGGACCGCGGGCGAGGCGAGGTAGACCGTGGTGGAAGCCACCTGCGCAAAGAACGCGAGCACGCGCAGGCCGAAGAGGCGGTGGCTGAGCCACAGCAATTCTAGCCCGACGGCCGAGGCCGCGAACTCGCTCTGCGGCGGCTGCACTTCGGTCTTGCGCGGCGGGAAGAGGAGTCGCGCGAGGGTGTAGGCCACCGTCAGGCCGATGGCAAAGGTTTCGCCCAGCGACCGCACGAGGGCAAAAGAGACGCACGCGAGCGCGCCGAAGCCCGCCAGGCTCGTCAGGAAGGAGCAGGTGACCGGCTTGCGCGCCTCGGTCGGTGCCGCGCTCAGGAAGATGGCGTAGTCCAGCGCCATCCCAATGAGCATAAAGCACGCGAGCAGGTGGAAGAGGTTGACCGGCTCCCCGCGCAGCGTCAACGCCGAGAAGACCGCCCCCACCGCGCAGAGCGGCGGCAGCAAGAGCCGCAGGGCGCGTCGGCCAAAGAGGCCGAAGAGAAGCGCGATGAGCGGCACGGCCACCGCCCCCAGGAGCCAGAGCGTCCGCCGCTGGCAGCGCGCCAGGAAGTCGGCGAGCGCGGCTTGCGGGGCGTAGCGGCGGACCCCTTCGGGCAGGGTGCCGGTGGGCAGGTTCGCGCAGGGGATGAGGGTGTAGAGGCGCCCGGGCGTTTCAATGAGGAAGGTGCGGCGCAGGAGTGCGGGCAGGGTGGCGAGCTCCCAGGGCTCGGGCGCGGCCTTGGCCTCCAAGGCGGGGCTTTCTTCGAAGAACTCGGTAAAGGTGTCCTTGGCCTCGCGGGCGAAGGCGGCCATCACCTGAGCATCCTGCCGGCGCCGGGCGAGCGAGGGGAGGAAGCGCGCCAGGTGAGCCGTCTGCGGCGGCAGGTCCAGCGCTTCGAGGCGCTCGAGGAGCGTTTCGAGGTCCGGTGCCTCGGCAAGCAGAAGTCCGGTACCGGGCGCGTCCAGACCGCTCAGGCGGCGGAAGTCGCGCTCGGCCTGGACCAATTCCGGCGGCGGCGTGTGCAACTGTTTGACCTCGGTGCCAAAGCGCACCCACCCCAGGGGGATGAGCGAGAGGGCGCAGAGCGCGGCAATCGCCCGCCCGCGCCAGGCGCGTTTCGCATCCGCCCCGGGTTCGCTCTGCTTCCGCCCCGGGTTGATCTCGGACCCGGGGCGGATGGTCAGCGCGGCGAGGAGGGCGGCGAGGAGACCCGCGCCGATGAAGCTGGCGCTTTGGGCCAGGAGGGAGATGCCCGAGCACGCCAGCGGCAGGAGGGCCAACTCGGTAGTCAAGCAGGATGCCGCCAGGCTGCGGCGCGTGACGACCGGGTTGCCGCGCGCGAGGAGCGCGTGGAAGGCGTAGTCGATAGTTAGCCCCAAGAGCGTGGTGGCGAAGACCCCCGCGAGGACGTGCAGGGTGCGGAAGCAGAGGAGTGTGGCCAGCGTTCCGGCCAGGGCCGAGAGGGCGAGCACCCAGACCATCTGCGGCAGAAAGCGCGCCGAGCGAAAGGCCCAGGCTGCCACCGCCGCAATCGCCAGAAGCGAGAAGAGGGAGAGGAGGGTGATTTCGCGCTGGCAACGCCCCGCCACGGCCGCCGTATGGAGCGGCGCTCCGCTCAGGGCCAGGGTGACCCCGGGGCGCTCGACGCGCGCTTTGAGGGCGTAGAGATCTTCGACCACCGGGGCCAACGCGCCGGGGCTGTCGGCCAACCCTTCGCGCAGGGAGAGGGTGACGAGGACGGCGGTGCGATCGCCGTCGCGGGCCGTGAGGAGACCATCGGCCGAGGGTTTCCACGCGCCATAGGCGAGCGGCAGGGCGGTGAGAAAGCGTTGGAGGAAGCCGTAGGGATCGGCCTCGAGTGGCACCCACCGCGGTGCGGGGGAGAAGAGTTCTGCCTGGGCCTGGGCCAAGAGGGCGGCGGCGTTGCCTGAGGTCAGGCGCGCGCGGTCCTCGGCCGAGAGCAACCCGGCGGGGTGGGCGGCATAGCAGTCGAGCCATTCCCCGACGGCCGCCTCCTGTTGTTCGCCCCCGGCCCCCAACCCCACGCGCAGACGGACCTCGGCAAAGGGCGCACGGTCGAGTCCCGCCACGAAGGCCTTGGCGCACGCTTGGGCCTGGACACTATCGGCCGCCGAGGCGACCGCCTGAATTTCCCCCGAGCCGCGCGCGGTCACTGCCGCCGGCAACGCGCCGTGCTCCCCGCCGACCAACGCCAGGAGCGAGGTTTCAAAGGTCGGCCGGCGCACCCACACGGTGGCGAGCACGGCCAGAGCCAAGAGGATCAGGGGGAGGAGCCGCTTCATTCGTTCGGCGCAGTTCCAGGGGTGTCAAGTGGCCACAGACGATGTGTGGCGCGGCCAAGTTCGGTGAAATGCAGGTGGATGCGCGTGCCATCCGGTGCGAGGAGTTCGGCCTCGGTAAGCGTCTCGCCGCCGGAGAGGCGGACTTCCTCGAAGAGGCGCCGGGCTTGGCGGATGGGGATCAAGCGCAGAGACCACTGCCCCTCGGGGGCGGGGAGAGGTTCGACGGCACTGACTAGGTCATCAAAGGCGGTCTCTTCTCCGCGGGCGAAGGCAGCGGTCAAGGAACTTATGCGTGCGTAGTGGGGGAGGTCATCGGCTGTTTTGGTGGAGGTGCCTTGCGCGGTGGTGAAGGCCATTGCGCCGGCGGTGATGGTGATCGTGTGCAGGAAGGGCGCTTCCGTGCGCCAACAGATGCCGCGATCTCGGTCGCACGAAACGGTGCCGCGGCTTTTGAGAGGGCGCTTGAGGGCGGGGGAGCGCTTCTCCATCGTCCAACTGGCATCGGCATCAAGGGCGCGGCGTAGGGCGAGGCGGCAAGCCTCGGCGGGCTCCGCTGCTTGGAGCAGGCAGAGGGGGAGTGCGGCCACGAGCAGCAGGTGTGAGCGGAGGCGATGGAGGGCGGTGCGGAACATGCGTGGACCTTCGGGGGACGGGGCGGCGGCTTAGGCCCAGTCGGTGGCATTGAGGCGCGCGAGGAAGCCTTCGGGCAGTTCAAAGAGGAGTTCGCGCGAGGTGAGGCCGATGGCGGCCTGGCGCGTGGTGGCCTTGAGGCAGAGCGCGCCGCTCTCGGCATCGAGCACGCGGTAGTGCAGCACCATCAGGTTGCGGTTGGCGCGCTCGCGCGTCACTTGCACCGAGAGACGCTGGTTGAAGAGGCAGGGGCGGATGTACTTGATGTTAAGCGAGACCACCGGCAGCAGGAAGTCCGCCGCCTCCATATCGCAATAGGTCAGTCCCTGTGCCTCGAAGTAGGCACAGCGCGCCTCCTCAAGATACTTGACGTAGTTGCCGTGGTAGACCACGCGCATACTATCCACGTCGTAGAACGGCACGCGCAAGGCGTAGGCAAAGGTTTTCATTGCGCCCTCCTTCGGAAAAGCAGACGGCAGAGGCGTTCGGCCAGGAGCTTGGTGTGCAGGCGCACGAAGGCCATATTGTCGCGCACCATCCGAAAGTTCGAGACTCCGCCAGGCACATAGGCCACGCGCACCGGGAAGGGCTTGATACGTCCCCCCGCCCAGGCCCAGCGGACAATGACCTCGATATCAAAGTCCATCCGCCGCCCACGGATGTGCTTGGCCACCTCCAGGAGCTTAGCCAAGGGGTAGGCCCGGCAGCCACACTGACCATCCTCCTGGCGCAGACCGGTCTCCAGGCGAATCATCCAGCGCGTGAGGTTGCGGCCCTTCAGCCGCGCCTTGGGCACCTCCGGCCCGAAGAGGGGATAGCCCGAGTGCAGGGTCTCAGGCTCGGCGGCCGCGGCGGCAATGAGCCCCCGGGCATCTTCTAGGTTGTGCTGGCCGTCGGCATCGAGCTGCAAGGCGTGGGTGAAGCCGGCTTCCAGGGCGGCTTGGGCCCCGGTCAGGAGCGCCGCGCCCTTGCCCCCGTTGCGCTCGCGCCGAACGATGTGCACTTCGCCCCCCGGCACCGGCGCGAAGGCGAGCGGCGGCTCGTTGCCGTCATCGACCACCCAGACCGGCACGCCGGTGGCGCAGAGCGCGGGGAGGCGTTTGGCCAGGGCCTCGCCGTGGCGGTAGCAGGGCAGGAGCCAGACCGGGCGGAAGTCGCTCACGGCTGCGCCTCCGCCAGTTTGCCCGAGGCGCAGACCTCGCTGCCGTGCGAGAGGGTGAAGGAGAAGGTCGCCCCCGCGCGGTCGATGTGCAAGGTGAGCCACTGGCCGGGGCGGACCACCTGGCGGAACTTAAGCTGCGTGGCCCCGCCATCGGCTAGGACCCCGAAGGCCTGGCGGATCCAGCTGCGCACGAAGATGAGCTGCGCCACGCCGGGCAGGATTGCAAAGTTGGGGAAGTGACCGGCGAAGAAGGGATGGTCCGCCGGGAAGGCCGCGCGTAGGTCCAAGGTGTTCTCGCTTCGCGTCAGCCCCTCGATGACTGGCTGCGGCCACGCGCCGGCGGCTGCGCGCTGGAGGTCAGCCACGGCCAACTTGCCGCGCGCGTTGTAGGGCAGGGCGTGGACAAAGCGGCAGCGCCGGGGGATCGCCACCTCCGTCAGCCCCGCCTGGCGCCAGGCGCTACGCAGGGTGCGCTGAACAGCACCGTAGCCTTGGGCAAGGAGCGCCTCGCGTCCGGCCTCCGTTAGCACGGTTAGGACCCAAATCCGCGTGATGCGCTCGCCCGAGGGGAAGGCGGCCGCTGCCTCGATCCACGGATGCGCGGCGAGGGCGGCCTCGACTTCCGGCAGGTCGA
The DNA here is from genome assembly GCA_051891975.1 of Candidatus Spyradenecus sp. GTDB lineage: Bacteria > Verrucomicrobiota > Kiritimatiellia > RFP12 > DVOR01 > Spyradenecus. The sequence continues at coordinate 1,409 of JBJFFT010000013.1, read as the reverse complement.
CCCACTGCTCAAGCACCTTGACGCGCCGATCTTGCCGGCCCAGGAGGCGGAAGCGCCGAGGGTTCTCGGGCTCGAAGACCACGCCATCGCGCAAGGTCCACGCGCCCCCCAGGCAGAAGGGCGAGCGCACGGCAACGCCCTCGGCCGTGGCCTCGGCCTCTACGCCGGCAAAGAGGGTCCACGCTTCGCCCTGCGTTTGCTGGCGCCAGGCCACGCTGCCGGTCTCTGTGGAGCCGTAGATCTCCGTGGGGCAGACCCCGAAGGCAGCTGTTGCGCGCGCGGAGAGCTTTGCCGAGAGGAGGCTGCCGGAGGTGACCACTGCGCGCACGGCGGGCGGCACTTGCGCGCTGAGGGGGTGGTTGAGGAACTCGGCCAGGAAAGAGGGGGTGGTGATAAGGAGGGTCGTGCGCGCGTTGGCGGCCGGTTGCAGTTCGGCGAGGAGCGCTTCGGGGGTGGCGACCTGGCGCACCTCGGGGCTGCCCGCTGCGGCCATCAGGTACTTCAGCCAGAGCATGCCGTACATGTGTTCGCGCGAGATGGTGGCCAGCACGCGCGGCGGCTCCTCCCCGGCGAACCAATCGGCGAAGTGCTGCGCGAGCATTGCGGCGTCTGCCAGGAGCGTTGCCTCCGGCTTGGCAATCACCTTCGGGGCCCCGGTGCTACCCGAGGTGCGAAACTCAATTTGCTTATCCACGGCGCACACGCCTCCGAATTAGCCACTCCCCGGCGAACATCAGCCCCATCAGCCCATAGGCGATGGCCCCATTATAGAGGGCCCAGACCTCGGCGCTCGCCCACAGCGTGGCCACCGTCACGCCCACATGCGCGCTCAGAAAGAGCACCCACGCCCAGGTCACGCGCCGGCAGTAGGCCACGCCCCGCGCATTCAACGGCTGCTTCTCAAACTTGCGCGCAAAGCGCTCGACCAGGGGCGTTGCCCCCTGCCGCAGCGACCAGGCAAAGGCCCCCAACATCTCCCCGCTCACCACCACCGGATAGAGCCGCGAGAGTTGCCCCCAACGGCTTGCGCGCAGCAGGTAAATCGCCCATACCACCCCCACGCCCAGCGCGACCTTCGCCACGCCGGCCAGACCCTTTCCCAGTCTGCTCCCCGCTTGCCGCGCCCTCATTCGCCCGCGCGCGCTTAGGGCATCAGCCCTTGTTCCTTGAGCAGCCGCTCGACCACATCGACCACATCGCCCAGCGTGCGGATCTGCTTGAAGTCCTCCGCCTTGACGCGCAGCCCGGTCATCCGCTGCAAGCGCACCATCAAGTCCACCGCATCAATGCTATCCAGGTCCAAATCCTGGAAGATCTGCGCCTCGGGCGTCACCGCCGCGGCATCGCACTCGAACTCATCCACCAAAATCTGCTTGATGGCCTCGAACAACTCTTCACGCGTCTTCATC
>JBJFFT010000012.1:0-11598 GCA_051891975.1 Candidatus Spyradenecus sp. | reverse complement strand
GCCCTACCTCGCCTCGACCTAGGCCCTACCTCGCCTCGACCTAGGCCCTACCTCGCCTCGACCTAGGCCCTACCTCACCTCGACCTAGGCCCTACCTCACCTCGACCTAGGGCCTACCTCGAAGTGACCTAGGGGCTACTTCGATTTGGGCTCGGGGCGAGGGGAACAATTAAGAGGCCCTCTTAATTCCAATAAGTGGGGGACTTATTAATTGGTCTAGGGCCGGAGGATTAGAGGCGGCGGCGGGGTGGGGGATTAGAGGCGGCGGAGAGGGAGGCAGTTGGAGAAGTCGAAGGAGAGGGAGGCGGTGAGCCAGGAGAGGCCGACGCCGAAGGCGGAGAGGAGGAGGTGTTTGGGGCCGGGGGGAAGCGTGGGCGCGAGGTCGCAGCAGAGGAGGGGGAGGGAGGCCGAGGAGGTGTTGCCGCGCTGGCTCATCAGGCAGGGGGCTTTCTCCGGCGGCAGGCGGAGGAGGCGGGCAATTTGGCGGACGATGAAGGCGTTGGCCTGGTGGAGGAGGAGGAGGTCGAAGTCCGCGAGGGAGGTGTGGGTGCGGCCGAGGAAGTCTTGGATCTGCTCGGGGACGCGGGTGATGGTGAAGTTGAAGACATCGGTACCGGCCATTGAGAAGGGGGCGGCGAGGGGGATTTGAATGGCGTTGCTGCCGGCGGTGGCGGCGAGGAAGCGCCAGGGCTCGGCGGCCTCATCGCGCGAGACGAGGGCGGCGAAGGCACCGTCGCCAAAGAGCATCGCGGTGGCGGGGTCGGCGGGGTCGACGAGGCGCGAGAGGGTGTCGCCGCCGAGGATGAGGACCTGGGAGAGGGCCGGGTTTTGGAGGAAGTGCGCGGCGGTGAGGAGGCCGAGGAGGAAGCCGGAGCAGCCTTGGTTGAGGTCGAGGGCCAGGCAGGCTTCGCCGAGGCCGAGGCGGTGCTGGAGGAGGGCGGCGGTGGCCGGGGCGCGCGCCTCGGGGGTCTGGGAGATGAAGAGGAGCAGGCCCACGCGCTGGGGGTTGAGGCGCCCGGCGGCGATGAGGTCGCGCGCGGCGGCTTCGGCCATCGAGGCGGTGGTCTGGCCAGGGAGGGCGGTGGGAAGGGTGTCAATGCCGGCGACTTCACGGAAGCGGGCGACCTTGTCAGCGCCAAACTGGGGGATGAAGTCTTCGAGGGGGCGGCAGTGGGCGGGGAGGGCGCAGGCGAGCGCGTCGAGGCGCAGGCCGGAGAAGGCGGAGAGCACGGTTAAATCTCGTTCGGGATGGGGGCCAGGAGGTCGGCCACAGTGCGGAAGGCGGCGCAGGAGGTGCCCGGGAGGGTGATGTTGAAGCGGAAACGCAGGAAGGCGAGGTAGGCCAGGAGGGCCATCGAGTCCCAGGTGAGGGGCGCTTCGAGGGGGGTCTCGGGGGTGAGGGGAGCGGTGGCGCCGAGGATGTCGGCCAATTCGCCGAGGAGTTCTGCTTGGTTCATCGGAGGGAGACCTTAGGGGAGGGCGTCGAGCAGGTCGCCGACGGTGTTGAGGGAGGTCAGCTGCTTGGCGCTAAAGGCCACGCCCAGGCGGCGTTCGAGGCTCAGGAGCATCGCCAGGTGGGCCACGGAGTCCCACCCCGGCAGGTCGCGGAAGGGGGTCTGGCGGGTGAGCGGGGGCATCGGCTGACCGAGGAGTTCGGCCAAGAGGGGACGGAGCGTTTCAAGCGTTGTCATACGCCCATTGTAGCAAATATGCTATACTGCGCGCACTTTTGTTCCCACGCAGATGCATATCCACAGAGAAGGAAGCAGAGATTATGGCAGAGAAGATTGTCGCAACGGTCAATGGCGAGCCGATTCCGCAGGAGGCGGTGGACTTTGAGTTGCAGCGCTTGATCCACTTTTACCAGCAGCAGGGGTTGCCCGAGCAGCAGATTCGCCAGCAGTTGCAGGTCCTCCAAGCCCGCGCGCTCGACCAGGCGATCGGCACTAAGCTCCTCATCAACGAGGCCAAGCGCCTGAACATCCCTGTCACCGACGCCGAGCTCGACGCGCAGTTCGAGACCTACATCGGCCAGTTCGGCGGCGACCGCGACAAACTCGTCAAGGCCATCGAGGCCCAGGGGATGACCGTCGAGGCCTTCAAGCAGGAGCTCCGCCAGGGCGCGATGATCAGCAAGCTCATCGATCAGGTCTGCGGCGAAGTCCCGCCCCCCACCGAGGAGGAGATTGCCAAGCACTACGCCGAGCACAGCGAGGAATACGAGACCCAGCCGCGTGTCCTGGCCCAGCACATCCTCATCAAGCCCGAGCAGGAGACGGCCGAGGCCAAGGCCGCCGCCAAGGCCAAGCTCGCCGCCATTCGCGAGCGCATCGTCAAGGGCGAGAGCACCTTCGCCGACGAAGCCAAGGCCCACTCCGATTGCCCCAGCGGCAAGAGCAACGGTGGCTCGCTCGGCTGGTTCGGCCGCGGGATGATGGTCAAGCCCTTCGAGGAGGTCGCCTTCACCATTGCCCTCAACACCGTCTCGGAGATCCTTGAGACGCAGTTTGGCTACCATATCATCGTTAAGACCGGCGAGGAGCCCGGCCACAAGCCCGCCCTCGAGGAAATCCACGACCAGGTGCGCGACTTCCTCCTCCACGCCAAGCGCGGCCAGGCCGTCTCCGACCACGTGGCCACCCTCCGCCGTCAGGCCGACGTGCAGATTGGCTAAGTTCGGCCACGCCTAAACGCCCCTCGCCGCCGCGGTTCGCCGTGGCCGAGGGGCCTTTTGTTATTTCCCCTTTCGCCTCATCCTCCCCCTCGCAGACCCTCCGTTATGCCCCTTGCCCCCCTCTCCCCGGACAACGCGCCCGACTTTTGCGACCGCATTGGCGCGGAACTGAACATCTCCCCCCGGCAGGTCGCCGCCGTGGCCAAACTCTTGGCCGAAGGGTGCACCGTCCCCTTCATCGCGCGCTACCGCAAGGAGGTCCACGGCAACCTTGATGAGGTGCAGATTGGTGCCATTCAAGAGCGCCTGGCCTACCACCGCGAGTTGGAGGCCCGCCGCGAAGCCATCCTCTCCTCCATCATCCAGCAGGGCAAACTCACTGACGAACTCAAGGCCCAAATCCTTGCTTGCACCACCCGCACGGCCCTTGAAGATCTCTACCTGCCCTATCGCCCCAAACGCCGGACCCGCGCAATGGTTGCCCGCGAACGCGGCCTCGAGCCGCTCGCCGACCTCATCCTGCTGCAAGGTTCGCAGGGCGCTCCGGAGATTGATGCCGAGGCCTTTGTCGACGCGGCCAAGGAGGTGCCCGATGTCGCCGCCGCCTTGAAGGGCGCGCGCGACATTGTGGCCGAGCAGATTGCCGAGAACGCCGAGGTGCGCGGCTTTGCCCGTGCCTACCTCGCCGAGCACGGCACGGTCCGCTCGGAGGCCGTCGAGCCGCTCCCCGAGCAGCCGACAAAGTTCGAGCAGTATTACGACTTCTCCGAAGCGATTGCCTCCATCCCCTCGCACCGCTTCCTGGCCATCAAGCGCGGCGAGGCCGAGGGCGTCCTGCGCTCGGCGCTGGAAGTTGATGGCGAGCCGACCATCGCGAAGGCCTTGGAGGTCTTTGCCTGGCAGGAGGCCAGCCCCTGGGCCGGGCAGCTCCGCTTGGCCGCACAGGAGGCCTACAAGCGCCTGTTGGCCCCGAGCGTGGAGCTGGATGTGGCCGTTGAACTCAAGCAGCAGGCCGACCGCGCGGCCGTTGAAGTCTTTGCCGAGAACCTCCGCCACCTGCTCTTGCAGTCGCCCCTCGGCGAGCGGCCGGTGCTGGGTATCGACCCGGGTCTGCGCACCGGCTGCAAGTGCGTCACCCTCGACGCCACCGGCAAGTTCCTCGAGAATGCCACCATCTACCCCTCGCAGGGCCCCCAGCGCGAAATCGAGGCTACCGTCACCCTGATGAAGCTCATCGCCAAGGCCCAGCCCTACGCCATCGCCGTTGGCAACGGCACGGCCGGCCGCGAGACCGAACAGTTCGTCCGCCGCTTCCTGCGCCAGACCGAGCACACCGAGGTTATCGTGGTGCCGGTGAGCGAAGCGGGCGCCTCGGTCTACTCCGCCAGCGAGGTGGCGCGCGAAGAGTTCCCCGAGCTCGACCTCACCGTCCGCGGCGCCATCTCCATCGGCCGGCGCTTGCAGGACCCCCTGGCCGAACTGGTGAAGATCGACCCCAAGGCTATTGGCGTGGGCCAATACCAGCACGATGTCAACCAATCCCTCCTGGCCACGAAGCTCGATGAGGTGGTTGTCTCCTGCGTTAACCGCGTGGGCGTGGAGCTTAACACCGCCAGCGCCCCCCTCCTAACCCGCGTCTCGGGCATCGGCCAGGCGCTCGCCAAGCGCATCGTCGACTACCGCAACGAGCACGGCGCCTTCAAGAGCCGCAGCGAACTCCTTCAAGTCCCCGGCTTGGGCGCCAAGACCTTCGAGCAGTGCGCCGGCTTCCTGCGCATTCGCGAGAGCGAAAACCCGCTCGACCGCTCGGCCGTCCATCCCGAACGCTACGCCCTCGTCCGCCAAATGGCCGCCGATGCCGGGCTCGACCTTGCCGCGCTCGTGGGCAACGCCGAGGCCGTCGGCAAGATTCGCGCCGCGCAGTATGAGAGCGCCGAGGTCGGCTCCCTGACCCTCAAGGACATTCTCGACGAACTGCGCAAGCCCGGCCGCGACCCTCGCGCGACCTTCGAGCCCCCCGCCTTCCGCGAGGATGTCTGCACCATCGAGGATGTCCGCCCGGGGATGAAGCTTGAGGGCGTGGTCACCAACGTCACCGCCTTCGGGGCCTTCGTCGACATCGGCGTCCACCAAGATGGTCTCGTCCACGTCTCCGAACTCGCCGATCACTACGTCTCCGACCCGGCGCAGGTCGTCAAAGCCGGCGACAAACTCACCGTCCGCGTCCTCGATGTTGACCTTGGGCGCAAGCGCATCTCCCTCTCGGCGCGCAGCGAGAAGCGCTCCGGCGCGCCCCGGCGCGGCCATAGCGCCCCCGCCCCCCGCCCGGCGCAAGGCCGCCCTCACGCTCCGCGCCCCGATCGCGGCCGGTCCGACACCTTCCGCAACAATCCCTTCGCCGGACTCTAACCGTGGCCGAACACACCTTCATCCTCGCCCCGCTGCGGGGTGTCACCGACCTCGCCTTCCGTCAGGCCTACTGCACACACTTCGGCGGACTCGACCTCGCCGTGGCCCCCTTCATCGCCACCGTCCCCGGTACGCGCGTCAAGCCCGAGCTTCTGCGCAGCGTCCTCCCCGAGCGCCAGCCCGCCGGCCTCCCCCTCATTCCGCAGATTATCGGCAAGGACCCCGAACAGCTGCGCGTGATGCTCCGCGCGATGCAGGCCCTCGGGTATGCCGATGTCGACCTCAACGCCGGCTGCCCCTGGCCCTTCGTGGCCAAGAAGGGCCGCGGCGCCGGACTCCTGCGCGATGAAGCAACGCTCGCCGCCCTCCTCGAGGTTGGCTGCGAGGTTCTCGGCCCCGGCCACTTCTCCCTCAAGGTCCGCCTGGGCCTCGACACGCCGGACCTCCTGGCCCAGCGCCTCCCGCTCATCTGCCGCTACCCCCTGCGCGAACTCTGCCTCCACCCCCGCACCGCCCGCCAGATGTATGAAGGCGCCGTCGACCTCGAGGCCTTCGCGCGCATTGCCGAAGCGTGCCCCCTCCCGCTCGTCTACAATGGCGACCTGCGCACCCTCGCCGACTTCGACCGCCTCACCGCCCGCTTCCCCTCCCTCTCGCGCTGGATGATTGGCCGCGGCCTGGTGGCCAACCCCTTCCTCGTTGAAAGCCTTCGCGCCGGCCGCGACACCCGCGACATTGCCCGCTTCCAAGCTTGGCACCAGACCCTCCTCGAGGCGATTGCCGCCGACGCACCCGGCGAGCACGCGCTCATCGGCCACCTCAAGGAACTCTGGTCCTACCTCGCCCCCTCCTTCCTCCACGGCGATCGCCTCTGGAACAGCCTCAAACTCACCCGCACCCGCGCCGAGTTCCAGTCCATCCTCTCCCTCTTCCCCCTCCGTTTCCGCTAATCTGCGCGCGTGCGGCGGTTAGAAGGGGAGGAAGGCATCGAAGTCGTGGAGGCGGCAGGTGGTGGCACCCAGGCGGCGGGCTTCGGCGCAGAAGTCGTTGTCGTCGGAGACGAGGAGGCGGGGGAGGTCGGGGGCGTTCTCGCGGAAGAAGGAGAGTTGGTCGAGGATATAGCGGTCGGCGCGGTGGTCGCCTTCGCCGCCGGAGTAGTGGACGGTGAGGTTCTGGGCGCGGGTGAAGTCCGAGCGCGTGCCGCCATCCCAGACGAGGTGGGCGTGGAGGAGAGGGAGGTTGGCGAGGAGGCGGGCGATGTCGTGCTCGAGGGCCTTGCGGGCGTCTTCGTGGGTGACGGCGGTGCCGCGGCGCTGCTTGTAGCGCGAGAGGCCGTTGAGGATGTTGTGTGCGTCGAGGAAGAGGAGGAGGGGCTGGCGACCTTGGAGGGCGGCGGCCAGGAGGGGGTTGCGCTGCTCGATGGCGTTGGGGCCGGTGGGGGCGTCTTTATCCTGCAACTCGCCGGCGAGGGTGGGGGCGTTGGCGCGCTGACGGAGGCGGGTACGAAGTTCGCCGGCGCGCTCGCGGGGGAGGAGGCCGAGGCGCTCGGTAAGGGTGAGGAGATTGGCGGTATCGCTGACAGTCTCGGGGGTGAGCGCGTCGATCCGCGCTTGAAGGTCGCGCTCAAGGGGCGTTTCGGGCTCGGGAAGGTGAAGGGTGGCGCGCAGTTCGTGGCAGGCGGCCTCGAGTTCGGCGCGGCAGGCGACGAGGTCGGGGGCGGGATTGAGCGCGGCGGCGAGGGCGCGCGTGGCATCGCCCAGGGCGAGTTCGAGGGCCTCCACGCGGGACTGGAGCTCGGCACGGCGGGCGCTGGCGCGGTCGAGCAAGGCCTGTTGGTCGAGGGCCTTTCGGGTACGCGCCAGGAGGTCCTTGGAGCCGGGCTCGGCGAGTTTGTCTTCGACGGCCTGGGCCGGCTCGAGCCAGGGGCGGAGGCTCTCGATGCGCCGGGCGGAGGCGAGGGTGCGGGCGCGCGCTTCGAGGGTGGCGCGGGTGCGATCGAGCTCGGCGGTGAGGGTGTCGATCTTCTTCTGGCGCTCGTCGATATTGAACTGCATCGTGGCGATACGGCTTTTGACCTCGCGTCCCTCGGCCAGATGTTTCTCCTCGAGTTCGCGGCGGTCGCGGCGGGCCTTCTTCTCGGTCTCCTCGATCTGCTTGCGCAGTTCGGCGATGGTCTCGCGATTGGCGGCGGAGGCGGGGGCGGCCGCGCCGAGGGCGACGATGGGCGAGAAGGCCTGGGCCAGGAGGTCGCGGGCCGTCTCGGCAGCGGGGAGTTCGGCGGCGGTGGAGGCCAGGCGCGGCTCGACCTTGGCGCGCACGTCCTCGCGCGGATCCATCAGCAGCCCAAGGAGGAAGGGCGCCTTGCCGAAGAAGGCCATCAACTGGACCGCGCGGTCCTCCAGCACCTCGCGCGAGAGCATCGCCAGTAGGCGCGAGACCGGGTCGTGCGTGCGCACCAGGGCGGCCAGCTCGGCATCGTAGGTGAGCAGACGCGGCCCCAGGGCGTTGGCGACCAGTGCGCAGAGGAGTTTGGCGTTGCCCGGACGGTAGCCGCCGCCCAGGAGCTGCTTGCGGCGGGCGAAGGGCTCCAGGGTTTTGAGCGGCAGACGAGTGAGGAGTTCTTCGAAGGCGTGGCGGAGGTCGGCGAGGGTCAGGGCAGGTTCTTGCATTAGAGCGGTCTCCGAATGAGGATGGCCAGGGCGAAGGCGCTCGCGCCGAGGGCGAGGAGGCCGCCCAGGAGCCACGGCCGGGCGTGCGAGCGGTAGCGCGCGAAGATCCGCCGCTCCACGCGGGTGGTCTCTAGCTCCGAGATGCGGCGCAGGAAGTCCGCCAACTGTTGGGGCGAGCGGCAGTTGGCGTAGATGCCGCCGGTGGTCTGGGCAATCTCCCGGAGGGTGGTCTCGTCGAGGACGGTCTGCACATCGAAGAGCCCGGTGTTGCCGAAGCGGTCCGTCGCGCGCACCTTCGCGATGCCCGTGGAGCCCGCGCCGATGGTGTAGACGCGCACGCCGAGGGTCTTGGCGGCTTCGGCGGCTTCGGCCGGGGTGACCGCGCCGGCGTTGCTCTCCCCATCGGAGAGGAGGATGACCACCTTGGTCTTGGGCTCGGCGTCTTTGAGGCGCAGGAGGCAGACCGAGAGGCCGTCGCCAATCGCCGTCATCAATTCATCTTCGGTGGCGAAGCGGTCATCGCTCTCGCCGGGGATCTCCACCCCCTCGAGGGTGTGCAGGAGGGCACGATGGTCGGCCGTGAGGGGCGAGCGCACGCTGGCGTAGCCGCCAAAGGTGACCAGGCCGATGAGGTCATCCCCGCGCTCCTCGACGAACTGCCGGAAGAGGCGCTTGACCACGTCCAACCGCGTGGCATCGTTGCGCCCCTCGCTCAAATCCAACGCGCGCATCGAGCCGGAGCTGTCCACCGCCATCATCACCGCCAGCGCGTCGGCCGACTGCACCTCCCGCGCCAACTGCGTGCGCGGTCCGGCCGCGCCAACGATGAGGCTCGCCAGCCCCAGACACGCCACCAAGGGCAACACCCGGCACGCACGCTGGCGCCAGGTGGGCCGCTGCGCGCCAAAGCGCGTCGAGGCCGAGGCGAAGACTGCCCCCGGCGTGCGCGCCCGGCGGAGCATCCGCCAGCAGCACCAGCCCCAGGGCAGGAAGAGGAGAAAGGCCCACGGGAAGGCAAACATCGTCTGCTGCCTCCTCTTGGCGTTAGCCGCGCACGGCCGCAAGCGCCTCGGCCGCGTTCTGGAAGAGAGACTTTAGCGCCTGATAGGCCAGCGCTTCGGGATTGTCGGGGTTAATTCGCCGGTCGCCGGCCAGGGGCGGCAGCGCGGTCTTGGCGAGCAGCTCAGCCGCCTCGTCGGAGTTCGGCCGCCGGCGCGTCTCCACATCGCGCACCACCACAGGCTCGACGTGGAGCGCCAAACGCTCGAGGGCCACCTCCACCTCAATGCCCATCACCACCGCGCGTCCCCCCACCTTCACCTGCCGCGCATAGCGGAAGATGCGCCCATCGACCAAGGTCAGCCCGTCGCCGACCCCGCCCGCGCGCAACTTCGCCTCCAACCGCCGCGCAAAGCCCTCCGACTCCTCCTGCAATTCCGCGCGGAACTGCAGGAGCGACTCGATCTTCTCGCGGTTGCGGTCGTAGAACTTCAACGCGTCATTCAAATCCTTCATTGCTTCGCCTCCTCCGGCCAGGCGCGCCACGGCCCCCAGCCAATCCAAAAACGGTTGCCCCCAGGCGCGGTCCAGCCGCTCAATCGCCCCGGGCAAAAAGCGCTTCACCTGCGCGGCAAAGACCCCATACGCCACCGCGTGCTCGCCCGTAGCCGCCTCCTCCGTCCCCCAACGGAGCACCGCGTTGTAGCGCTTGTGCTCATCGCGCGGACAATCCGCCGCCGTCCACGGATGATCCGCCGGCAGAATCCAGAGCCGCGAAAGGCGCGTCTCTACCCGCAGCGCCCCCGCCACGCGCGTACAAGCCACCACCTGCCGCGGCCGCCCCTCCATCTCGCCCTTGACCGAGCGCAACAACGCCCCCAGCACCAGGTCGCCCAAACCGTGCGCCGCGCGCGTGTCAATAAAGAACCGGAGCGCTCCCCACACCCCCTCCGCGCCACTTCCAGCCAACTCCAACAGCGTCCGCTGCGGCGCCCGCCACCGGAGCGCCCCAAAGCCCGCCATCACTTGATCCAACTTCGCCTGTGTAAGCATAACGCCATCAGTATAGCACAATCGCGCGGTGAGCAGTGAGTGGTTGGCTCATTGGCTGGATTCCCCCTCTGATTTGACTTTACCGAACATATAAGCCGAGAGAGAATAGATATGGCCCCGTGCCGAATTGTTCGTAAACGCGTCGCTCCCCAAAGTCCCTCCACCTTGGGCGAACTGGCGGAGCAAACCACTGCGAAACCTTTAATAACAGTCCCAGGAACCATCCCCTACCGCCTCCTCTCCTTGCACTCGCCTGCGGCAGAACAATTAAGAGGGCCTCTTAATTGAATTAACAGCACCACTTAATTGAATTAAGAGCACCTCTTAATTCCAATAAGTGGGGGACTTAATAGTTGGCCTCGGGCGGGGGGATAATCGGTGCTCGGGCTTTTTACATTTTTATCCGCCCCTACCTCGGGTCGAGGTAGGCCCTAGGTCGAGTCGAGGTAGGCCCTAGGTCACTTCGAGGTAGGCCCTACCTTTTTTAGGGTATGGTGCGGGCTGTACGGTGGGGTACGGCTTTTGCCCTCTGCGTACAGTTGTATGCAGGGGAGTAGGGGGCGCGGTTTTTGCTGTTGCGTGGCGGGGAGAGGGGCTATAATAGAGGCGTATTGAGAAAGGATTGCGTATGAGGACAATTGGCAAATGGTTTGGGTTGGCGGTGGCGCTCGGGTGGGGGGCGTGGGGGGCGGCGCAGACGGCGGTGTTGTATACCGGCTCGGACTGGTGTTCGGCGGAGGCGCCTTTTGTCGAGGCGTGGCGTGCGCCGGACTTTGCTGCGCAGGTGGGGGTGACGATGGTGGAGGTGGATGAGCCGGAGGTGGTCACCGATGCGGTGCGCGCCAAGTGGCAGGAGCAGCAGGCGTGGCGGCTGGAGTTGGCCAATTTGCCGGCCTTTGCTTACTTCGACGCGGCCGGTCGGTGCGTCTATCTGCGCGAGGGACTTTGGGCGTGCGCAATCCGTTGATAGCGTGCGAATTGCCGGTGGGGGGCGCGTGCCGGGGAGCCGGCCGTTTGTGTCTACGCCCGCCAGTGCAATTCCTGAGGGTGCTGTTGTTTTGCTCGACGGACTGTGCAGGGTGTGTTATACTGCCACTATGAAGAAGCAAATAAGTTGCCTATTGTTGGCTCTTGGCCTGGCGGTTGCCGTGCAGGCGCAGGAGGTTGAGTTCCCCGTGACGGCGTTGCCGAAAGAGTGGGTGAGGGGTCAAGCGCCTAAGGCCTGGAAGCAGGGCGAGCTGACGGTGATTGAGTGTTGGGCCACCTGGTGCGGACCCTGCCGCGCGGCGATGCCGCACATGGAGGAACTGCACAAGGCGCTGAAGGACAAGCAGGTTCGTATCATTGGCGTGAATGTTGGCGACAAGAAGTCGGCCGAGGAGATTAAAACCTTCCTGGCTGCTCAGCCGGTGCCGCCGACCTATGATATGGTGATTGACCGCGAGGGAAAGGTTCATCAGCTTGTGCCGTTTAAGGTCATTCCCTTTGCCTTTGCCGTGCGCGAGGGCAAGGTGGTCTGGAAGGGCAAACCGGCGCGCTTAACGCAGGAGGCGCTTCTGGCGCTGCGTGATGGCAAGCCGCTCCCCGAGCAGGGAACTACGCCTCCGGCACCATAGTCGAAGAAGAAGCGCTGGTTCCGCTAATTTAGACACCGACGCGCGGCCTTGGCCGCGCGTCTTGCTTTTTAGGGGATGTGGCGCAGGGCGCGGTGGGTGCCGAGGCAGGCGGCGTTGAGGATGACAATTAGTGAGCCGAGGTTGTGGACGAGGGCACCGGTGACGGGTGTGAGGAGGC
>JBJFFT010000011.1:0-11723 GCA_051891975.1 Candidatus Spyradenecus sp. | reverse complement strand
TTGCCCGATTGAGACGCCGGAAGGTCCGAACATCGGCTTGATTTCCTCGCTGGGCATCTACGCGAAGATTAACGAGTATGGCTTCATCGAGACGCCCTACCGCGTGGTGAAGAAGGGGCAGGTCACCAACGAGATTGCCTATATCGACGCCGACGAGGAGGAGAAGCACGTCATCGCCCAGGCGAACGCGCCGCTCGATGAGCAGGGGCGCTTCGTGAAGTCCACGGTGAAGGTCCGCCGCCAGGGCGAGTTTACCACGGCTTCGCCCGATGAGATTGACCTGATGGACGTGAGCCCGATGCAGGTGATCTCGATTGCCGCCGGGTTGATTCCCTTCCTGGAGCACGACGACGCGAACCGCGCGCTGATGGGCGCGAACATGATGCGCCAGGGCGTGCCGCTGATGAAGACCGAGCGGGCGCGCGTGGGTACGGGCTTGGAGGGCATCGCCGCCTCCGATAGCTGCGTGACGGTGCTGGCCGAGGAAGATGGCATTGTGGCCTACGTGTCGGCCACGGAGATTGTGGTCTCCAAGGACGGCAAGTGCCCGCCGCGTGTGCGCAAGGGTGAGAAGGTGGCCGGCTGCCAGCGCTATGTGCTGGAGAAGTTCCGCCGCTCGAACGCCGGCACCTGCGTGAACCAGAAGCCGATTGTGAAACTGGGGCAGGCAGTGGTTAAGGGGCAGACCCTGGCCGACGGCCCGGCCACCGACGAGGGCGAGCTGGCGCTGGGCAAGAACCTGCTCGTGGCCTTTATGCCGTGGCGCGGCTTCAACTTCGAGGACGCTATCCTCATCAACGAACGCTGCGTGAAGGATGACAAGTTCACCTCCATTCACATCAAGACCTGCGAGGTGAGCGCGCGCGACACGAAGCTCGGCCCCGAAGAGATTACGCGCGACATCCCCAATGTCGGCGACGATATGCTCCGCAACCTCGATAACGATGGTGTGGTGCGCGTGGGTGCCGAGGTCAAACCCGGCGACATTCTCGTGGGCAAGATTACCCCGAAGAGCGAGACCGAGTTGGCCCCCGAAGAGCGCCTGCTGCGCGCCATCTTCGGCGAAAAGGCCGCCGACGTGCGCGACACCTCCCTCAAGGTTCAGCCCGGCACTAAGGGCATCGTGATGGATGTGCGCGTGACGAACGCCGATGCCTCCGCCGCTCAGAAGCGCAAGGCCAAGCCGGCTAAGGGCCTCGAAGGGCTGGCCGATAGCGTGGAAGCCTACTTGGCAACCACCGAAGAGGGCACCTCGCCCGAGGCCGAGGCCCGGCGTATCGAGGAACAGCGCAAGCGCCGCGAGGAGCAGTTGATCGACGAGATGGCCAAGGCCTTCAGCGACCGCTTCCTAAACGAGAAGTTCATCGTGGATATCTGCGACAGCGAGACGGGTGCCATCATCATCCCGAAGAACCGCAAGGTGACCAAGAACCTGCTCGCCAAGCTGGCCGCCGCGCACGACCACATCGCGCCGGTGGACCACAAGACCTACCAGGAGCAGATCGATAGCGTGCTCGAGAGCTTCGCACCGAAGTTCGCCGAACTCGATATGATTGGGATCGAGGGCGTTGGCGGCGAGGGGCTGGTGGACGAGGACCGCGTGGTCAAGAGCGTGCGCGTCTTCATCGCCGAGAAGAAAAACCTCTCGGTGGGTGACAAGATGGCCGGCCGCCACGGTAATAAGGGTGTCGTCTCGCGCATTCTGCCCGATTGCGATATGCCCTTCCTGCCCGACGGCCGCTCGGTGGACATCGTGCTCAACCCGCTGGGCGTGCCTTCGCGTATGAACCTGGGCCAGCTCTTCGAGACGGTCTTGGGTTGCGCTTGCTCCGAGCTGGGGATGCACGTCAAGACGCCGGTCTTCGATGGCTGCCTGGAAAGCGAGATTGACGACCTGCTGGCCAAGGCCCGCAAGCACCAGGAAGAGAACACTGAGCCTGGCACCGTCCCGTGGATCAGCCCCGACGGCAAGACGCAGCTCTTCGACGGCCTCACGGGCGAGCCCTTCAGCCAGCGCGTGGTCGTGGGCACCATCTATATGCTCAAGCTCCACCACCTGGTCACCGACAAGATTCACGCGCGTGCCACCGGGCCCTACTCGCTGGTCACGCAGCAGCCGCTGGGCGGCAAGGCGCAGGCCGGCGGTCAGCGTATGGGCGAGATGGAGGTGTGGGCGCTAGAAGCCTATGGCGTGGCCTACGCGCTGCAGGAAATGCTCACCGTCAAGTCCGACGACGTGGTCGGCCGCACCCGCATCTACGAGACGATTGTCAAGGGCACGAACACGCTGGAAGCCGGCACGCCGGAATCCTTCTCGGTGCTCGTGAGCGAACTGCGCGGCCTGTGCCTGGATATGAAGCTCCTGGGCGGGCCCGAGCCGACGGCCGAGAAGTCCGCCGGTGGCTCGTTGACCGGCGCGGCAACGCACACCCCTTCTCTCTCCCTTTAATCTTCGGAGGTTTATCCAATGGCCTATGTCGGAACGGATATGTTTAAGCTGACCCCGACGTCGCAGTACGACGCGGTGAGCATCGCCCTCGCCTCCCCCGAGACCATCCGCGGATGGTCGCACGGCGAGGTGAAGAACCCCGAAACCATCAACTACCGCAACTATCGCCCTGAGTTCGACGGACTCTTCTGCGAGAAGATCTTCGGCCCCACGAAGGACTGGGAGTGCGCCTGCGGCAAGTACAAGCGCGTCAAGCACAAAGGCGTGACCTGCGACCGTTGCTTGGTGGAAGTGACCCTGGCCCGCGTCCGCCGCGAGCGGATGGGTCACATCGAGCTGGCCGTGCCGGTGAGCCACATCTGGTTCTTCAAGTGCAACCCCAGCCGCATCGGCGCGATCCTCGACATCAAGAGCACCGTCCTCGAGCGTGTGCTCTACTACGAGGATTACCTGGTCACCGACCCGGGCGAGACACCGCTCAAGGAGTTCCAGCTTCTCACCGAGCAGGAATACAACGACGCCGTGGCCAAGTACGGCGCCGAGGCCTTCGAGGCCGGGATGGGGGCTGAGGTCATCCGCACCTGCCTGCGCCGGGTCGACCTCGATGAGTTGATGGTCAAGCTCGAGGGTGAGATTGCCGCCACGCAGTC
Organism: Candidatus Spyradenecus sp.; assembly: GCA_051891975.1. Taxonomy (GTDB): domain Bacteria; phylum Verrucomicrobiota; class Kiritimatiellia; order RFP12; family DVOR01; genus Spyradenecus. The sequence continues at coordinate 8,624 of JBJFFT010000011.1, read as the reverse complement.
CAAGCAGACCCGCAAGCAGATTACCAAGCGCATGAAGATCATCGAGGGCTTTCGCGCCTCCGGGGCCAAACCCGAGTGGATGATTCTCGAGGTGCTCCCGGTCATCCCGCCGGATCTGCGCCCCCTCGTTCCCTTGGATGGCGGCCGCTTCGCCACCTCCGACCAAAACGACCTCTATCGCCGCGTCATCAACCGCAACAACCGCCTGAAGAACCTCCTCCAGCTCAAGACCCCCGATGTCATCATCCGCAACGAGAAGCGGATGTTGCAGGAGGCAGTGGACGCGGTCTTCGATAATGGCCGCCACGGCCGCGCGGTGGCCGGCGCCGGCGGGCGCGCCCTCAAGTCCCTCTCCGATATGCTCAAGGGCAAGACCGGCCGCTTCCGCCAGAACCTGCTCGGCAAGCGCGTGGACTACTCGGGCCGCTCGGTGATCGTGGTCGGCCCCCACCTGAAGCTCCACCAGTGCGGTCTGCCCAAGAAGATGGCCTTGACCCTCTTCGAGCCGTTCATCATCCGCCGCCTGAAGGAGAAGGGCCTCTGCCACACCGTGCGCACGGCCAAGAAGATGATTGAGCAGCAGAAGAGCGAGGTCTGGGACATCCTGGAAGAAGTGACCAAGGGCAAGACGGTGATGCTCAACCGCGCGCCGACCCTCCACCGCCTCTCCATCCAGTCCTTCGAGCCGGTGCTCATCGAAGGCGAGGCCATCCGCCTCCACCCGATGGTCTGCACGCCCTTCAACGCCGACTTCGACGGCGACCAGATGGCTGTGCACGTGCCCCTCTCGGTGGAAGCTCAGCTCGAGAGCCGCCTGTTGATGCTCTCGACCAACTCCATCTTCTCGCCGGCTTCGGGCGAATCGAACAAGACCCCGACCCAGGATATCGCGCTGGGCTGCTACTTCCTCACTGTGCCCTCGCAGCCGGATAAGAACGCCGGCAAGGCCGTGGGCAAGGGGGTCCAGCCCGACCCGATCAACGACCGCCTCCCCCTCTTCGGCAGCACCGACGAGGTCCTCCTGGCCTTCCACGACGGCGCGGTGAAGGTGCACGACCGCATTTGGTTCAAGAACCCCGACTACGGCAAGCCCGAGCGCGTCAACGGCGACCCCACCGCCAAGGTGATCGTCACCCTCGTTGGCCGCGTCCTCTTCAACGAGGTCTGGGCCGACGAGATGGGCTTCTGGAATGACAAGGTCACCAAGTCCACCCTCGGCAAGCTGATCCTCATCAGCCATCGCACCGTAGGCCACGCGCGCACCATCGAGATGCTCGACAAGCTCAAGGATCTCGGCTTCGAGTGGGCCTGCCAGTCCGGCGCCTCGATGGGCATCAAGGATATGATCCGCCCGAAGGACAAGGACAAGATCATCGACGCCTCCGAGAAGGAGGTCGCCAAGGTCATCAAGCAGTCCCGCCAGGGCGTCATCACCGACAACGAGCGCAAGGGCAAGATCACCGACATCTGGTCCTCGGCCACCGAGCGCATCGCCGATTCGCTCTACAAGACCATCGAGCGCAACATCTCGACCGACAACGCCAACCCCACGGACATCAACCCGATCTATATGATGGCCGACTCTAAGGCCCGTGGTTCGCGCACGCAGATCCGCCAGCTGGCCGGTATGCGCGGCCTGATGGCCAAGCCCTCGGGCGAGATTATCGAAACGCCGATTACCGCCTCCTTCCGCGAAGGCCTCTCGGTGCTCGAGTACTTCATCTCCTCGCACGGTGCACGCAAGGGCCTGGCTGACACCGCCTTGAAGACGGCCGACGCGGGCTACATGACCCGTAAGCTCGTCGACGTTGCCCAGGATGTCATCATCACCCAGCAGGACTGCAACACCCTCACCGGCATCACCGTCGAGGCGGTCGTCGAGGGCAACGAGGTCAAGCTCCCGCTCTCCAAGCGCATCATCGGCCGCACCGCCCTCTCCACCGTCTACGGCAAGAACGGCGAAGTCATCGTCAACGCCAACGACGAAATCGACGAGGCCAAGGCCAAGGCCATCGAGGCCGCCGGCATCGAGAGCGTGGCCATCCGCTCGGGCCTCACCTGCGCCTGCAAGCACGGCATGTGCGCCAAGTGCTACGGCCGCGACCTCTCCACCGGCAAGACCGTTGAAATCGGCACGGCCGTGGGTATCATCGCCGCTCAGTCCATCGGCGAACCCGGCACGCAGCTGACGATGCGCACCTTCCACGTCGGCGGCACGGCCTCGACCATCGCGGCCGACTCCGAGATCGTCCTCAAGCGCACTGGCTTCCTCCACTACCACGACCTGCGCACCGTCGCCCTCGAAGACGGCTCGGTCGTCGTCCTCAACCGCGGCACCATCGCCATCACCGCCGATGCCGAGGGCAAGGACGAGCTCGAGACCTATCCCATCCAGGTGGGCACCACCCTCTTCTTCGCCAATGGCGCCGAAGTCAAGAAGGGCGACCGCATCGCCGAGTGGGACCCGCACTCCGTCCCCGTCATCACCGACGCCGGCGGTATCGTCATTGAGGAAGACTTCGAGGAAGGCATCACCGTCGAGACCAAGATTGACTCGGCCACCGGCGGCCGCGTCCGCATGGTCAAGGACGTCTCCTCCAAGCTCCAGCCCCGCCTCATCGTCAAGGCCGTCCCCGAAGGCAAGAAGCTCCCCAGCGACCTCTCCAAGCTCGAGACCGTTGGCTTCTACACCATCCCGCAGGGCGCCAACGTCATCGTGGCCGACGGCGACACCGTCAAGCCCGGCCAGATCCTCGCCAAGATGCCCCGCGGCGAAACCAAGACCCGCGACATCACCGGCGGTCTGCCGCGCGTTGCTGAGCTCTTCGAGGCGCGCACCCCCAAGGATGTCGCCGTCATCGCTGGCATCGAAGGCACTGTCGAGTTCGGCGAGAACGAGCGCGGCAAGCGCGTCGTCATCGTCAAGGACGAGGCCAACAACCTCTCCCAGCGCTACCTCATCCCGATGAGCAAGCCGCTGGTCGTCTTCGCCGGTGACCACGTCAAGCTCGGCCAGCCCCTCACCGCCGGCTCGCCCAGCCCGCAGGAAATCCTCGAAGTCTGCGGCGACCAGGAGCTCCAGAAGTATCTCGTCAACGAAGTCCAGCAGGTCTACCGCCTCCAAGAGGTGCAGATCAACGACAAGCACATCGAGATCATCATCCGCCAGATGCTCCGCAAGTACCGCATCGAAGACCCCGGCGACACCGACTTCCTCTACGGCGAGCAGGTCTCCCGCTACGTCTACGAGGAAACCAACGAGCGCATGAGCCAGGAAGGCAAGCGCCCGGCCGTCGGCAAGCCCGCCCTCCTGGGCATCACCAAGGCCGCCCTCGAGACCGACTCCTTCATCTCCGCCGCCTCCTTCCAGGACACCACCCGCGTCCTCACCGAGGCCTCCACGATGGGCCGCGTCGACGAACTGCGCGGCTTCAAGGAAAACGTCATCCTCGGCCACCTCATTCCCGGCGGCACCGGCTTCCCGATGTACCGCTACATCAAGATGGTCCCCTTGGGCACCCCCATCTCCCAGGACGAAATGGACGCCGTCTACGGCAAGAAGGACGAAAACGGCATCTCCACCGACTCCATCGAGATCCCGCCCGAGGAGCGCGAGGCCGATGTCGATGCCCTCTCCGACCTCGTCCCCGTCCAGGCCCCCGCCGCCCCCGTCGACGACGACGGCGACGACCCCCTCGACCCCGAGCCCGCCGCCGTCAGCGCCCTCTTCGGCGAGACGACCGACGACAACTACGACCCCTTCGCCGGCGTCTCCGAAACTGACGCCTCCGGCGATAACCCCGAGGATATGTAAGGCTCCGGCCTTTTCGCCAACGCGCGGGCGCAGCACACGCTGCGCCCGCGCGTTTTTTGCAACCACAAAGGACACAAAGGGCACAAAGAGTTCGCACTGCGTGCGACGGATAGCGTGGTGGCCCGAGAAACTGTTGCTTGCCTTCCCAGGCCAAAAGTCTCTCCGTCGCGGCCTTGCCGCGTACCTTTGTGATCTTTGTGTCCTTTGTGGTTGCTAAACCTGCGTGCCTTGCGTGCCTTGTGGTTTCCCTCCTCACACTTTTCTAACGTCTCTGCGACACACCCATAACAGAGGCGTGCGATACTGCCGGCGTTTCTTTCACCAGATAAGGAGAAGACAATGAAACGTTCCGCATCCCTCGCCCTCGCCCTCCTCACGGGCCTGCCGCTCTTCGCGGCCGACAGCGACGCGTCCAAGGCCATCGCCTGGGACTTCGGCGGCGACCTCCGCCTCCGCTACGACGCCACCAACAACCTCCCCGACGAGAAGCACACGGAGAAGGGCCACACCGACTACGCCCGCATCCGCACCCGCCTCTGGGGCAAGGCCACCGCTGGCAAGCTCGAGGCCTACCTGCGCGTGGCCGACGAGTTCCGCTATTACAACTCCCGCGAGAGCGACAAGGGCAAGCAGCGCTTCCCCGACGTCCTCTTTATCGACAACCTCTACTTGAAGTATACCGATCTCTTCGACTTCATCGACGTCAAGGTCGGCCGCCAGGATATGGCCTTCGGTGCCAAGCGCATCATCAGCGACGGTCAGGGCGGCGACGGCTCGCGCTCCACCAACTTCGATGCCGCCCGCCTCACCTTCAAGTTCTCCGACAAGCGCACCCTCGACGCCTTCGCCGTCTACCAGGCCCGCGAGGATTGGCTCCCCACCGCCGGCAAGACCCACGACGCCAAGAGCAAGCACACCAAGTCCTACGACTACGACACCACCGGCTACAACCAGAACGAATACGGCGCCGGGCTCTACTACACCGACAAGTCCAACGACTCCTTCCCCTGGGAAGCCTACTACGTCTGGAAGGTCGAGGAAGGCCACCACTCCAAGGCCCTGGCCAAGGGCGAAACCTCCTTCACCACCCACACCCTCGGCGTTCGCCTCCTGCCCAAGTTCACCGACACCCTCTCCGGTGAAGCCGAGTTCGCCGTTCAGGCCGGTGACGACTCCCTCGCCGCGGCGATGGCCTACGGCGGCCTCACCTACGCCCCCAAGCTCGCCCTCAAGCCCACCTTCACCCTCGGTGTGCAGTATATGAGCGGCGATGAAGAGGGCTGGCGCGGTGACAACGCCTGGCGCCCCGTCTTCAACCGCGAGACCGGTGTCGGCGAAGCCGTTGCCCCGATGTTCAACAAGTACGCCTACACCAACTTCCTCTACCCGCACCTGAAGATCGGCCTCAAGCCCGCCGACGGTCAAGGCGTCACCTTCCAGACCGGCCCGATGTTCGCCCCTGTCCGCGAAGATGACGGACACGGCGGCAGCTACGGCACCTTCCGCGGCTACTACGCTGCCGTCAAATACACCCTCGACCTCCCCAAGGTCACTGGCGTGGAGTGGCTCAAGGGCGCCGGCCTCGCCTTCACCGGCGAATACCTCTCCAAGGGCGACTACTTCGCCGACGGCTACGACAACGATGCCCTCTTCGGCCGCGTCGAACTCTCCTACAAGTTCTAGTCTAGCGGCTAGCTTGTGGGGGCGGCTTGCCCCCACACCCCTCGGCAGGGCTGCTCGCCCTGCACCTCGGGAGCGTGGGACGCTCCACCCCGGCCGAGGCGCCCTCCGGGCACCTCGGCCGTTGGCACACGAAAGGCACGCCAGCCACGCGCAGCGGGGATGCGCTCCGCGCCTCCCCGCAAGGGCCGTTGGGGGCCTCGCCCCCAAGCCCCCGCCCCAAGTGGCCTGGCGGAGCAGGCCACTGCAAAACGCTTAATGGCCCCCCTGCGTTTCTTTGTGGTTTCCCCTTACGCGCCTCGCGCTACCTGCGTGCTTCCCTCCTGCGTCGCCAGGTTTTGCAGGCCGCCGTCCCGGCGGCCGCCGGTAAGCGTTGTGCAGCGGCCTGCTCCGCCAGGCCGCACAGCCGCGCCAGCGCCTTTCACTCGCCCTTCCCACGATAATTAACCACACGGGGATAATTCAATTAAGCCCAGGGGGATAATTCAATTAAGCCCATGGGGATAATTCCATTAACCCCGGGGCCTTAATAATTCCATCCGCCCCGGGTTCGCCTCCCATCCGCCCCGGGTTCGCCTCGAACTAGGCCCAGGTTGACCCTCGACCCGGGCCTAGTTCACTTCGGACCCGGGGCGGGTGCGTTTTTCGATAGGTGCTAGTCGATAGACGAGAAAGCGCTCGCCGGAGGTGGAAAGCCCGGTCAATGGGCTGCCAGTCTCTCCGTCGCGGCACGCGCGCTGTCGGCTGTCGGCTGTCCGCTGTCCGCTGGGCGCGCAGCGCCCCGCCCCCAAAAAAAGTGCAAGAAAGTGCTTGACACGGGGGGGGGGTAAAGATGCTAAACTGGCGCCGTCACGTGGGAAAAGGACCTCCGCAGGCCCTTCTCCTTGAGATGAAGGAAAGGATTGAGAAATGAGAAGGTTTACACGCTTAGCGCTCGCGGCGCTTGCCGCAATTGGCGCCTCAGGTGCCCTCGTCGCCGCCCCCGCGGCCTCGTGGGTAAACTTCGGCGACGGCATCAATAATGGTGATGGCACTACCAAGTACTATGGTGGCAACGCAGCCTATTACATCACCGTAACCGGGGGCACGCGTGCAGCCGATGGCTCCTACATCCAGGTAGGCGCTCCGGCAGGTGAAACAGAGGCCACGACCGGCTCAATGACGCTGACGGTTCCAAGTGCTGTCCTCTCGGGAAAAGCGCTGACGATTGTCGCAGAGGTGCAGTATCTCTCGGCAGAGGCGAATACGCTTATTGAACTCGTTGTAGGGAGCAACGCTGTTCGCCTGAAGTCCACTGGGACGCAGCTGCAACAGTGCTGGAACGACACGGCGAACTACGGTTCGTGCGACTGGACTCCAACAAATCGCCAGCGCGTCACATTCACCTATCAGGGGGCTAACAGCCAGGGCTCGCATACCTACTTGGGCGATACGCCCACTGAAGCTGCGATGTCGGCTACAGACCTAATGACAGTGAACTCGGACATTGGCACGATTACCCTGGGTAAAGCGGCCTCTGGGTTGAAGATCTACAGTCTGTATGTCTATGCTACGAAACTCGCGAGCGCCTCGGCGGTCACGACCGAGATTGCCGCGAACAAGGCGGCGTTGGCAGTGCCGCTGAGCTTTGCCTTCTCGCGGGCCGGGTTGACGGCCGACGGCAACACGATGGAGGTGCTGCAGGTGGGCGGTGGCGCGGCGAAGGCTTCGGCCTTCACCGCCACATTGGACACCAAAGCCACGCGCGTGACCGAGGGGAGCGAGACGGAGTCGACCGCCTTCTTCAAGTCGGTGACCACGGGCGGCTCGGCACTCCTCACCACGAATGGCTATCCGATGGTGCAGAGCAAGTTTTCAACAACAGGTTCAAAGGACAACGAGGGCTGGAGCATCTACCTGCCCTTCACGCCGAGCGCGGCGGCGACCGTCACACGCGTCTGCCCGCAACTCTTTGCCGTGAATGCCTCGGGCGTGGCACAGACGGATAATAAGGTCTTTGGCTACACGGTGACGCTCTATGAGGGCTCGGTCGATGCCACCACGGAGTCGCCGACAGCCCTTGCCACCGCAACAGGCACCACCATTTCGCTTAGCGGGACCACTGTCAATACCCAGGCGGCGGCCTTCGACAGCGCCTTGACCTTGAATGCTGGGGCGCCTTATACGATGAAGCTGGCGGTAAGCGATAGAAACACCGGCGGTGGGTCCTACTCGGGCATCGGGGGGGTGGTCTTCTCCTCGGCGATCGTCCGCACCGTGAGCGGTGAAGGCACATGGAGCGCGAATTGGCCCGCTGGCAGCGCGCCCGCTGATGGCAGTGCCGTCGAGCTGACTGTCTCCGACGCGGCCACCCTCTCGATGGACACGGCCGCTTCGCTCTCTTCGCTCACGGTGAATGACGGCTCGGACGACTCCTCCGCCTCGCTGACCTTCTCCGGCGAGCAGAGCCTCACCTCCTCGGCCACCATCCTCAACGTCGACACCGATGTCTCGGCCATCACCGCCTCCCTCGGCGCGGTGACCCTTGCCTCTAATAAGACGCTGACGGCCAAGAGCGCTGCGGACTTCAGCTCGATTACGGCTGGCTCCGGCGCGACGGTCAAGTACACCGCGCCGAGCGGCTCGATTGCCAAGGTCGACAATGCCACCGTGGAACTGGCGGCTGCGGCGGCGACCAGCGGCATTACGCTGCCCTCCGCGGGCGGCACCTACAAGGTCTCCAGCGGCACCTACACCGGGATGACATTGGCGATTACGAATACGCAGACGAATTATGACTTTGCCGGCGGAGACTTGACCTTTAGCGGGGAGTTCTCCTTTGGAAGGGCTACGGCAACCATCTCCGGCGGTACGATTCATGCAGAGAAGATGGTGACGGTTCAGGGAAACAGCGAGGGGCGCACATCCTCCGTGACGCAGACTGGCGGTGATATTATTTTGTCCGGCACTGGGGATGGAGCGAGTACGCAAAATGCAACCGTGATGTTCGGCCATTGGCCGAGCGCGACCTCGACCTATAACCTTTCGGCTGGCTCCATCACGGCCGAACAGGGCGGTATGCGCTTTGGTAACGACTCGCCCTCCACGCTGAATCTGAGTGGCACGGGCCTCCTGAAGGTCAAGGGCATTT
>JBJFFT010000010.1:0-2938 GCA_051891975.1 Candidatus Spyradenecus sp. | reverse complement strand
CCACCGCCCGCGACACGCAGACTCAGGCCGTCTTCAAGCTCCGCGGTAAACCCCTCAACGTCTGCGACCTGAAGCGCGACGCCATCTACAAGAACAAGGAGTTCTACGACCTGGTCAAAACCCTGGGCATCGAGCAGACTCCCGACACCCTGCGCTACGGCAAGGTTGTCCTCGCCACCGATGCCGATGTCGACGGCCTGCACATCCGCAACCTCCTCATCACCTTCTTCCTGCGCTTCTTCGACCACATCATCCGCGACGGCCGCCTCTTCATCCTCGAGACCCCCCTCTTCCGCGTCCGCAACGCCAAGCAGAGCTTCTACTGCTACACCGACGACGAGCGCGAGGCCGCCATCAAGGCCTGCGGCGCCAAGGCCGAAATCACCCGCTTCAAGGGTCTGGGCGAGATCAACGCCAAGGAGTTCAAGGACTTCATTGGCGAAGGCATCCGCCTAACCCCCGTCAACATCCACAACGACGTCTATGTCCAGGAGACCCTGCGCTTCTTTATGGGCGCCAACACCTCCGAGCGCCGCCAGTACATCCTCGACAACCTCGTGGTCGACAACACCGACGTCTAACCCCCGCCCCGAAAGGACCCCACCCCGATGAAACGCCTTTCGCTCTTGGCCGCCCTCTTGGCCGCCCTCGCCCTCTGCGGCTGCGTCAACCAGAGTATCGCCGCCCGCCGCTCCAAGATCCCCTGGAACCAGCCCCAGCGCTCCAACGCCGCCGCCAGCCTCCCCTTCTCAATGACCGAGCAGTATGACGAGTAGCGACGAAGTCTTCCTGGCCCGGGCCGTCGCCCTCGCCAAACAATTCGTGGGCCGCACCGCCCCCAACCCGCCCGTCGGCGCCCTCTGCGTCCGCGATGGGCGCATCCTCGGCGAAGGCGCCCACCAGAAGGCCGGCGAGCCCCATGCCGAGGTCAACTGCCTGGCCGCCTGCACCGAAGACCCCGCCGGCTCGACCCTCTATGTCACCCTCGAGCCCTGCTCCACCTACGGCCGCACGCCCCCGTGCTGCGACCTCCTGCGTGACAAGCGCATCCGCCGCGTGGTCATCGGCTGCCTCGACCCCAACCCCCGCCACGCCGGGCGCGCCGTCACCCTTCTCCAAGCCGCCGGCATCGAGGTCGAACTCGCCCCGCGCGTCTGCCCGGTGGAAGCCGCCTGCCGCGCCCTCATCGCCCCCTTCGCCAAGGCCATCACCACCGGTCTGCCCTACCTCCGCCTCAAGCTCGCCCTCACCCTCGATGGCTACATCGCCGACAGCTCCGGCTCCTCGCGCTGGATTACCGGCCCCGAAGCCCGCGACTACGTCCAGCACCTGCGCGCCAAGGTCGACGCCGTGATGGTCGGCTCGGGCACCGTCTTGGCCGATGCCCCCTCCCTCCAGCCCCACCTCCCCGGCGCCGACCCCAAGTGGCGCGTCTTCGTCGACCGCTCCACCCCCATCCCCCCCGCCGCCTGCGACGAGCGCACCCTCCTGGCCACGCGCGACCTCGCCTACGACGGCACCGACCTCCCCGCGATGCTCCGCGCCCTCTGCGCGCGCGGCATCAACGATGTCCTCTGCGAAGGCGGCGGCCGCCTCGCCGGGGCCCTCCTGAACGCCGGCCTCGTCGACGAGCTCCTCCTCTTCTACGCCCCCAAGATCCTCGGCGACCCCGCCGCCCGCCCCGGCCTGGCCATCCCCCCCCGCCGCCTCCCCGAGGCCATGCACCTGCGGATGGTCGACTGCGACCACTTCGGCGACGACGTCCTCATCACCCTCCGCCCGCCGGAGCACCCCCATGACTGACCCCGCCACCGAAGCCCGCCTCGTCGAGCTCGAATCCCTCCTCGCCCGTCAAGAGCGCCTCCTCGACGATCTCAACGCCGAAGTCCTCCGCCTCAACCGCCTCCACGAGCGCCTCCTCAAGCGCTTTGAGGAACACGAGGCCCGCCAGGACGAAGCCGCCGACTTCCGCCTCCTGGCCGACGAGCCGCCCCCGCCCCACTACTAACCCCCACTCACCCAACCAAGGATCGCGATGGCCTCACCCTCCGGCTTGCGCGGCAAAACCCTCACAGGCGTGCTCCTGGCGCTCTTCGCCGTCGTCGTCTGGGGGGCCACCTTCACCCTCTCCAAGCAAATCCTGCGTAGCGTGCCGCCGATGCTCCTGCTGCTCGCCCGCTTCGTCGTCGGCTACGCCGCCCTCTGGGCCCTCCACCCCCACCCGCTCCCCTGGCAAGGCTGGCGCACCGAAGGCCGCCTTGCCCTGATGGGCCTGCTCGGCGTCACCCTCTACTTCTGCGGCGAAAACCTCGCCCTCGTCCACGGCAGTGCGGGTATGGTCTCGGTCGTCGTCTGCATCTCGCCCGTCCTCACCGCCCTCCTCCCCCGCCTCTACGGCCGCGGCCGCCCCCTCGGCCGCAGCTACTGGGTCGGCTTCCTCCTCGCCATCGGCGGCGTCACCCTCACCGTCTCGGGCGGCGACCTCTCCACCCTCTGCGGCGCGTGGCTCGGTGCCGCCCTCGCCGCCGCCGGAGCCCTCTCCTGGGCCCTCTACACCCTCGTCAGCCAGACCCTCAACGCCACGCTCCACCGCCTGGCCATCACCCGCCGCACCTTCTCTTGGGGCCTCATCACAATGCTTCCCCTCTGCCTCTGCGAAAGCGCCCCCTGGTCCTGGACCGCCCTCACCGCCTGGCCCACCCTTTGGCGCATCCTCGCCCTCGGCACCATCGCCGGCGCCGCCTGCTACGCCGCCTGGGGCCAAGCCACCGCCACCCTCGGCAGCGTCCGCACCTCCCTCCTCCTCTACCTCAACCCCATCGTCGGTGTCCTCACCGCCGCCCTCGTCCTCGGCGAACCCCTCGGCGCGCCGATGCTCCTCGGCGTCCTCCTCCGCCTCCTCGGCGTTGCCCTCTGCGCCCGCGGCCAACACGCCTAA
>JBJFFT010000009.1:0-11877 GCA_051891975.1 Candidatus Spyradenecus sp. | reverse complement strand
GCGCCAACACCTGGCGCCGCGACCTCGTCGCCCGCGCCGCCGCCCGCGCCGCCGCAAACACCTTCCGCCCCAACTCCAAGGAAGCCGCCGAAACCCTGATGGCCCAGCTCGCCCACTGCCAGCTCCCCTACGCCACCCCCCGCGGCAAACCCGTGATGCTCCTCACCTCCTACCGCGAACTCGAGCGCCGCTTCCAGCAGTAAGCCCGCTCTCCAAAAAGTCCCCGCCGATACCCCTAAAAAAGGTAGGGCCTACCTCGACCCGACCTAGGCCCTACCTCAAGGTGACCTAGGCCCTACCTCAAAATGAGCTCGGGGCGGGGGCATTTTGGGGCCGGTGTGAGGGGATTGCCGGGGAGGGGCATTAAGGGTTGCGCAATGGCCTGCTCCGCCCGACCGATCCCACCAAAACCGCAGGGCTGCCGGCACCTCCCTCAAAAGCCCTCGCCGATACCCCCAAAAAAGGTAGGGCCTACCTCGACCCGACCTAGGCCCTACCTCGAGGTGACCTAGGCCCTAGGTCGAGTCGAGGTAGGCCCTAGGTCAAAAGGGGGATGCACGGGGAGTGAAAACGAAGGGGTAAGGGCGTTTATGTGATGCGCAGCAGCGTTAGGGTCCTCGAAATGCTCTGCTTTAACCGCGCACGCGCCAGCATTCGTGTCTATCGTCTATCGTCACATCCGCCCCACGGGCAGATGTGGTATACTGCCGAATATGAAGAACGACGAGATTGCTGCGGCCTTTTTAGCCTACTACCAGACCTTCCCGCACGAGGATATGAACGACCTGAAGCTGGCGCATACCCGGCGAGTGGTGGAGAATGCGCGCGCGATTATGGCCTCGCCTGAGTTCCCGGAGGCCCTGCGCGCCGCCGGCGAGACAGCTGCGTGGTTGCACGACCTGGGGCGCTTCCGCCAGTTTATGCAGTATCACACCTTCAGCGACCGCGTGAGCGTCAACCACGCCCTGCTCAGCTGCGGCGAAGTGCTGCGCCTGGGTTGGCTGGACGACCGCGAGGCGAGCGAGCGCAACCTCATCCTGCGCGCCATCGAGTTCCACAACCTGCGCGACCTGCCCCCGAGCCTCTCGCCCGACGAAGCCGCCCTCGCCCACCTGGTGCGCGATGCCGATAAGCTCGACATCTTCACCGTCCTCGACGAAGCCATCGCCACCAACTATCTCCCCTCCCACCCCGAGGTCTACTGGGGCCTCCCCTTCACCGCCGCGCCCTCCCCCAAAATCGTCGAAGCCATCGAACGCGGCACAAGCATCGATTATGCCGACATCTGTTCCTTTGCCGACTTCGTCTTCGTCCAGCTGGCCTGGTGCAACGGCGGCCTCCACTTCCGCGAGAGCTACCGTCTGGCCCAGGCGCGCGGCGAGGTGGCCCAGCGGCGTGATTACCTCGTCTCCATCCTGCCCCAGGAGCGCGCGACCATCGAGCACTGCTGCCAGGTGGCCGAGGCGGCCCTGGCACGGGGAGCTAGCTATGGCCGCTAAACGCGAAGGGGCCGCACAGGCCTTGGCCCAACGTGCAATGGCCGGGGCCAAGCCGAAGAAGAGCAAACCCAAGCGCACACGCAAGCCTGCGGCCGAGGGACGCGCCAAGCGCCTTTGGCATTGGCTCGGCGTTGCGGCCGTGGTTATCACGCTCGCGCTAGGCAACCTCTTTGCCCATCAGCCAACCGCGGCGCGCGCAGGGTTTGGCGCCCTCGAGCCCACGCTAGAAGCCATTGGCAGCGTTACGGCAGACCTCACCGACCGCCTCGGGCTCACCGGCCGCGACGCGCAGATCCCCTACGCCAAGGAACCGGGCAAGGGCCCCCTCCCCTTCGGCATTCCGCAAGTGAAGGACCCCGCCCTCGCCCCGCGCGACATCCGCCTGCTCAAGCGCCAAGGCTATTGGGTGGGCTACTCGCCCTCTCTCGGCCACCCGGTCTGGGCCGCCTACGCCGTGCCCACGCAAAAGCTCCTCTCCGGCTCGCCGCCGCGCCCGCCCTTTGAGCAGGATAAGGAGGTCCCCGGCTCGCCCACGCCCGAGGCGTACACCAGCTCGGGCTACGACCGCGGCCACATGGCCCCCAACTCGGTCATCGCCACGCGCTACGGCAAGGCCGCCCAGAAGCAAACCTTTCTGATGACGAACATCGCCCCGCAGCGGCCCGACCTCAACCGCGGCCCCTGGCGCGCACTTGAACAGACCATCGCCGACGACCTCTCCGACCTCGGCGACACCCTTTGGGTCATCGTCTGCACCGTCCCCGACGCGCGCAAACCCAAGCTCAAGCGCGGCCGCGTGCGCATTCCCGGCGGCTTCGCGATGGTCATCGCCTCCATTCACCGCGGCCACCTGCGCGCCATCGGTGCCTATATGCCCCAGGAGACCCCCGCCTCCAAGCGCCCGCGCTACTGCTTCCGCTCGATTCGCGACCTGGAATCGCGCACGGGGCTCGACTTCTTCCCCGCCCTCTCCGCCGAAGCGCAGTCCGCCCTCGAAACGCCCGAGGTGACGCGCTTTTGGCCGGCCTGGGGAGGTGCGCGATGATCCCCGCCCAGCCAGCCGCCCGCCTGGCCATTGGCTTCGACACCTCCCTGCGCTCGACCGGCATCGGCATCGTCGAGGCCCTCGGCAGCCGCCGCGTGGCCCGCTATTACGCCCCCGTGCGCATCCCCGCCAAACTGCCCCTCTCCGCCGCCCTCGCCCGCCTCGACGCGGAGGTCGCGCGGCTCTTGGACGAGTTTCAGCCCGCCGAGGCCGCCCTCGAAGGGGTCTTCTTTGCCCGCAACGCCCGCACCGCGATGATCCTCTGCCACGCCCGCGGCGTGGTCATCGCCAACTGCGCCAAACGCAACATCCCGGTCTACGAATACTCGCCCTCGGAGGTCAAGCGCGCGGTCACCGGCGTGGGCTCGGCCGAGAAAGAGCAGGTCCAGGCAATGGTCGCGCGCATCCTCTCCCTGCCCCCGCCCATCCAAAACGATGCCGCCGACGCGCTGGCCATCGCCCTCGCGCACCTCAACCGCATCTCCGGCGTGCGCGCCCTTCAACCCAACACCCTCTAAAGTCCGTCCCTATGCGCCTGCTCCCGCTTGCCCCCCTCCCACTCGTCCTCTTCCTCGCGTTGCTTTCCGGCTGCGCCCGGCGGCCCTTCCACGATTTGCCCGAGGCCCTCGGGTTGCCCCCCGGCACGGAAACCACCCTCACCGAGACGCAAGTGACCCTGCGCGGCGGCGGACACACCTTCACCTTCGACCGCGGCAAGCGCACCGCCACCCTCGATGGCGCCCGCTACTACCTCCACGAGCCCGCCACAATGAACGCCCTCGGCACCCAGGATAGCGCCCTCATCCGCCAGGCCATCGTCCGCCCCACCCCGCCCCCCGCGCGCGCCACCATCCTCCTTGACCCCGGCCACGGCGCGAGCGACACCGGTTGCCGCGTCGGCAAGACCTACGAAAAGAACATCACCCTCGCCGTCGCCCTCGAAGTCAAGCGCCTCCTCGAAGCCCAGGGCCACCGCGTCCTGATGACCCGCGCGGCCGATGGCCCGCAACGCACCCTCGAGGAGCGCGCACAGATGGGCGCGGCCAATGCCATCGATGCCTTCGTCTCCATCCACGTCAACTCCGCCGCCAACGCCGAAGCCCGCGGCATCGAAGTCTACACCCTCCCCGCCCCCGGCTGCGAAGGGACCGCCGCAAACTCGCCCGCGCGCCCGCCAATGGTCGGCCAAGCCCACCTGCCGGCCGCCACGCGCCTGGCCTTCTGCGTCCAACAAGCGCTGCTCAAGATGGAAGCCCCCGCGCCGGCCGACCGCGGTCTGCGCCACGCCCACTTCAAGGTTTTGCGCGACACGCCCGCCCCGGCCATCCTTATCGAGATGGGCTTCCTGACCAATGTCGAAGACTACCCCCGCCTCGCCGAAGTCGCCGGTCAGCAACGCCTCGCCGCCGCCATCGCCCGCGGCCTCAACGCCGCCTTTACGCCCTGACCGCGCGCGAGCGCCTCGGGAAGCAGGCCACCGCCACCAACGCGCAGAGGGCCATCAGGTAGATATAGAAGAGGTAGGGCAAGATGGCCAGCGCGGCAATCCCCGAGAGGCGGGCCGCCGAGAGCAACTGCGCGCCGTAGGGCAGCAGCCCCTGGAAGACCGAGCCAAAGATGTCCAGCAGCGAGGCGCTGCGCTTGGGCGAGATGCCGTATTGCGTGGCAATCTGCTTGGCCATCGGCCCGGCCAAGACAATGGCAATGGTGTTATTGGCCGTGGCAATATCCAGCAGCGAGACCAAGAGGACAATCCCCATCTGCGCGCCGCGGTAGCCGGCCAGCCGCCGGTGGATCAGCGAGAGCAACCACGCAAAGCCCCCGTGGTGGCGCACTAACGCGCTAATGCACGCAGCGAAAATCGCCAGCAACGCCAGCTCGTACATCCCGCCCATCCCCGAGCCAATCGCCGCGAGCAGCGAGCGCACCGTCAGCGTCCCCACCCCCAGCCCCCCCGCGCCCGAGAGGGCAATCCCGCCGGCAAGCACCAGGAAGACATTCAGCCCGCAGAGCGCCCCCACCAGCACCGCCACATACGGCAGCACCAGCCAGAGATTGTAGCTCAGCGCCTCGGGCTGAGCCCCCACCCCGCGCCAGGTCAGCGCCACAAAGAGCCCCAAGGTCGCCAACGCCGCCGGGAGGACAATCAGGAAGTTGGCCTTGAACTTGTCGCGCATCTCGCAGCCCTGGGTGCGCACGGCAGCAATGGTGGTATCCGAGATAAAGGAGAGGTTGTCGCCAAAGAGCGCCCCGCAGACCACCGCCCCCACCGCCATCGGCAGGCCAAACCCCGTCTTCTGGCAGAGCTCGACGGCAATCGGCGTGAGCGCGATAATCGTGCCCACCGAGGTGCCCATCGCCATCGAGATAAAGCAGCCCATCGCAAAGAGCCCCGGGATCGCCAGCGAGGCCGGAATGAACGAAAGCGTGAAGTTGACCGTCGCGCTCACGCCGCCGGCCGCCCCCGCCACCCCCGAGAAGGCCCCCGCCAGCAGATAGATCAGGCACATCATCACCAGATTGCTCTCCCCCGCCCCCGCCGCGCAAATCTCCAACTTTCGGTTAAAGCTCTGCCCGCGCCCCTGAACCAACGCCACAAAGAGCGCAATCAGAAAGACCAACGTCGGCGGAATCAGGTAGAAGTCGCCAAAGACCAACCCGCTCCCCGCGAAGAGCAACACGAACACGCCAATCGGCAACAGCGCCCAAAACGAACCTTTTTCCTGCGTCATAGTTCCTCAAGCATACCACATCCCGTGCTCGCTGCGCTCGCGTGAGGAGCGGGCTTCGCCCGCGTGAGGGGTGAACAGTGGACGGTGGCAGCCAAGCCGCCGAGAGGGGCTCTCTGCGCCCGCGCGCAAGACACAAAACGAGCCGGGGTTGCCCCGGCCCGTTTTGTGTCTATTAGGAATTAACGCTAAATCCTTAGGCCCGGCGGCGAAGCACCACCCCGGCAACCCCCAGCGCCAGCAACGCCAACACCGTCGGCTCGGGAACATCCGTGACCTCCACCGTCATCCCCGTAACCGTGACCGTGTCGATTGACGAGATAGATGTCCAGTAAGGGAGCTCGTTATTTCCCCAAGCACTAGTAGAGGTTGAATATGTCGCCTGTGAACCGTTTGCAAAAAGCATCGTAGCAGAAAGCGTATAGGCACCCGTCTCCGTACGATCCGTGAAGTTCAAGGTTAAGGTATTCGTTCCGGAAGTCATCTTGTCGCCCGTCAAGGAGGCTTCCCAAGTACTCCAATTAGCGCTGGTTCCCGCATATAACCCGAACTGATAGGCATTGCCCGAAGTATTAATGCGTAATTCACCGAGCGTGTCTTCGCCTGTTGCCGGGACTAGGCCAAAGAAACGATGGGCTCCTGCTGGTGCCTCGAACGAGGAAACCGTGAAGTTGATAGTTAAGGAGAAATCCCCCACCAAGGAAGCGGCCGTGCCATCCGTCTTCTTAAAACCGGAGAAAGCCCCATCCGTCGCGAGGTCCCAGGAATAGGTTACGGCCTGGGCGGCCGAGACAGCCAGTGCCGCAAGGGCAAACAACAACAACTTCTTCATCGCGTATGATCCTCAACATTGGACCTCCCCACTTTGGGGAAGACGGTGTATATATTACCCCCCCCCGCAGGGAAAAGTCAAGCACTTTCTTTTCCTTTCCGCAGTTTTTCTTGCGAGCCGCCCGCTGCTGCCCGCCCGGTCGGCACTTCGGTCACCCCACGCGTAGCGTGTCCGAACCTATGCGAAGCCGAAGGCCAATGTTCCCAGCCCCAGGGGCGACCGGGGAAAGGGGCGGCTCGAATTGCGCCCGCGCCGAAGCCCAACTATTAACCCTCAGGCTTAATTGAAACAAGACCCCGTCTTATTGGCAATAAGGCCCCGTCTTATTGCCAATAAGACGGGGCCTTAATTATTCCCCTCGCCCGAGCGGGCAGTTTGCCTGGGGGCAGAGGCCAGTTCACACCGGGGCGCAGGGCGAGTAAGTCCGCAGGAGCTATGTCATCGCCCTGCCTAGGGGTGCGGGGGCGAGCAGCCCCCGCCCGGCGGGCGCAAAAAAGGCCGCGCGGGGCGCGGCCTGGAAGGGAGGGAGGTGAATGAAGGGGTTAGTTGGCCTGCGGGTTGGGGAGGGTGTAGAACTTGCAGGCTTCAGGGAAGTACTGGCGGACGGGCTTGCCGGCGACAGGCTGATCGTTGATCAGGAGGGTGGTCTCGCGCTTCTTGGAACGGAAGGTAACCTTGGTGGGCTTGCCCTTGGGGAGGGTGACATCGAAGGTGTACTGCGCGCCCTCGCGGCGGAAGCCGACCTTGCCGTTGACGGGGGAGACGGCGTAGAGGTCGGTCTCGTCGCTCTTAGCCAGGGGGAAGCAGGTGGAGCCTTCGGGGACGAGGACGTTGAAGGAGAGCTCCCACTCGCCGGGCTCTTCGGCATCGAGGGTCTTGGCCTGGGCCTTAACCTGGGCGAGGAAGTCGTCGTAGGGGCGCTCGGGCTTGGCGGGGCCGTCCCAGCACTTGGTGGCGATGGTGGCGCAGTTCTTCTGAATGCGGGGCAGGAGGTCGCGACCGCAGAGGCCGGGATCGGTCATAAACGAGTTATCGTTCCACATGGCCCAGGCCCCGCCGAGGAGTTTGGGCTCCTTGGGGTCGACGCTAAGCTGGTTGAAGTTGGCCGGAGACCAGTTCTCGTAGACGGCCTTGGAGTTGATGTCATCGCCGTAGCCGCCGACCGAGCCGTTGCCGCTGGGGACCGAGTAGGTCCAGCCGTCGAGGATGTTGATGATGTCGTAGCCGGCGGCGATGGCCTCGCGGGGGTTCTGCCAACCGAGGGACCAGATGTGCATCTGCACGCCCTCGGAGGTGACGGGGGTCTGGCCACGCTTGTAGGAGAGCGAGCCCCAGAGGCGGGGGGTCTTGCCCTTGGCGCGGATGTGCTTGAGCATCGCGTCGGCGAAGGCGCGATAACTCTCCGCATCGCCGTAGTATTCGTCGGTGCCGATGTGGACGGTCTCGCTCGGGAAGATACCCGCGTCGATGTACTCATCGAAGATGGACTGGACGAAGGGGAGGGTCTCGGGGTTCGTGAGGTCAAGCATCGCGGCGCGCTCAAGGTCGTGCTTCCCGCCGACCGAGCCCTTGTACATGAGGTCAGGGCGGACGCGGACGAGGGCGAGCGCGTGGCCGGGGACATCAAGCTCGGGGGTGATGGTAACGCCCTGAGCGGCGGCTTCGTCCACGAGGGCGCGGAAGTCGGCCTTGGAGTAGGAGATGTCGGTGGCGGTGAGGCCGGGGACCTTGGATTCGAGACGGAAGGCGCCGGCGGAGGGCTCGAAGGCGAGCATATCCTGGGCGGTCTTCACGCCGGGGTAGTTGTGCAGCCAGATGTAGTTATCCGAGAGGTGGAGCTGCAGGTCGTTGAGCTTGTAGTAGGAGCAAATCTTCACCAACTGACGCAGGGTGGTGAGGGTGAAGGGCTTGCGGCCGCAATCGAACATAAAGCCGCGAACCTTGTACTCGGGCCAGTCTTTGGCCTTGCCAGCGGGGAAGGTGTTGTTCTGGTCGGCAAAGACCTGGAGGATCGAGCGTGTGCCCCAGAAGGCGCCCAGGGCGGTCGGCGCTTCCACCTGGATGCCGTGCTTGCAGATGGCGAGGGTGTAGCCTTCAGGATTGGCGGCGGCATCGGGCTTAACCTGCAGGAGGATGTCGCCGGGGGCCGGCTGGCCCTTGACGAGCGTGCGGCCGAGATCCTGCGCAAAGGTCTTCGCGTACTGCTCGAGTTTGGGGCAGGCATCCGGAGCAATGACCACACGCGAGGCGGCGGTCAGGGCGTAGGTTTCGCCGGCCGCGCCATCGGACCATTCACGCAGGGCGGGGATAACATTGGGCTTGGCGCACCAAGCCACCGATGCAGCACACAGGGCCGCAAAGAGGGTCAGGGATTTCAACATAGTGGGTGTTCTTTCTCTGATGTTTAGGGATGTAGCCTCGCCGGAGGGGCGAAGGGTTAAAGGCGTTTGACGGCGTCGAGCTCGAGCTCGAAGAGAAGGTCGTCGCGGCAGACATCGGCCACGACCTCTTGCGCGAAGTTGGGCGGGAGGCCCTTTTGCTTGAGCCAGGCCTGCCACTGGGTGTGGTACTCGGGCTTTTTGAGGTAAGCGATGGCGCGCGAGGTGTCGCGGAAGGTCATCTCGCGGGTGGCGAGGATGGCCTCGACCACCTCCATCGAGAGGGCAATCTGCTTGGCGCAGTCGCCGATGTGCACGGTCTTGCCGCCGGGCTCGATGCTGGCCGTGCCGGAGACGAAGACAGTCCGGAAGCCGCCGGTGACAATCTCGGCCGCGCGGCTGAAGGAGCTGCGGTAATCGAGGGCCGAGCACTGGAGTGGGGACTCAAGCATCGCCTTCGTGGCGCCCTTGCCCTCCTTCGGGCGCATCGCAATGGCCCCGGTGATGATGGCCGAGCCCGTGAGGTTGGCCGAGCCGATGCCCGTGCTGGCCGGGACAAAGCCGCCGAAGATCTTGCGGCTCTCGAAGAAGGCGTCGCGCGCACGGTTCAGTTCGTCATACCACTCCAGCAGGCGGTCGAGGTAGAGCCAGGTGCGCACCACATCGTGGAAGGTGAAGCCGACGCTTTGCAGGGCAATCTCCAGGTTGACGAAGGCGGAGAAGGCCTGATCCCCGCGCGAGGCGGAGAGATCGCTCGGCCCCACGCCCATCAGGAGGACGTATTCGGCCTCGTCGGTTTCGTAGTAGGAGCCGACCTCGCGCCCATCGACGGTGATCGGCTGGGCCATCCCGCGCGAGAGGAAGGTGCGCTGGATGACCGGCGGGAAGCCGCCGGAGGCGGGCGTGCAGAGCCAAATGCCGGGAATGCCCTCGGAGGAGGGCAGGGCCAGACTATCGGGCGTGCCCCACCCCACGCGGGCGATTTCCACGCCTTTGGCCGGCGCGTCGAGCATTGTCCAGAGTGAGCCGTTGAGATGAGTCAGCATTTGCTGCAGCCTCCTAGATTAGAGGGAAAGGACGTAGATCTCGAGGTCGGAGAGTTCCTGCTCGGAGAGGGTGGAGGTGGCGCCGTGGAGGTCCTCGGGGTTGTGGGTGGTGAGGACTTCGCGCATCGTGCGGGCGCGGCCGTCGTAGAGATAGGGGGCCGTGCGCCAGACCTCGCAGAGGGTGGGCACGTCGAACTTCCGCCCTTGCTCATCGCGAATGCCCAGCCCCAGGTCGAAGAGGCGGGACTTGGAACCGTCGTTGGGGTCGCTCGCGTCGGTGAAGTAGAACTCGGGGCGGTGGCAACGGGCGCACTCGGCCTGCTCAAAGATCACCTTGCCGCGGGCGATAGCCTCGGCGTTCTGCTTGCGAGCGTAGGGCGAGGCCTGCTGCTTCATCGCCATCACGTAGGCATCGATGCAGAGCGCCTCCTCCTCGGAAATGGAGCAGAACTGGATGTGGCGGAAGCCGGCGCGGTTGCAGTGCTGCATATCCTTGCGGATGCCGGTAATCATCGTCGGCGGCGTCACGCCCGAGAGGTAGAGGCTCTTCGACTGCTTGGGGTTGCCAATGCCGTCGTTCATCAGGTCCCAATTCAGGCCATCAACAATGCCATCGGGGTGGCAGGTGGCACAGCTCTGCCACTGCTGGAAGCACTTGGCGCCATCGTTAAAGAGCATCTCCCCGCGCAACACCGGGTCCTGCGTCAGGTCCAGCAACCCCTCGCCGCGCAAGGGATGAATCACCGGCCGGACGCTCCGCTCGGTGAAGGGCACCTCCACCAAGGCATCGGCGAAGGTGCAGACCGCGTAGGCCTTCTCGTCCGTCGCCACCACGCCGCGTGGACCGTCGGCCTCGAAGGGGAAGCGCCGGCGGATGCCCGAGAGGAAGGAGAGGTCGTTATGCACCTCGGCGGCGGACGAAGTGACCTCGGTCACCTTCTGCCCGGCGGCGGCGCGGTCGAGCCGCTCGTGCAGGGCGGCGCGGTCGATGACGCTCACTTCGCGCGTGCCGGCGTGCGAGACCACCACGAACTTGCCGTTGGGCGTGACCGTGACGCCCCAGGGATTCGCCGCGCCCAGGTCCACATCGTCCAGCAGCACGGTGTTGACGTACTTGCCGCTCACGCCATCGAAGATCGAGAGGGCGGCGGTGTTCATCCACCCGCGCTCCAACTGCGTGGTCGGCAGCTGATAACGCGCCTGGGTGTGCGTAAGGTAAATAAACTTCCCATCGGGCGAGGCGGCCACCCCGCGCACGCCGGTCGACCCATCGGGCAGGTGCACATTGTTGAGCACCTTGAAGCTCTCGGTATCGATAATCGTCACGCGCGCGGCGGTCCACTTCACCGGCTCGGTCGCGTCGTCGGGCAGCATATTGATCACGAAGAGGAGCTTGCCCTCCTTGCCCAACGCGCACCCGTGCGCCTCGCGCACCGCCTTCGTCTCGGCCAACAGCTTGAGCGTCTTGGCATCATACTTCTGCACCGTCGCGTCAAAGCGGTTGCAGAGGTAGAGGAACTGGCCATCGGGCGAGAGGACCGGGCTCATCGGGCGGTTCCCCGTCACCACCTGCTCGCCATCCTCGCGCATCAGCAGCCCTTCATTCCCGTTCTCGGCCGTCCAATAGAGCGTCCCATCGGGCGCGACCGCCACCCCCATCACCGGCAAGGGCACCTCCGTGGCAAAGAGCCCCAGGAAGCCCCCCTCGCGCTTCGTGGCCTTAATAGCCTTTACTTCCTTGCCCTGCAAATCGCGCACCGATACCTGGCAACCCCCGCGCTCGGCCACGGCCACCGCCTCGCCCCCTGGCATCAACGCCACCGCTTCGGGCAACACCGCATCCACGGCCAACGCCACCGCGCTCGCCAACAAACCAACACAAAATACAAGACGCTTCATCACTGGTCCTCCAACTAATGCCACATAATCTATCACTTTTACCGCCCCTCGTCCAACCAAAACGCAAGAAAAATCGCCCCTGCATACAACTGTACGCACCCCCCGGGCTGGGGTCGCTTCGCTCCCAGCCGACAGCGGACAGCCGTTAGCCGACAGCGCGCGTGCCGCGACGGAGGAACTGGCGATTCATTGGCCGGGCTTTCCACCTCTGGCGACAGCCGTCTCGTCTATCCCCCATAGCCTATCGAAAAAGCAACCCGGAGCGGGGCGAACTAATAAGACCCCGTCTTATTAGCAATAAGACCCCGTCTTATTAGCAACAAGACCCCGTCTTATTGCCAACAAGGCCCCGTCTTATTAATTCGGCCCCGCCCGAGCCAAACTATTAAGTGCACCACTTATTGGAATTAAGAGGGCCTCTTAATTCAATTAAGTGGTGCTGTTAATTC
>JBJFFT010000008.1:0-2977 GCA_051891975.1 Candidatus Spyradenecus sp. | reverse complement strand
TGCTCGGCAAAATAGGGGTCTGCAGCCAAGCGGTCGCGGATGAGCTGCTGGATGGCGAGCGGGGTGTTCGCGGGATAGCTTTCGATGGCTTGCGGGGTGATCATCGTGCGTTCCTTTGGATGGTTTGGAGGTGTTTGGCGATGGCTTGGCGGACGGCGGAGGCCATGGCGTTGTCGCTGGGGAGGAGGGTGCGGTCTTGCGGCAGGGTGACTGAGGCGCGCAGGAGGTAGAGGGCCTTGACTTCGCCAGAGCCCGGGTGCTTGCCCAGGAGGATGGCGCGCAGGCCTTTGGCCGGGGAGCGGAAGAGCTGCCAGCCTTCTCGCTGGAGTTCGCCCGCGCGCTTGCCGTAGCTGGCGGCATCGAGTGGGAGGGTGAGGGCGCGGGCGGTGCGAGGGGTGATGGTCAGCGCACCAAAGACGCGGCGGAAGCCCGGGGAGAAGATTTGGACTTCGCCGGCGGTGGCATCGGCCGTTGAGACCATTGTTCTGGCGGCCTCTTCGAGGTGGCCGGTGGGGGTGGCGCCGAGGCGGTTGGCAGAGGTGTGGCGGCGGGAGGCTTCCACCTTGAGGTGCTTGCGGCAGAGGGTGAGCAAGCCGTAGGCGGCGGTGCGGTTGAGCGCCGCGCGGCCTTGCGAGCCCATCGCATTGAGCAATCGGCTGAGGTTGCTATCGTCAATCGAGACGCTGATCATAGGGCGAAGTCCTTGGCCGAGAGGCCGGTGCGGCCCATCGCTTCGAGGATGTCGCGCTCGTCCGGGGCGAGCGAGGCGCGCTGAGGCTGCGCCGAGGTGGGGTCTAGCCCCAGGCGCGCGGCCTCTTCGGCCGAGACGTCTTCCCAATCCATCCCTGAGCCGTAGGCAAAGGGCGGATAGGGGTTGCCGAGGGTGTCGCGGAAGCCGCCGGCGCCGCGCCCGAGCGCCTCCCAGATGGGGGAGGATTTGAGGGCGACCAATAGGCGACGATGTGCACCCTTCCAGCCAACGGCCTCTCCGGCTGCTTGCCAACGGCGGAGCCAATCTTCGCGCGGAATGCGGCGCGAGCCAAAGCGGGTGAGGCGCCAGGCAGGCCATTGTTCCAGGATGGCGGGCGATTGGCTGTCTATGCGCGCCACAGCGGCGGCCATCTGCTTTTGGGTTTGGAGGATGAGGTTCAGGCGGCGGGCGCTGCCGGGGTCTGTGAGGGCGCTTGAGCCTTCTGAGAGGCCGAGGCTATCGAGCACGCCCATCAGGCGCAGCCGCGCGTCGGCGGCATTGAGCTGGCCATCGGCATAGGCAGCTAGGACGCGCTGCAGGCTCTTGAGGTATTGCATCGAGGCCATCCGCGCCGAGAAGAGGGCGCGCTCGCGGATTTCGCGGGCCACGCGGCTGCGGATTTCCGCGCTGTCCAGGTGCGTGGGCAGGGGAACTTTGGAGAGGATGATCTCGGCAGGCGTGGGCATCGCGAGCTCCTTTTTATCAACCACAAAGAACACAAAGGGCACAAAGGCACGCTAACGCGACTGTCAGAATTGCGGAAGAAGCCGTGTGCTTCACCCTATCAGACCAGAAGCCTCTCCGTCGCGGCCTCGCCGCGAACCCTTTGTGATCTTTGTGTTCTTGTTGGCATAGCTCCTCGCTATGCTCGGACTTGTGGTTGCTCATCTTGCGTGCCATCGCTTACTTGGCGTTCTTCCAAACGATGTAGGCGTTCTGGACGAGCGTTTCGCGCAGGGAGGTGGAGAGCTCCTGGCCGGCGCTTTTGAGCTTGGTCGTGAGGCCTTCGAGGGCGGCATCGAAGGCCTCGTTGCCCTTGAGGCCGCCTTCGGCCGCGGCCTTGACGCTCTCGTAGGCCAGGTGCTGGAGCTGGGCGTCGTTGAGGAGGTCGAGGACGCTCTTTGCCACCGTCTTGGCGGTGAAGGTGAAGAGGGCCGAGAGCTTCGGGCGGAGCCAGGACCAGAGGGTTGTGAGCCAGTTCATTGTGCGTTCCTTTCTTGGAGTTCGTTGAGTTTGAGGAGGGTTTGTTCGTAGAGCGAGTCAGAGAGCCACCAGCCGGGGCAGCCTTCGTGCTCGAGGCGCACGGGGACCATCGGCTGATTGACGATGAGCAGAGGAGGCTCGGCGCTGCACCCGGAAAGGAGAATGGAAGCCGGGAGCAGGCCGAGGAAAAGGAGCTTGAGGAGGCGATTGTGAATGCGGGTGACTTCTTCCGTGTCGCCAGCGTGGATGGCGGTGGAGATGGCGTCTTTGCGCGCTTGGGCATCGCGTTTGCGCTTGAGGTGCAGCCAGGCTGCAAGGGCGCTGCAGCCGGCGGTGAGCAGGGTGAGGAGTTTAGTGAACACGGCGGGCCTCCTGTGAGATGGATTTGGCGACGGCGAGGAGTTCGTCGTAGGGGACATTTGGCAGCAGGTTTTTGGCGGCTGCGGTGTTGGCGAGGCGGCGTGGGGTGAAGGTGCGCGTGTCGGCAAGCACCTTGCGCGCGAGGGCCAAGGGTGAGGTCCGGCCGGCTTTGGCCCAGGCGGAGACCTTGCGCGCCATTGCCGGCTGCGTGGTGTGGTAGAGGTGCGCCAGGCGCGCGGTGATGCGCTCGAACTCGCTCTTCACGGCAGCACCTCCCAATCGATGGTGTAGGCGGGCGCATTGAGCAGCAGTGCCAGGAGGAGGGCAGATGTGGTGGCGAGGAGGACGCGCTGGGGGAGCTTGAGGCGCGGCAGGAGGGCAAGGAGCCCCAGTGCCAGCGGGGCGATGATGAGCGGCAGGGCGAAGGCGTGGAGGGTCTGGCCTAGCGCCGGCGAGAGGCGCATGGCTAGCTCGATGGCGAGGAGGCGCGCGAGGTTGAGCCAGAGACCGGCCAGGGCGCCGAGGGCTGCGTGGCAAGTATGCCGCGCCACAGGACCGACGACTAGGCGGCTTGCGCCGCCGGGCCGCTGCGCGGTTGGAAGCGCCAGGGCGAAGAGGGCGGAGGCGGTGGCGATGCGTAGGCCCGAGCAGGCGGGGGCGATG
>JBJFFT010000007.1:0-3036 GCA_051891975.1 Candidatus Spyradenecus sp. | reverse complement strand
TCCGCGCCATCACCCCCTCGCGCGTGCCATCCTCCCGCCGGCGGATGGGCTTGAGCAGATAGCTGCGGTAGCCGGTGGCCACATCGAGCATCGCCAGCTCGATGCACCGCTCGGCCGGGGCAGACCCATAGCGCACCTTCACATCGTGCCACATATCATCCACCTCCACAATCTGCCCGCGCTTGAGCCCCGCGCGGGTGCGGGGGATGCTAGGCAGGAGGTTGGCTGCCGCCATCGTCCCGGTGCGCGCCGCGGTCAGCGCCCACGCACCGGGCTTGTGGCGCATCAAGTTCGCCAAACTCCACCCCTGCGGCAACCGCGTGCCCACCTTATAAGGGCACACCGCCGGCAGCGCCCCCGCCGGATGCTCCGCGCGCCAAATCGCTCGCCAATCCCCATAGCCCGGAATCGACACCCCCGCGCGCAACTCGGCCACCAACTTGTCAAAGGCCCGCCGAGAGACCCGCTGATTGGCCGCCACCAGCCCGTGCCAGTAGGCCAAAAAGGCCCCATTGGCTGAGAGCGTTGAAGCCTCCGCCTTCGGCCGCCCACGCTGCACCACAAAGCCCCGCCACCCCTGCTGGCGATAGCGCGCTGCCTTCGCATAGAGGCTCTTGAGGCTCAGCCCCCCCAGCTGCGCCCCATACGCCTCGGCCAGGCGCTTGGCCACCACCGAACGCTGCGCACTCGGCGCCGCCAAAAAGGCCTCGCACACCTCGCACCACGCACGCACCCGCTCCACCTGCCGCAACGGCAAGCTCGCCAGCAACCCACGCAGCTCATCAGCCGGTATCAGCGCATCCATTTGTTGCTCCCTTTTTATCAACCACAAAGAACACAAAGAACACAAAGAACGGAAAGGCACGCTAACGCGACTGGCAGATGGGCGGCAGAAGCCGTGTGCTTCGCATTCACTGGCCAAAGGTCTCTCCGTCGCACGTAGTGCGCACCCTTTGTGCCCTTTGTGTTCTTTGTGGTTAAAAAATACATGGCAGCCTCTGCGCCTCTTTGTGGTTGCTAATCCTGCGTGCCTCTGCGCGCCGCTTCTTCCCAAACGCGCTCGTGTAGCAGGTCTAGCGCCGCGCGGATCGTATCCAAGTCCCCAGGCGAGAGCAGCAGGTGCGCCTGCTTGACCACAATCAGCTCATTGAGCGGCGCCAACGCCTCCTCCAGCCGCTTCATCGCCACCTCCGGGCTTGTGCCCAGCGCTGCCGCCCAATCCTTGGGTTTGCGGCCGGCGCCTTCGCGCTTGCCGCCCAAGCGCAGCACCGCGCGTTGGCTCTTGCCTTCCAGGAAGTCGCGGACGGCCTGCTCGCTCGGCTCGCACGCCGAGCTGTGTTGACATAGCTCCTCGCTATGCTCGGACTTAGCCGTTAGCGGATAGCGGCTAGCCGCCTCCTCTTCGCCGTGCGCCAGCTCACCTTGCGCGGCGAGCGCAAGGTTCGTCTTCTCGGCAATGGCGAGGAAGCGCCGGGCGGTGCTGTAGTTGATCTCCGGGCAGTGCTCCGCGAGCCACCCCCGGAGCCCCGTGCCGGCATTCCAGCCGGGAGCCGCGAGGGCATTTCCATTATTGCCGACGGTCGTTTCTCGGGCAGTGCCGCACGCGGCATCGCCCGAGAATTGCTCAAGGCGTGCCTTCACTTGGGCGAGCATTTGGCCGAAGCGGTAGGCTTCGTAGAGGCCGTTGACGGCCTTTCGGTATTGGGTGGTGAGCAGCGCCACCTCCTGCTCGGTGGGGGCGAGCGCGCTGCGCGCGCCAGTCGACAGTGGGCAGTCGACAGTCGACAGTGCGCGTGCCGCGACGGACGGGTTGTGGTTAGAACTATTGAGCTTCATTCTTTTCTCCTTTTGTTGACTTGACGCGCCAGCGTGCTAACCGCTATCCGCTGACAGCTAGCAGCTATCCGCTAACTAGATGCCCTGTTCCATGCGCCGGGCGTAGGCCAGGACGCTATCGCGGGTGATTTTGTAGAAGGGGCGGCGCTCGGAGCCGATGTTGATATTGAGCCCCTTGATGAGCCCCTGCTCCATCAGCTCGATCACCTTGGTGCGGGTGATGTCCAAGGCGCTGGCCACATCGCTCACCAGCAGCAAGTCCGTTGCCGGCAAGCGCCGCAGCACCAACGCCTCGATACTCTCGCTCTGCGCGAAGAGGTCGCTCTGAATGTATCGGGCCATCTCGCCTCCCTCCCGGCTTACCGCTGCGCATAGCTCTGCCGCGCGCCCTCGATGGCCATCGCCAGCCACAGCAGCGGCAAGAGCGGCAACGCAGCCACCACAAGTAGCACCAAAAATCCTTCACGCTTCATCATCACTTTTTTCATTTTGTTCTCCTTGGATTGGGGTGGTGGGTTAGCGGGAGGTCTCCTCGTCGGTGAGGGGGCGCCATCCCATCTTTCGGGCGGCGGCCTCCACCCGCGTGCTCCGGCGCTCGCCGTGGAGCACGCGGCTCACATGGCTCTTGGTCACGCCAAGCCGCGCAGCGAGCACGGTCACCCCGGCAAACGTGAGGCTCTTCCGTTTCTCAATCTTGACCATTGGTCTGTCTCCTTGTTATGCTTTCCAGTGTTGCGGGCAAGGTTGCCCTTTGACGAGACGCATTATAGAACAATTGTTCTAGGGGAGTCAAGAACAAATGAAGGATTTTTTGGAGCGATTAAACCGTTGCAGAGAGGGACTGAGTGTCTCTCAATTTGCTAGAAAAATAGGCATGAATCAGAAAACGGTGGACTTCTACGTGAAAGGGGAGCGGAAGCCGTCGGTCGAGTTTGTTATCTCTGTTTGTTCTAACTGCGGTGTTTCGGCCGATTGGCTTTTGGGCTTGGATGGAGGTGCGCAACCCAACATTCAGGCTTCGCGGTCTGCGGTGGCGATTGGCGGTGGCGATGCCACCAACAGCGTTCATCCTGATTGCCGCGACTGCCCCACTGTGGAACGGCTGACGCGGCTGGTAGAGAAGCTTGCGGGTAAATAAATGATTTAGGGGAGGACGATCATGTGTATTGACATAGATTACTATTGGAGATGTGCAAGATC
>JBJFFT010000006.1:0-3036 GCA_051891975.1 Candidatus Spyradenecus sp. | reverse complement strand
CAGCCCCATCTGCAGACCCTCGACGCGCTGGGCATCAACACTCCCGAGCTGCGCGCCAAGCACCTCCTCTCGGCGGAATAGCGATGAAGTGGGAATTGGCGCAGGCGCCCGAGCGCGCGCAGGTCGAGGCCGTGGCGCGAGCGTGCGGGATTGAGTCGCCCCTCATTGCCGCTATCGTGGCCCGGCGTTTGGCCGGGCAAAGCCCCGAAGCCTATCTCGCCCCGGCCGAGGCCCCCCTCTCTGCGCCCGAAGAGTTGCCGGAGATGGACCTGGCCGTCCGGCGCATCTGCCGGGCCATCGCGCAGGGCGAGCCGATTTCCGTCTTTGGCGACTACGATGCCGACGGCATCACTGGTACGACCCTGCTGGTCAAGGCGCTGAAGGCTGCCGGCGCGGCCTCCGTCCAGCCCTTCTTCCCGGACCGCGAACGCGAGGGCTATGGGTTGACGGTGGAGGCCCTGACGCGCTGCCTCGCGCGCCACAAGCCCGCCCCAACGCTCCTGATCACCGTCGATTGCGGGATTACCTGCGCGGCCGAGGTGGCCTGGCTGGCCGAGCGCAAGGTCGAGGTGGTGGTCACTGACCATCACACCCTGCCCGAGGTCCTGCCCCAGGCGGTGGCGGTGGTCAACCCGCAACGCCTGCCCGAGGGCCATCCGGCGCGCGGGATGTGCGGCTGCGCCACCGCCTTTACCCTGGTGCGCGCGCTGGAAGCGGCCGGCCTGCCGGTCCACGCCGCGGACTACCTGGACCTGGTGGCCGTGGCGACGATTGCCGATGTGATGGCCCTCACCGGCGACAATCGCACCCTGGTGGCGCGCGGCCTGGCGCTCCTCGCTTCGGGGCGCGGCAATCCCGGCCTCGCGGAGCTGCTGCGCGCGCTGCGGGCCCCGAAGGCGGTTGGCTTCCCCACGGCCGAAGAGGTGGCCTTTGGGATTATCCCTTGCGTCAATGCCGCCGGGCGCGTTGGCTCGCAACTCCTGGAACACTACCGCCAGGGCGGCGCCTTTCGCGGGCTCTACGACTTCGAGAGTCGCCTCTCGCCCCTCCACCGCGTCTACCGTCTCTTGGCCGATGGCGAGGCCGGGCGGGCCTTCGCGAAGGACCTGATGGCCCTCAACCGCTTGCGCAAGCAGGCGGAATCCGAACTGCACAAGTTGCTTGCGGGGTGCGCGCCCAAGCCGGGCGAGCAGGTGATGATTGTCCCCTGCCCGGAGCTCTACGCCGGGGTCGCGGGCATTGTGGCTGCGCGGTTGATGGGGCGGGTGGGCGTGCCGGTGGCGGTGGTCTGCCAAGATAGCGCGGGCAACGCCCACGGCTCGATGCGCTCGTGCGGATCGTGGCACGCGGTCGAGGCCTTGCGCGCGGTCGAGGATCTCCTGGCTAACTACGGCGGGCACGCCAAGGCCGCCGGCTTCGTCCTCAAACCGGGCGCCTACGCCGACTTCTGCCGCCGCCTGCCGCAAGCCTTTGCCGGGGGCGATGCCACCGAAAGTGCCACCTACGAGGCTGACCTGACCGGCGAGAGCGCCCTCTATGGCGACCTCTGCCGGGAGCTCAAACGCCTCGAGCCGATGGGCCACGGCAACCCCAAGCCCATCTTCCGCGCCACCTTCCGCGTCGAGAGCGCCCGCATCATTGGCAAGACCCGGGACCACCTGGCCCTGCAGTTGGCCCCCGTGCCGGCGGGCGAGGCGCTCAAGGCCGTTTGGTTCGGCCACGGTCCGGAGGTCGATCGCTGGGCTCCCGGCTCCGAGGCGCAGTTCTACTTTACCGTCAGCGAGGACACCTTCTACACCACCCCCCGCCCCTCGCTGATGATTGTCGAGGTGGTGGCGAGTAGTTCTCAAGAGAGGACTCGCGATGACTAGGAGAAGCTTTTTGGCCGCCCTCGGGGCGACCTCGTTGGCCGGCTTGGCCAAGGCCCAGGAGAGCGCACCCCAGGCAGCCCCAACCGTCGGCGCAACGCGCTTTCACGTCCAGTTCACCGGCCCGGGCACTTGCGATGTCCGCTGGTGGACCGCTGCCCCGACCACGGGGAGCGTCCGCTGGCATCAGGGCGACGGGGCGTGGCAGAGCGCCGTGGCCACGCGCGATGGCCTCGTCTGCGCGAATACCTGCAACCATTGCGTCACCCTTCGGGGCGTGAACCCCGCCAAGCCGCTCATCCTCGATGCTTTCTCCAAGCTCTGCCAGACCTTCGAGCCCTACCGCATCGTCCTGGGCCCGGAGAGCCTCTGCGCTCAGGCCAACCTTCGCCCCTGGGTGGGCGAGGCGGGCCTTTCCCTCGCCATTTTCAACGACCTGCATAGGCGGGTGGACCTGGTGCCGCGCCTCCTCGACAGCCCGGAGGTCGCCGCCGCCAAACCCGCCATCGCCCTCTTCAATGGTGACTGCGCGGACGATTGTCAGAGCCCCGCCGGCCTGGACCAGCGCTTCCTGCGGGTCCTGCCCGAGGTGCTCGCGCGCGGCATCACCCCGCTCATTCTGCGTGGTAACCACGAATACCGCGGCGTGATGGCCCGCCACCTGCGCGAGTACGTTTCGCCCCTCGCCGGCGGCCGCTACTACGGGGCCTTCACCCTTGGTCCGGTCCGCTTCCTCTGCCTGGACACCGGCGAGGATAAGCCCGACGGCCACCCGGTCTACGGCGGCTTGCTCGCCTCCGATGCCTATGTGGCCGAAGAGGCGGCCTGGCTCCAGGATGAACTCGCCTCCGAAGCGTGGCGCGAGGCGCCTTGGCGCGTGGCCGTCGGCCACATTCCCCCCTTCAGCCACAACGAAGAGGACGATGCCTGGCACGGTCCCACCCGTCTGCGCCAGCTGATTGCCCCACTCCTGGCGAAGGCCGGCAACCTCGACGCGATGATCTGCGGCCACAACCACGCCTATGCCTTCCACCCCGCCTGCGCTGACCACGCCTATCCCATCCTCGTGGGGGGCGGCCCCTCCGAGGGCTCGGCCACGGCCACGCTCCTGCAGGCCACCGAAGCGCGCCTCACCATCCACGCTCGCACCCTGGCTGGGCCGTGCCCG
>JBJFFT010000005.1:0-12300 GCA_051891975.1 Candidatus Spyradenecus sp. | reverse complement strand
AAGACCGACTTTGAGCACCACGAGCGCTCGCTCTTTAAGCGCGTGGACGGGCAGTGGAAGTTCATCGACGGCGAGCTGGTCAAGCCCAAGCCCATCGTCAATGAGCAGCCCCGCCCCGGCCGCAACGATCCCTGCCCCTGCGGTTCGGGCAAGAAGTACAAGAAGTGTTGCGGGAAGTAAGCTGACAGCGGACAGCCGACAGCTGACAGCGCTGGCGCTCGATGTGGAATGGCCGTCTGAGCCGTTAAAGCTTGTTTTTGTTGCCCCATCGGTCTCTCCGTCGCGTTAGCGGCTGTCCGCTGTCGGCTGTCTGCTGACGGCTATTTGCGAGCGGAGCGAGCAAAAGATGTACGAGAACGCGAATATCGAGACGATTGCCCGGGGCGTGTTGGTGCGCGAGGGGCAACTATTGGTCTGCCAGCCGAAGCAGGGCGGGCGTTGCTACCTGCCCGGTGGGCATATTGAGTTCGGCGAGACCGCGCGGGTGGCGCTGGCGCGCGAGATGCGCGAGGAGCTGGGGCTGGAGGCGCGCGTGGGCGACTTCCTGGCCGTGGCCGAGAATAGTTTTGAGCAGGCGGGCGAACCGCACTGCGAGATCAACCTCCTCTTTGCGATGGAGGTGCCGGAGCTGCACGGGGTGGGGGGCGAGGTGAGCGCGCAGGAGGGCTGGATTGCCTTCCGCTGGGTGCCCTTCACCGAAGCGGCCTTGCGCGAGGCCAATCTTCTGCCCGCGCATCTGATTGCCGATCTGCCGCGCGTGCTCGCGCGCCCCGGCCAGCACTTGGAAGCGCACTGAGGGCGGTGCTCGCTGCGCTCGCGTGAGGGGGCGGTGTTGCCGCCGTGAGGGTGGCCCTGCGGGCCGCGAGGTGCGCCTCCGGCGCGTGAGGCCTGGCGGAGCAGGCCTGTGCAAAACCTTTCTCGCGCCGCGTAGCGGCACCTCACAAGCGCGGCAAGGCCGCGCGCTTCACGCGGGCATCGCCCGCCCCTCACGCGAGCGCAGCGAGCACCCGGTTGCAAACGCGGCCGGGCTTTTGGTATAGTGCGCGTGTTTTGGCGGAGTGGCCAAAGTTCTGCGGGCGGATGGGCCTGCATTTCCCCTTGTCTTTATTGGTTTGCTATGACATCCCAAGTGGCCCTGACGGGCGGCATTGCGTGCGGTAAGAGTATGGCGGAGGCCTGTTTCAGGGCCTGCGGTTGCCGCGTGCTGGATGCCGACCGCGTGGTCTGGGCGCTGGAGGCGCCGGGGGGCGAGGCGGTCGAGCCGATTGTGGCGCGCTTCGGGCGCGAGGTCTTGGAGAGCGATGGGGGGATCGACCGCCAGGCGCTGGCTGAGCGGGTCTTTGGGGACGCGGCGGCGCGGCGGGCGTTGGAGGCGATTGTGCACCCGTTGGTGCGCGCGGCGGTGGCGCGTTGGCTGGGGGAGGCGCAAGCGGGGGAGGTGAGCGTCTTCTCGGCGGCGTTGCTCTATGAGTGCGGCTGGGAGGCGGCGTGGCCGGTGGTGGTCTGCGTGGCGGCCTCGGAGGCGACGCAGGTGCGGCGGATGGTGGAGAAGCGGGGGATGAGCGAGGCGCAGGCGCGGGCGCGGTTGGCTTCGCAGATGCCCGTCGCTGAGAAGGCGCGGCGCGCGCAGTGGGTGCTGCACAACGATACAGACGATTTGGATGCGCTCAAGGCGCAGGTTGAAGAGGTCCTGGCGGCAATCCGGAGTGATGACCGCGCAGGCAGCAAGTAAGGAACTCGCATGGAAGTAGAGCAGACACAGGCGCAAGGACCTGCGTTTCGGGCCCGCCGGGTGGCAAGACCCAAGAAGATGGAGGCCGAGGGCGCGGCGGAGAATGGTGGCGGGCGGATGGCCCGTCCGCGTGGGCGGCCCCCGAAACAGCGGCCGATTGCGGCGGCTCCCGAGGCGGTCGAGCCCGCGCCGGTACCGGTGGCTGAACTGCCGGTGCCGATGCCCGCGCCGGCGGCCGCGTTGCCGATGATCGATGGCGGGGTGCCCTCGATGACGCCCGGGCCGGAATTGACCTCGGAGGTGGCGGCGGCGCTACCGGAGTTTGACGAGATGCCCGGCGAGGAGCCGGTCGAGAGCGCGCCGGCCCAGCCCGTGCAGCCCGAGCCGGTCGAGCCGGTGGCCGAGGCGCCGCAGGGGCAGAACCGCTGGGATCGGAAGAAGTCGCGTTGGGAGCGGCGGAAGATGGCGCGCCAGGGCTATCGCGAGGCGCAGCAGGGGCAGCCGACCGAGCCGCCAGCGCCGCAGTATGAGCCGTTGCCGCCGGAGACGCCGCCGCTCTACCTCAAGCAGCTTGAGAGCGTGCCCTTCGAGGAGTTGGTGAGTCGTCTGCCGCCGGACCGCGCGGAGGACGCCATCAACATGCGCCGGCACGAGGTGATTATGGAACTCATCCGCGTGCACCTGAAGCGTCGGGGGACGGTGGTGGCCACCGGCACCCTCGAGCTGGTCAACGGCGGCTTCGGCTTCCTGCGCTCAGCGGCGAACAACTACCTGCAGTTCCCCGAGGATGTCTTCGTGAGCCAGCAGCAAATCCGCCGCCACGGGCTGCGCACGGGCGACCTGGTCGAGGGCCCCATCCGCGAGCCGCGCGACCGCGATAAGTTCTTTGCGCTCGCCAATGTCACGCTCATCAACGAGTTGCCCGTGGAGCAGGCCAAGCGCATCGCGCACTTCGAGTACCTCACGCCCATCTTCCCGGACCGGCGCATCCTCCTGGAGACGACCAAGCAGGAGATGAGCACGCGCGTGATGGACCTCTTTGCGCCCGTGGGCTTCGGTCAGCGCGGGCTCATCGTGGCCCCGCCGCGTACCGGTAAGACCGTCCTGCTGCAGAAGATTGCCAACGCGATCAGCGCGAACTACCCGGATGTGGAGCTGATGATCCTACTCATCGACGAGCGCCCCGAGGAAGTGACCGATATGCAGCGCAACACGAAGGCCGAGGTCTTCTACTCCACCTTCGACGAGGAGCCCCAGCGCCACTGCGCCGTCTCCGAGATGGTCATCGAGGTGGCCAAGCGCAAGGTCGAGAGCGGCAAGGACGTGGTCATCCTCCTGGACTCCATCACCCGCCTGGCTCGTGCTTATAACACGGCCGCCCCGCACTCGGGCAAGATCCTCTCCGGCGGTCTGGATGCCAACGCGATGCACAAGCCCAAGCGCTTCTTCGGCGCGGCGCGCAACATCGAGTTCGGCGGCTCGCTCACCATCTTGGCCACCGCCCTCATCGAGACCGGCAGCAAGATGGACGACGTGATCTTCGAGGAGTTCAAGGGCACCGGCAATATGGAGCTACGCCTCGACCGCCTCCTCTCCGACCGCCGCATCTTCCCGGCCATCAACATCGAGCAGTCCGGCACCCGCAAGGAGGACCTCTTGGTCCACCCAGACGAGCTTTCGCGTATCTGGGCGATGCGCAAGGTCCTCACCTCCATCGGCCCGAGCGAGGCGATGGATTCGGTCCTCAAGCGTCTGCGCCTGACCGGCTCGAACGCCGAGTTCCTAATGAGCATCAAGGAGGGCGACGCGCGCTAAGCGCCGCCCGCAAGGAGAACCCCTATGGCTGACAATCGCAAGAACGCCGGGCGCGTCTACCACCGCTCGGCCAAGCCCCGCAAGAGCGCCTCGCGCACCTTCGGCGAAAGCGCCGACTGGTCCGACCACGAGGGTTGCGAGGCGCTCTACACCAACCGCCTCGTCGACCTGGTCAAGTGCCTGCGCCCCGGGCAGTGGGTCAAGAACCTGCTCCTCCTGGCCGCGCCCTTCTTCGCCTTCTTCGACAAGGCCGCCCGCGCCAACACCTGCCCCTGCTCGAGCCCCTGGGATCCTATCTACCTCCAGGAGCGCCTGGGCCTGGCCTTCATCGCCTTCGTCCTCCTCTCCGGCGCGGCCTACGTGCTCAACGACCTGGCCGACTTCGCCAGCGACGCGCGCAACCCCCTGCGCAAGGATCGCCCCCTGGCCGCCCGCAAGGTCTCCGCCGGCGCTGCCGGGGTGCTGCTGGGGTGCTGCTTGGTGCTAGGCTTGGCGGCGGCCTGGCAGGTGGGGCGCGAGCACGGCTTCGCCTCGCCCTTCCTCTGGGTGGCGGCGGCCTACGCGCTCCTCCAGCCCTTCTACACCTTCGTGGCGCGGCGGCTGGGCACCGAGATTGCGGCGATGACCGTGGCCGCGGGCTTCGTCCTGCGGGCCTTGGCCGGCGCACTCGCCATCGAGGTGGCCTGCTCGTTCTGGATGCTGCTATGCGTCTTCCTGGGCGCGCTCTTCGTGGCGCTGTGCAAGCGCCGCGCGCAGAGCTTCCTCAAGACCTCCCCGCAGCTGCCGGCCGCCGAGGGGCGCATTCTCGACCTCGAGATCGTCCTCACCGCCGCCGGCACCGTCACCGCCTACGGCCTCTACGCCTGCGCCCCGGCCACCGCCGCGAAGTTCGGCACCAACGCGCTCATCTGGCTTCTCCCGCTCGTCCTCTTCGGCCTCTTCCGCTTCCTGCGCCTGACCTACGGCGAGCGCGCCACCGGCAACCCCGAGAGCGCCCTCTTCCGCGACCCGCCCCTGCTCTGCACCCTGGTCGTCTGGCTCGCGCTCTGCGTGGCCCTCCTACGCTAGTCCCGGCCTATGCTTCACCAACTCACGACGCTGCCTAACGGCATCCGCGTCCTCACCCTTCCCAAGCCCGACGCCGAGAGCGTGCGCGTGGCCATCTACGCCCGCGTCGGCGCGCGCAACGAGTGGGAGGCGGTGAACGGCGCCAGCCACTTCATCGAGCACATGCTCTTCAAGGGCACCGAGCGCCGCTCGGCCAAGGCCCTCACCCAGGCCATTGAGGGCCAGGGCGGTTCCCTCAACGCCTACACCGACCGCGACCACACCTGCTACTACGCCAAGGTGCCATACGACAAAGCTGCCGTCGCCCTCGATGTCCTCACCGACCTCTTCTACCACGCCACCTTCGACCCTAAGGAGCTCGACCGCGAGCGCCAGGTCATCTGCGAAGAGATCCGCATGTACGACGACCAGCCCGACAGCGTGGCCGTCGACCGCCTCGTCGCGCAAGTCTGGTCGGGCCACCCCCTTGGCCGCCCCATCCTCGGCACGCTCGAGGGCATCCGCACGATGCCGCGCGAGGCGCTCCTGAGCTACTGGTGCGGCCAATACGCCCCCAGCCGCACCCTCTTCGCCTTCGTTGGCCGCATCGACCCCGCGCGCTGCGTGGCCGACGTCGAGCGCCTCACACGTCATCTCACCGCCGCGCCCACCTTGCGCGAGCCCGAGCCCTTCTCCCGTGCCATCCCCCTCGACCCCCTCTGCGTCGAGCGACGCGCCGGCATCCAGCAGGCCCAACTCGCCCTCGGCTGGCGCACCGGCCCCTGGCAAGCCGTCGAGAACCCGCCCGCCCTCGCGGCCCTCTCCTGCCTCTTGGGCGAGACGATGATGGGCCGCCTCTTCCAGAGTATCCGCGAGAAGCGCGGTCTCTGCTACAACATCTCCAGCGGCGTCTCGCAGATGACCGACTGCGGTCTGCTGGCCATCACCGCCGGTTGCGCCCCCGACCAGGCCCTCACCTGCGCCCGCGCCATCCTCGCCGAGTGCCGCCGCGTGGCCTCCAAGCCCCTCGGCGCGGCCGAACTCCGCCGCACGCGCGATTACCTCTGCGGCCGCTTCCGCCTCCGCCTCGACGAGGCGCCCCTCTGGTTCGTCGCCAGCCGCACCCTCTTCGGTCTGCCTGTCGACCCCGCCGCGCGCCTCGCCCAACTGCGCGCCATCACGGCTGAGGAGATCCGCGCCTGCGCCGAGCAGGTCTTCTCCCCCGGCAACCTCGCTCTCACCGCCATCCTCCCCGAAGGCACCCGCTCCCCGGCCGCCGCCTGGGGCCGCCTCGTCCACTAGGTTCCCGCTATGACCGACGCCCTTAAGATGCTCCTCCTCGCCGCCGTCCAAGGCCTCACCGAGTTCCTCCCTGTCAGCTCTTCCGGGCACCTCGTCCTGGCCAAAGAGCTCCTCGGCTTCAAGGCTATCAGCGGTCTGGGCATCGAGCTCCTCCTCCACGCCGGCACTCTCCTCGCTGTCTTCGCCTACTACCGCGCCTTCATCGCCAAGACCCTCCTCGGCCTCTTCCGCCGCGACGCCGAAGCCTGGCGCTTCGCCGGAGCCGTCCTCCTCTCGATGATCCCCGCCGTCATCCTCGGACTGGCCGCCGAAGACCGCCTCGAAGCCCTCGCCGAGAGTCCCCGCTTCGTCGCCGCCGCCCTCCTCTTTACCGGTCTCCTCCTCCTTTCCACCCGCTTTTTCGGCCGCGACCTCCGCTGTCCTGTCTCCTGGCGCGCGGCCCTCGCGATGGGCATCGCCCAGGCTTTCGCGATGCTCCCGGGCATCTCCCGCAGCGGATCGACCCTCTCCGTCGCCCGTTTCCTCGGTCTCGACCGCGAGAAGGCCGCCGCCTTCTCCTTCTTGATGGTGGTGCCGATTATCCTAGCCGGCAACGCCCTCCACCTCCTTAAGGCCCTCGGTTCTGACGGCGAGAGCGCCTTCGCCGGCCTGACCCCCGGTCTCGCCGCCCTCGGCTTCCTCACCGCCGCCGCCGTCGGCTACGCCAGCGTCGCCTGGATGGTTCGCCTCCTCAACCGCGACCGCTTCTGGCTCTTCGGCCCTTACTGCCTCCTTCTCGGCCTCGCCGCCCTCAGCCTCCTCTAACGCCGCGTGTGGGGGCTACTCGCCCCCACACCCCTCGGCAGGGCTCCTCGCCCTGCACCCCGGGAGCGCGGGACGCTCCATCCCGGCCGAAGCGCCCTGCGGGCACTTCGGCTTTGCTTTATCGTTCACCTCCTTTGGCACGCGCAGCAGGGATGCGCTTCGCGCCTCCCTGCCAGGGCCGTTGGGGGAGTCCCCCCAAGCCCCCCGTTTCTCCGTCGCGGTACGCGCGCTAACCGCTAACAGCTAGCCGCTAACCGCTGGGGCTTCGCTCTCCCCCCGCGCCTACCTCAAATCGACCTAGGGCCTACCTCGCCTCGACCTAGGGCCTAGGTCGCCTCGAGGTAGGCCCTACCTTTTTTAGGGTATCGCGCGGGCGGGGACGGGGGTGGGGGCAGGGGGTGTGCTTGTAAGCGTTGTGCACGGCCGCCGTCCGCGGTGACCATCGGGCATATTCGGTTTTGCAGGCCGCCGTCCCGGCGGCGTTAGGGGGCCTTAAACTTGCCTTTTTGCCGTTCGTTTGCCCGTCGCGGCACGCGTGCTAGCCGCTAACAGCTAACGGCTAACCGCTGGGGGCTCGTGCCCCTCGTACTTTGCTCACATCGGTGCTTGCGTTTGGTGGGGTGGATGGGCTATAATGTGGCTGTATTGCAGAGGAGTTCAAGGTTATGGCAGAGCAAGAGCAAGTGAATGTTGTTTGCCTGAAGTGGGGCAAACGTTATCCGGCGGCGTTTACGAATATTCTATATGCCTCGGTCAAGCGCCACTTGCACCGGCCCTTCCGCTTCGTCTGCTTTACCGATGACGCGGTGGGGCTGGATGCGGGGATTGACGCGCAGCCGTTGCCGGAGTGCCCGGGGGAGGCGGTGTTGCCGCAGGGGCCTTGGCCGAATATCTTCGTGAAGCTCTGTCTCTTCCGCGATGGGCTGGCGGGGTTGAAGGGGCCGACGCTCTTCTTTGATGTGGATGTCTCGATCCAGCAAGACATCGACTGCATCTTTGATTACAAGCCCGGGAAGTTCTGCATCATCCACAACTGGGTGGAGCTGCGCAAGCGCCTCTTCCGCCGTCGGCCGCGGATTGGGAACTCCTCGTGCTTCCGCTTCGAGGCGGGCAAGAGCAACTACATCTACGAGACCTTCCTGCGCGAGATGGCCGACGCGGTCGACCACAGCAAGTATCCCACCGAGCAGGCCTTTATGACCCACGCCGCCGGCGAGGTGCACTGGTGGCCCGCGCAGTGGGTCAAGAGCTTCAAGCGCACCTGCGTGCTCCCCTTCCCGTTCAACCTCTTCCTGACGCCGCGCAAGCCGAACACGCGCGTCTTGGTCTTCCACGGCAATCCCGATCCGGACCAGGCGGTGGCCGGCTTCTGGGGCAAGAAGCTCCACCACGCGGTCCGCCCCTGTCGGTGGATTTTGGAAGACTGGCACGCATAATCCCCTTTGTTGGTTAGAAAGTAGACAAGACGATGAGCAAACCTTTTGAGTTGGAGGGCACCTTGAAGGTGCTGATGGAGCCGATGACCTTTCAGAGCGGCTTCCGCAAGCGTGAGTTCGTGGTGACCGAGGAGGACGAGCGCTATCCGCAGGACATCAAGTTCGCCGTGGTGCAGAATAACTGCGCGCTCCTCGATAGCTTCAAGCCCGGCGACAAGGTCCGCGTCACCTTCTCCCTGCGCGGCAACCTCTACAAGGACCGCTATTACACCGACCTGCAGGCCTTCAAGATCGAGCGCCTGGATGTCGACGGCTCCACCTCCGAGCCCATCCCCCAGCCGCCGGAAGACTTCGTGGCGGACGCGGTGACGGATGACGACATGCCCTTCTGACCGGTCGGCGTTGACCGTCGCTCAGGCGCTGTCCGCCGGCGCGGCCTACTTGGTCCGCCACGGCATCGCCGCGCAGGAGGCGCAGACCCAAGCAGAAATCCTGGTGGAAGAGGCGCTCGGCATCCGCGCGCCGGGGCTCGCGTTGCGCTGCAATGAGCCGGTGGACGAGGCGGCCGTGGCGCGCTTGCGGCGGGACTTTTGCCGTCTGGCCGCCGGCGAGCCGGTGCAGTATGTGGTCGGCCACTGGCCCTTCCACGCCATTGAGTTGAAGACCGACCGGCGCGCGCTCATTCCGCGGCCGGAGACCGAGGAGCTGGTCGAGCGCATTCTGCGTAGCCGGCAGTGGCGCGAGGCGCGGGCGGTGGCCGACATCGGCACCGGCACCGGGGCCATTGCGCTGGCCTTGGCGGCGGCGGCGCGGCGCGAGGGGCGCGCGGTGGCGGTCACGGCGGTGGACCTCTCCCCCGAGGCGCTGAGCCTGGCGCGGGAGAATGCGCAGGCGTTGGGGCTGGCGGGGGCGGTCGACTTCGTGGAGGGCAACGGGGCCGGGCAGTTGGCACCGGGGGCTTTCGACTTGATTGCCTCCAACCCGCCCTACATTGCCTCGGCCGAGGTGGACACGCTGCCAGCGCTGATCCGCGACCACGAGCCTCGCTTAGCGCTCGATGGCGGGGCCGACGGGCTGGACATCCTGCGGCAGTTGGTGCTGGACGCAGCCTTGGCCTTGCGCCCGGGCGGGCGGCTCTTCCTGGAAATTGGCGACGATCAGGGGCTCTCCCTGCGGCGGCTCTTGGAGTGCGCCGGCTACACGCAGGTGGTCGTGGCGCGCGACTTCGCCGGTCACGACCGCTATGCCGAGGGCGAACTGCCGTGAGGCCGCGTCGGCCCCCGCCCCAACCGCTGCCCCAAGCGCCGTTGCGCCGGGCGATGGAGGGCTTCGTGGCCGAGCACCTGCCGCGTCTGCGCGCGCAGGCCGTGCCGCCGGGGCGCTACCCGGGGGTCACCTTGCTCCTTTATGCCTTCCCGCAGGGCGCGGGCGAGGCGGTCTGGGCCCCCTTTGAGTTCGCCATTCGCCAGAGTTGGGCCGTGCTCGGGGCGATGCGAACGGTGGTGGTGGTGCCCGAGGCGGCCGCCGTGCCCGAGCGCCTCTCCGGCCTCGCGGGGGTGGAGCTTCAGCGCGAGCCCACCCTTCTGCCCGGGCGGTTGGAGACGATGAACGCTGACTGTCTGCGGCGGCTCTACCGGCGCTTTGCCACGGACCACGTGCTGATTGTCCAGGCCGACGGCTGGCCGATGCGCGACGAGTTGGGGCGTTTTCTGCGCTACGACTATGTGGGTGCGCCGAATGTCACGCCCGGCTGGCGCGCGGGGGTGGCCGATGCGTTGGCGCTGACCGTGCTCAATGGCGGCTTCTCCCTGCGCTCGCGCCGGCTCTGCCGCGCCGCGTCCCTCCTCGCGCCCCTGGCTGGGCGCTTCCCCGAAGACCACCTCCTCTCGCGTCTGCGGCCGCTCTTTCGCTTCCCATCGGCGGCGGAGGCGCGCGGCTTTAGCGAGGATTGCCTGGATGGTCTCCTCCCGCCCGCGCTCACGGCCAGCCCGATGGGCTTCCACCGCGCGAGCACCTTCGCCGCGCTCTACGCCCAGCCCGCGCCCTTGACCGTGGTGAGCGTGGTGCGCGATTGGCCTTGCTACCGCCGCTGTCTGGCCCAGAACCCCTTCCTGCGCGCGGCGCGCCATGTGGCCTTCGACAACACCCGCGAGAACCGTCCGCTCCCCGAGCGCTACAATGCCTTCCTGGACGCGATGCCTCCCGACACGGGTTGGATCCTCTTCGCGCACGAGGACTTCGAGCTGCGCGAGGACCCGCTCCCGCTGCTCGCGCGGCGCAACCCTCTCTTCCCGTGCGGCCTCATCGGCTCTCGCATCGTCGCCGGGCTGCTGGTCCTGCCCTTTGGCACCCTCACCGACTCCGCGCGCGACGGCTCGCGCTTCCACGTCAACACCCCGCCGCTCCCCTACGCCGCGCTCCTGGGCAACCACGCCGAGAATACCGACTGCTGCGCCCTCTTCGTCCACGCCGAGGCCATCCGCGCCTGGGGGCTGCGCTTCGACCCGAATTGCCCCTGGGACCTC
Source organism: Candidatus Spyradenecus sp. (assembly GCA_051891975.1). Lineage (GTDB taxonomy): Bacteria > Verrucomicrobiota > Kiritimatiellia > RFP12 > DVOR01 > Spyradenecus. The sequence goes on along the minus strand of JBJFFT010000005.1, from coordinate 1,639 downwards.
TACGTCGAGGACCTCTGCTTTCAGTTCCTCTGCCGCAGCGGCCACGCCATCAGCATCCTGCCCCTGCGCGCCCACCACTACTCGCGCGGCAACCCCGGCTCGGAGCGCCTCAAGGCTGTGGAGCGCTACCTCAACCGCAAGTACCAGCCCTACTGCTTCGCCGGTGGCACCTGCGCCCTGACCATCGGCCGCCGCCCCTCCCTTCCCCTCCGCCTCTGCCACACCGCCCTCTTCACCCTCTGGCGCGCGTGGCGCAAGTTGCGTCACGGTCCGGAAGCCTAGGGGAATGAAGGGGGAGGCTTAGGGTTGGAGGCTGGGTGGTTGGGGGCCCGCCCCCAAACCCCGGGCAGGGCTCGCTCGCCCTGCACCTCGGGAGCGTGGGACGCTCCACCCCGGCCGAAGCGCCCTGCGGGCACTTCGGCAATGACGTCCCTCCAAAAAACCGGCCGCGGGGGAGAGAGACCCGCGGCCGTGGTGTATCTTATTGTGGAGTTGTCTTAGGAGTCTTCCTTAGGAGTTTGCGTTTTTAAAGGGAGAGTGTCGACTTAGAAGGTGTAGGAGAGGGCGAGGCCGGCGTAGCCGACGAAGTCATCGCTGCCCACCGCGTCGCGGACGGAGGAGTCAAGCTGCTGGTGGCAACCGATGTAGGGGGTGATCTCCAGCCCCTCGAAGGGCGCGTAGGTGAGCTCGAGCCGGGCGTAGCCATCGCGCAGGAGGAAGGTGTCGGCGGACTTCTCGTTCTCCTCGTACCAGTCGCCGAAGTCGCACTCGTTGCGAGCCTTGTTGCCCATGCCGAAGCCGACGATGGGGGTGAGGGTCAAGGTCTCCTCATCGAGGCCGAGAGGGGCACCGATATCGAAGGTGTGGCGGACGTCGAAGGTGGCGTAGATGGCGCCCTTGCCGTCGGCATAGCCCTCGGTGCCCTGGCGCGCGAGCTGGTACTCAATGGCCAGGGTGGGCACGAGCCAGTAGTCGGGCGCGGTAATCTCGAAGTTGAGCCACTGGGTGTCGGGGTTCTCGAACTCCTCGGCGGGCTTCTTGCAGCTGCGGGGGTGATATTCGTAGGTGTAGTTGAGGGCCGTCTCGAGGTCCGAGCCGATGAGGTCGGCGCTCTTCCAGGTGCGCGAGAGGGTGATGCCCGGGGCGAGCTCCTGGTACTTGTAGCGGCGGTCGTTGTAGCCGCCATCCTTCGCGCCGTAGTTGGTCATATCGAAGATCGCCTCCACGCCGATGGCGAGGGTGAACCAATCTTCGTGACCAAAGGCGAGCTCAACGGCCGGGGTGAGGATGGGGTGGGGGTTGTCGATGAGGCCGTAGGTCAGCTGCTTGGTGCAGTAGTCGATGCCCACGGTGGCCTCGAAGCCCCAGCCGGGGGCCTCTTCGAGTTCGGCGGCCTCGCGCTCATCGGCGCGGCCGGTATCGGCCAAGACTTCGCTCGGGGCGGCCAGCAGCGGCGCGGCGGCCAGACCCAGGAGGAGCAAGGCGGTCAGGTGGGGAGTGGAACGCATGGTTGGAGTCCTTTCTTGGGGTGCTTTTAGAGGAGGCTAACCCCGGGGTTCAAGAAAAAGGGCGACAGGAGCCCTAGGCGCACACAGAGCGTGTGCAATGAGTTTGGTGTTTGGTGTTGTTAGAGAGTGTG
>JBJFFT010000004.1:0-12316 GCA_051891975.1 Candidatus Spyradenecus sp. | reverse complement strand
CGGCTTCTAGGTAGAAGCGCGCGGTGATGGGCGCCAGGCCTGGATTGCGTTCGCACAGCCGCCGGATGAAGTCCGCCTGGGTCAGCGTCTCTCCCGGCACCACCCGCGCGCTCAGGCGGTCCTTACCTAACCACGACATCTTTTGCACGGCATACCGCACGCGCCCTACACTCGGGGAGAGCGTTTGATGTGCGCGCGTCCGCTTCTTCTCAACACTGCCCCTCTTGGCTCCTGGTTTCATTGGATTCTCCTTGTGTTTAGACTCAACAACGATTTTAGAATGGCCTCTATTCTATCACATTTCGCCCGGAGCAGAATTATTATGCCTTAGGGTTAATTGAATTATCCCTAAGGCTTAATTGAATTATCCCTAAGGGTTATTTCAATTATCCCTAAGGGTTAATTATTCCTTCCGCCCCGCGAAAAAGTTTCCGCCCGGCGTGAGGGCAATAGCGCCAGGCCGAAGCGCAGGTGCTCACGCCCAGAAAACAAACCCTGGCCGCCGGGGACGGCGGCCGTCAGAACGGGCGACGAGAGGGTGGATCGCGAGCGCAGCGAGCCTGGCTTTGCGAGCCTGGCTTTGCTTAGGGGGTGAGGAGTTCTTCGGCGAGGGAGAGGAGCTGCGCGAAGTCACGTTTGCGGGTGGGGGCGGGTTTGGCGTTGGGTTTGGCGTTGAGGCCGCCGCCGAGGGGCAGGAGTGCGCCTGGGGATTGCTGGGCGCGGATGAAGTCGAGGGCTTGGCCGTAGGCTTCGGGGGTGGTGACGGCGTTATAGAGCGCGTCGCAGGTGCGCCAGGAGTGGTAGAGGAGGAGTTCGTCGAAGCACGCGGCCAGGCGGGGGTCTTGGGTTTGGGCGTAGCGCGCGTTGGCGAGGGCAGCGAAGGCCTCAATGAAGTGATTGCAGGCCTCGGTGTTGGCGAGCGTTTCGGGGTTGGCCTTGGCTTCGGCGAGCAGGGCGGCGGGGTCGGCCGGGGGCGGCGGCAGCTGGAAGGGGGAGGCCTCGATGAACCAGCCTTTGGCACCGGGGGGCAGCTCGCCGCACGGGTAAGGGGTCCGGGCGAACCAGGTGAAGTGCTCGGGCGGCGGGGCGTCGGGCGAACAAATGAGGATGAGGCGCTCGGGGGAGAGGCCTTCGGGGAGGGGCCCAGCGTAGGGGAGGAGCCAAGAGATATTGGGGTTGCGCGCGGGGAAGGTCTTGGCCAGGAGTGCCTGGACCTGCTTGGCCGAGACGCCCTCCGGCGGCGAGAAGAGGAAGTGGACCTCAAAGTTCTCGGAGAGGATCTCGCAAACAGCCGTGAGACCATCCGGGAAGGTGAGGCCGAGCTCTGCGAGCGGCGAGAGCACAATGAAGGGCTCTTTATTGGGCTTGTAAAGATCGTACCGCCACTTGAGGCGCAGCCAATCTTGTTCGCGTGCTTCAAGCACACGGGGGGGCAGGAAGGGGGCGCGCTCGGGGGGCAGAAGGTGTTTCTGGACGAGGGTATGGTCGAGCAGTTCGCGGTCGATGGGGAGGGTGAGGGAGGCGTTAAAGGCATCGGCGATGGCAGAGATATAGTCTGAGTCCATCTGCTGGAAGAGCGGGTAGGGGAAGATGGGCTTGGCGAAGCGACAGCGGGGGCGAGGTTGCTCAGGTGCTTGGGCTGCGTTCTGCTGATCGATGAAGGCGTAGGCCGGGATGCCCTTGATGGTTAGGCCGGCGGCTAAGGCGGTGCCGCGCCAGAGGCGGACATCGAGGGTGGCGACGCGGAGTCGGTCGCGCAAGTAGTCTTCGATGGTCTGGGCGTAGCGCTGGTCGCAGTAGTAGCGCAGGAACTTCCGGTCGGGAAGATTGTCGAGGGGCTCGGGGAGCGAACCGACGGGCGAGAGGCGGACCCAGTGGCCCATCCAGAGGTCGCGCGGGTCTTGGACGGTCACTTCGATGAGGTGGCGCTCGCCATAGGTGAGGACGCACGCGCGCTTGACGATGAGCCACGCTGGGACGGCCACTTGGAGGGCAATTCCCAGGGCGATGAGGAGCTTGCGGCAGGGGAAGTTAGGCATGGGGTACCTCCCGGTTGCGGGTGAACTTGGCAAAGAGTAGGTTGAGGACCAGGAGGAGGAGGCCCCCGCAGATGAAGATAAGTCCGCGGGCCATTAGGCTGCTATCGAGCGCCACAAAGCCCACCCAGACGGCCAAGATCAAGTAGCCCAGCGAGAGGTTGGCCAAGGTCCGCGAGGCATAGATGAGCGCCACGGCGATGCCGCCAATGGCCACGACCAACTGCAGCGCCAGGGGTGCCAAGGGCTCCGCCCCCAGATGTCCCGCCAAGGCCATTGGCAGGACGCAGATAGGGAAGGCGCCCACGCGGTTCTTGCACAGCACGAGTAGAGCGACACTGCCAAGTGCATAGAGCCCCACCGCAAGGAGGCTGGACATATCGGCATAGGTGCGGAACTCTTGCCCGACTGCGAGGAACCAGACCCCAAAGAGCAAAAGCAAGACCCCTCCGAGCGTGGTCAGCACGCGTGATTGGCTTCGTTGGCCCCGCTCTACCCAGAGCCCCACGCAGAGGGGTAGTGCGAGGGGGAAGAACTTGTACGCCGGGAAGGAGAGGTCGGCCGGGTGCGCGTTGCCGGATAAACTGAGGAGCAGCCCCGTGCTGAGGCAGGCGTAGGCGCAGAGGAAGCAGGCCGCTAGGGTGCGTTCGGTCTTGGCCTTGGCGCCGGTCTCGCGCCAACGCGCCCCGAGGCGCCACGCCACCAGCGCCAGGGCGGCCAGGCAGATCGCTTGTCCGGCGAGGAGGGAGGCAAGCGACTCTTGGGCGAAGCAGTCGCAGCCGGGCAGGCCTTCTAGGAAGAGCGCGAGGGCCGACCCGAGGGCAAAACCGGCGAAGGCCATCCAGGCGCTCGTTGCGCGCAGGGCCAGCACCACCGGCGCCAGTAACAGCGTGACTGTGGCGCAGAAGGCAAAGCTCGAGGAGCTCAGTTGCAGGACGCGCCCCAAGAGCGCCGTAGCGCAGAGCACCCCGCCGCCCCAGAGGATCCCAAGCACCTCGTCGACCTCTCGGGCGAGGGGACTGCGGCGCAGCGCGAGGGCGTAGAGCACGAGCGCGGTGGCCAGCGGCAGCAGGGCGATGGCCACTTGGAGGGGGAAGGAAATTTCCTTCCAGTTGGCTGCGAGCACGGCAATGATGCCGCCGATAATCAGCGCGCCGCCGCCACAGCCAAACCAAAAGAGGCTCCGTAGCGCCGGCTTTGCCGGGGTGAGGGTGGGAGTTGTCATTGTGGGGGCCTTACTGTAAGCGCAGGCGGTAGCCTGGGCGGAGGGGCGTGTAGATGGCCTCGAGGGTGACTGCCTCGGAGGTCATATAGCGCGTGGTGAGGGGGTTGGCGCGCGGGTTGTCGAGGACGAGCGGGCCGGTGACGCGCCAGTGGGAGAAGACCTGGCCTTCGGGCGCTTCGTCGGCCTGGACGGTGAAGGGCTGGCTCTGGTAGAGGATGGCCTTTTGATCGGCGTTGGAGAGGCGGTCAAAGTCGGTGTCCGAGCCGGTGAAGAGCGTCTTGCCCTGGAGCGTGCCGCCGATGAGGGTCAGCCGGGCGCAGTTGGTGAACTGCTGGGAGATGGTGAAGGAGTAGGAGGCGAGGGGACCGGGGGCGTAGTCGGGCGGATTGAAGATGCAGGCTTTGAGGGTGCACTCGCCGGGGAGGAGGAAGGGCGCGGTGTAGCGCGGCGAAGCCTCGGTGGGGTCGGAGCCGTCGAGGGTGTAGTGGATGCGCCAGCCGCCGGCGGTGGCGTTGGAGGTGGCGGTCGAGAGCTTGGCGTAGGTGGTGAAGGGCGTCAGGACGGTGCCGTCGCCGAGCGGGGTGCCATCGGTGCTATCGAGGGAGACGGCGGGGCAGGCGGGCTTGGTCTGAAGGTCGTAGGTGGCGACGACCTCGGCGGAGGTGTTGGTGCCGTCGGTCGTGCGCAGGGTGAGGGTCTGGGTGGCCGAGAGGGTGAGCGCGGCGGGGGCATCGACCCACTTGTCGCCTTCCAGCCATTGGACGCGCGCGCCTTCGGGGGCGGAGAGCTTCACCTCGGTGGTCTCGAAGATTGGCCCGGGGGCTGGGGAGAGGCCGGGCGGGGGGAGGATTGTCTGGCCGAGGAGCTTGCCGTCAGCCGCGCTGTCGGGGATGGAGTTGCCGTTGAGGGTGCAACTACCCCAGCCGGAGCCGCCGACGTCGGGGAAGTCGCTACCCAGACCATAGAGGGGGCTGGCGAAGGCGTGGCCCTCGCCGGGGATGAAGGTGGGGGCGTTGAAGGTGGCGCGGAGGACCTGGCAGGTGTCGATGGAGCCGTCGAGGGTCGCGGCAATGCCGCCGAGGGCGAAGAGGTCGCCGCCGGGGACGGCGTAGGTGGGGTCGAGGAGGGTGAGGTTCTTGACCGTGCCGTTGGGGCCGAGGTTGCCGAAGAGGCCGCAGACTTGCCCAACGCCGTCGTCGTAGAAGGGCGAGTGGGTGGGGGCGAAGGTGGCGTGGCGCAGGAGGTGGCCGGCACCATCGAGCGTGCCGTTGAAGGGGGCGGCGTCGAAGTTGCCGGCGGCGATGGCGGGGAAGCCGGCGGTAGGGAGGGTGAGGCCGGTGAGGTCGAGGTCACGCGTCAGGCGGAAGACCTTTCCGGTGAAATTGTGGGTGGGGGTGAAGGAGGCGCGGCCATCATTCTCGGTGAGGGTGCTGAGGTTGACGGCCGAGAGGAGGGCGAGGAGGTCGGCGCCCGAGGTGATGAGGTAGGGGGAGGCGGCGGTGCCGGCACCGTCGAGCGAGAGGTAGACGGCGGTGGTGGTGGCACTGGGGCGGCCGCCGGGGAGGAAGGATTTGGCCTTGAGGGTGGTGGAGGCGGAGAAGGTCAGGCTTTGGCCGCTGACCCAGCGGGGGCCGTCGCGCGTCGGCTCGGAGCCGTCGACGGTGTAGGTGACGAAGCCGGGGTAGTCGGGGCGGTTGGAGAGGGTGGCCGTGCCGCCGTTGAAGGTGATGGTGGGGGTGGGCGCGGCGAGGGAGAAGGCGAGGTTGCGCAAGAGGAGGGTGAAGGAGGCCGCTTCGTCCTTCTCGGGAGTGGCCGAGGGGTCGCGTTTGAGCTTCCAGCGCAGGGTGTGGGTGCCGGGCGGGAGGGGCGCAGTCTCGCGGGTGACCCAATCCCCGCTGTAGCCGCCCTGGGTGGCGTCGAGCTCGGTCCAGGTGGAGGTGTTGGTGGGGAACTGCTCGGCGTAGGCGACGGAGAGCGTGGCGCCGGAGAGGGCCTTGGGGAAGGCGAGGTCGAAGGAGAGGGTTTGCTCCTTGGCGGTGGTGAGGACGGTCTCGAAGTAGGCCTCCTCGCCGGGGGAGAGCCAGCCGCAGCGCAGGGCCCAGGTATCATCCTGCCAGACGGGGTGCCACTGGCCATTGGCGTAGAAGCCGGTGCCTTCGGGCACGCCGAGGATGGCATCGAGGCTCGGGGCCGTGCGGCCGTCGGTGCGCGGGGCGAGGGTGAAGGTGGGCGAGTCGTGGTACATCTCCGGGGCGAAGGCGTCGTAGAGGCGCAGCCAGTAGGTGTGGCCGGGGGTGAATTGGTCGGGGATGGCCAGGTCAAAGCTCATCATTCGCTTCATATTCCCGGTGCTGACATCGGTCCAGACCTGCTTGAGGAGGTAGATCTCCTCGGAGGTCTTGTCGATGAGGTAGAGCCAGTAGAGCGAACTTTCGGGGTAGTAGCAGTTGAGGCGGAAGGTCTCGCCGGCGGCGTATTCCGATTGCCAGGCGGCCTTGTAGTCGCCGCGGCGCTCCTTGTAGTCGCGCGGCGCGTTGGAGACTTCGGTGCCGGGCAGGAGGTAGACCGAGCAGAGGGAGGTGCCGAAGGAGAAGGGCAGCGAGGCGCCGGAGACCTCCGGGGCATCGGTGTCGTAGACGCGGACGCGGTAGGTGCCCTCGAGCCAGCCGCGGCCCTTGAGCTGCATCGTGGCCACCTTCTCGGTGCCGGGCGTGCAGGCCATCTGCCCCAGGGTGGCAACGAGCTGCCACTCGCCCTCGGAGACCTCCTCCTCAAGCGCCACATCGACCATCACCGCATCGGAAGGGGTGAAGGAGACGGAGAAGTTGTCGGCCGCCAGGACTGCGCCCTCGGCGCCGGTGGAGACGGTGATGGTCTCTTCCTTCTCGGCGCTCTTGACGCGGAAGAGCGAGGAGTAGGCGAAGACCTCCGTGGGGTTCGCGTTGGACGAGACGCGGATGGTGTAGCCGCGGCCGACGTCCGCCTCGCCAGGCGTCCAGACGGTGTAGCGGTTGCCCTCGACCTTGGAGGGCGTGAGGGGCTTGAGCTCGGTATCCAGGGCGCCGCGCTTGAGGAGCGTGAAGGTGAGGGCGGGGGCATTCTCGGCAGTGACGGTGAGGGTGATGGGCGTGCCGGCCTCGATGGCGGTGCTCTCCATCGGGGCGAGGGAGACATAGCCCGCGGATTGGTCGAGCGCGCGCTCGAGGTTGACGCGCCCGCCGCTTTGGCAGTAGCCCAGGAGCGTGTCCTTCACGTCGGCTGTTGCCATCAGGCGGCGCTTGATTTCGAGGGGTGACCAGGAGGGGTTGCGCTCCCAGAGCATCGCGGCACAGGCGGCGACCATCGGCGTGGCCATCGAGGTGCCGGACCACTTTTCGTAGGTGGCCGGGCCGTCGCGGGTGCAGGAGAGGATGTTCGCGCCGGGGGCGGCGATGTCGCAGGTGGTCGCGCCATAGGAGGTGGACCAGACATGCGCGCCTTCGCCCTCTTCGCTGTTGCCGGCGATGACGGGGCGGTCGGCCTTGTCCGAGGCGATGACCGTGAGGATGTTCTCGCACTCGTAGGAGGAAGGGTAGGTGGGGAGGCGGTCGTTATCGTTGCCGTCGTTGCCGGCGGCGATGACGAGCAGGGTGCCGGCGCGGCCGAGGTCGGTGATGAGCGCGTAATCGCTCGCGTCGAAGACGCCCACGCCCGGGGAGGTGCCGAAGGAGCAGCTGAGCACCTTGATGCCGTTCTCCAGCGCGTACTGGTAGCCGGCGCGGATGTCGTCGCCCTCCTGCCAGTAGGAGATCGGCCCGCGCAGCGAGGTGAGGTTGGCCACCTGCCCGACGCCGGCGATGCCCTTGCCGTTGTTGGAGTCCGCGCCCATAATGCCCAGACAGTGCGAGCCGTGGCCGTGGTGATCCTCCGGGTCGGCCGAGGAGTTGAGCACGCTCACGCGCTCGCGGACATTCTCCTGGAGATCCTCGTGCTCCAGGTGCACGCCGGTGTCATAGACCGCGCAGGGGATGGAAGGATAGCCCAAGAAGCCTTGCTCCCAGACCGCCGGCGCGTGGATTTGCCGCAACCCCCACTGTTCGCCGTAGCGCGTATCGTTGGGTTCGGCGGCCGGGGTGATGACCTGTGGCAGGAAGAAGCGGACCTGCTCGTGGGTGGCGCTCTCCACGCCCAGCTCGGCGAGTTCGCCCAGCAGTTCGCACGCCTCGCGCTGTTCGTTGGGCGGAATGCGCACCTTGAGAATGCGCCCCAAGCGCCCATAGCGCGCCACAATGCTATAACCCCGCGCGCGCAGCAGCTCGAGCACCGCCTCGAGCGTCTCCTCGGTGGCGACCACGGTCACTTCGCCCAGCTGCTTGCCCTCCACGAAGATGCGCGCCTCTTCGCCCTGTTCGTCGGCCTCAATGCGCTCGGTAATGCGCAGCTTGTTGCCCGAAGGCAGGGTGAGGGTGCGCTTTTCGAGCACCACTTCGGCCCCCGGCATCGCCATCTTCAAGCGCGGGTCCGTCGCCGTTTCCACCGTCACGCGCTCCACCTCGCTCTCGGCCACCGCCCCCCAGTCGATATTCTTCTCGGCAAACTGCACCTGCGCGCCGAGCACTGCCGCCAGCACCCCGCCGCAGACCATCAACATCATCCGCACAAACCGCATGGTTCGCCCTCCTTAAGCCATTCGCTCGTAGATAATCTCCCGCGCCGCCACCGGCTCGGGGCTGATCCGAAAGGCCGCCTGCGCCTCGGCCAGCACCGCCCGGGCGCGCGTTTCATCGGCTGCGCAGAGCCACCCCAAGGGCACCCCGGCTTCGACCCGCTCGCCCTGCTGCAACAGGCCGTCCAAACCGGCCGCGTAGTCGATGGGGTCGGCGACCGCCTGGCGCCCGGCTCCCAATTTGAGCGCCACGCGCCCAATCGCCCGCGCGTCGACCTGCGCCACCCAGCCGCTCGCCGGGGCGACAATCGGCACGCGCACGGCCGCCTCCGGCAGTCCGGCCGCCAAGTCGCCCCCCTGGGCGGCAACCATCTCGCGGAACTTCGCCTCCGCTGCGCCGCTCGCAAGGGTCGCCTCGGCCGCCGCTTGCGCGGTCTCTAGGGTGGGGTGGAGCCCGGCGGCGACGGCCATCTCGGCCGCTTCGCGCACGGTGAGCGCGCGGACATCTTCGGGACCGCGCCCTTGCAAAATCTCAAGGCTCTCGCGCACCTCCAGTGCGTTGCCCACGGTCCGCCCCAGGGGCTGATCCATATTCGTGAGTAGGGCCACGCAGGTCCGCCCGAGGCGCCGCCCGGTGGCGATGAGGCTCTGGGCGAGCTCGCGCGCCCGCTCGCGCGTCTCCATAAAGGCCCCGGCGCCGACCTTGACATCGAAGAGGAGCGTCTGCGCGCCCTCGGCGAGCTTCTTGCTCATAATCGAAGCGGTGATGAGGGGAATGCTTGGCACCGTGGCCGTGACATCGCGCAGCGCATAGAGGCGGCGGTCCGCCGGGGCGAGGGAGTCGGTTTGCCCCACCATACAGCAGCCGACCGCCCCGGTCAGCCGTTGGAACTCGGCGGTGGAGAGGCGGACGTTGAAGCCGCGGATACTCTCGAGCTTATCGAGCGTGCCGCCGGTGAGGCCCAGTCCGCGCCCGGAGATCATCGGCACGGCCAACCCCATCGCCGCGCAGAGGGGGGCCAGCGGGATGGAGATCTTATCGCCAATGCCGCCGGTGGAGTGCTTGTCGGCCGTCGGGCGCGGCAGGTTGAAGGTCAGGCACTCGCCCGAGCGCATCATTGCGTCGGTCAACACCGCCGTCTCCTCCGCCGTCAGCCCACGCAGGTAGACCGCCATCAGCCAGGCGGCAATCTGGTAATCGGGCAGCGACCCATCGGCCACGCCGCGCACCCACTCGCGCAACGCATCCTCGGGATGGGCCCGCCCCTCCCGCTTCGCCTCAATAAACCACTGTGGAACCATCTCTCTGCTCCTCTCAACAGGCCCTAGTTTAGCGCATTTCCCGCTGCTTTGCACGCCCCGTGTGGAAGTGCGCCGGGTGAAGGGCGCTTCGCTTCGCTCGGACTTGCTCGCCCCACGCCCCTCGGGCGCACGGGACGCTCCACCCCGGCGCAAGCCCCCTGCGGGCACTTGCGCCTGTGGCCACACACGGGGCACTGCAATCGGAGCGGGAGGGTTTAGCCGCCCTAGCGTCCCTTCCATAGAAACCCGCGCGCGCTCGTCACGCGCATACGCGCGCGTTAGGCCCTAGCTCACCTCGAGGTAGGCCCTAGGTCGCCTCGAGGTAGGGCCTAGGTCGACCTGAGGTAGGCCCTACCTCAAAAGGGGGTGGCCGGGCGATTTTCTCCTTCCCCCATTCGATCCGTTGCGGCTCGTGCGCTCGCAATTAACCGCTATCCGCTAACCGTTGGCTTGCGTAGCGCGTGTGTCGTTTGCCATTGGCGGCGTGGTGTGGTATATTTAAGAGACATTTTTCTTTCAAGGAGTCATAGCGATGGCCAAGTTGACGGCAGATGCGTTGCGCGAGATGTACCTTAAGTTCTTCGAGTCGAAGGGGCACACGATTATTTCGGGGGCCTCGGTGATTCCGGAGAATGATCCAACGGTGTTGTTCACGACGGCGGGGATGCACCCGTTGGTGCCTTACCTGCTCGGCGAGAAGCATCCGGCGGGGACGCGGTTGACGGATGTGCAGAAGTGCGTGCGCACCGGCGACATCGAGGCGGTGGGCGATAGCGCGCACTTGACCTTCTTCGAGATGTTGGGGAACTGGTCGCTGGGTGACTACTTTAAGCAGGAGGCGATTGCCTGGAGCTTCGAGTTCCTGACCAAGCACCTGGGCTTCAAGCCCGAGCAGCTCTCTGTGACGGTCTTTGCGGGCGAGGGCGAGATTCCGCGCGACGACGAGGCGATCGCCTACTGGAAGGCGCAGGGGATCCCCGAGGACCACATCTTCCCGAAGGGGCGCGAGGATAACTGGTGGGGTCCGGCGGGCACCACGGGGCCTTGCGGGCCGGATACGGAGATGTTTATCGACACGGGCAAGCCGGCGTGCGGTCCGGACTGTGGCCCGGGGTGCGGCTGCGGGAAGTACATCGAGATCTGGAACGACGTCTTTATGCAGTACAACAAGACGGCCGAGGGGACCTACGAGCCGCTCAAGCAGCATAACGTCGACACCGGGATGGGCGTGGAGCGCACCATCTGTATGCTCAACGGCTACAAGACGGTCTACGAGTCCGAGCTCTTCCTGCCGCTCTTGGAGAAGATTCGCGAGCTGACCACTAACGAACTGCCCGAGGAGAAGAAGACGCGCGCCGAGCGGATTATCGCCGACCATATGCGCACGGCCACGATTATCCTGGGCGACCCCAAGGGCGGGGTCAAGCCGGGCAACGTGGGCGCGAACTACGTCCTGCGCCGCCTCATCCGCCGTGCGGTGCGTTATGGAATGGACCTGGGTCTGCCCGCGGGCTTCACCGCCACGATGGCCGACATCGTCATTGGCACTTACCGCAACTTCTACCCCGAGCTGTTGGAGAAGCGCGAGCTCATCGTCAGCGAGCTGACGGCCGAGGAGAGCCGCTTTGCCAAGACCCTCACGCAGGGTCGCCACGAGTTTGAGAAGGTGGCCGAGGTGATGGCCCAGCACGCCCAGACGCAGATCTCCGGCAAGACCGCCTTCAAGCTCTACGACACCTACGGCTTCCCGCTGGAGCTGACCCAGGAGCTGGCCGCCGAGCGCGGGATGACCGTGGATACCGACGGCTTCGCGAAGGCCGAGGCCAAGCACAAGGAGGCCTCCAAGCAGGGCGAAGGGGTCTTCAAGGGCGGTCTGGCTGACCACTCCGAGCAGACCACGCGCCTGCACACGGCCACGCACCTGCTGCACAAGGCGCTCAAGCTTGTCCTGGGCGAGCACGTGAATCAGAAGGGCTCGAACATCACCGCCGAGCGGCTGCGCTTCGACTTCTCGCACCCCGAGAAGATGACCAAGGAGCAGCTCGAGCAGGTCGAGGACATCGTCAACGAGCAGATTAAGCGCGCGCTGCCGATTGTCTGCGAGACGATGCCGATTGAGGAGGCGAAGGCCTCCGGCGCCACGGCCCTCTTCACCGCCAAGTACGGCGAGCAGGTGAAGGTCTACACGATGGGCGACTTCTCCAAGGAGGTCTGCGGCGGACCCCACGCGCAGAACACCGCCGAGTTGGTGGCCTTCAAGATCCTCAAGGAAGAGAGCTCGTCGGCCGGCGTGCGCCGCATCAAGGCCATCATTGGCGAGGCGGCGGCCGAGAAGCGTAAAGCGGCCGGGAAGTAAGCGGGGAGACGGCGGCGGGAATGATGGTCGGCCCCTCGGCATTGGCAGCCTGTGCGCTCTGCCCGCGGCAGTGCGGCGTGGACCGCACGGCGGGTTCGCGCGGCTATTGCGGGAGCGGCGTGCAGCCGCGCGTCTTCCGCTGGGGGCCGCACTTTGGCGAGGAGCCGCCGCTCTCGGGCATCAAGGGCAGTGGGGCGATCTTCTTTTCGCACTGCACGCTCAAGTGCATTTACTGCCAGAACGCGAAGTGGAGCAATGGCGCGCGCGGGGAGGATATCTCGGTGGCCGAGCTGACCGCGCGCTTCCGTTCGCTGGCCGAGCAGGGGTGCCACAACTGGAACCTCGTCTCCCCCACGCCGTGGTTGCCGCAGATTGCCGAGGCGCTTGAGCCGCTTTTCGAGGCTGACATTCGCCTGCCGTTGGTGTATAATACGGCGAGTTTTGAGAGGCCCGAGACGCTGTCGGCGTTCCGCGGGCTGATTGACATTGCGTTGGCCGACCTTCGCTACGCCTCGGATGCGAGCGCGTGGGAGGGCTCGGGGTGCAAAGGCTATGTGGCCACCGCGCGCGCGGCGATCCAGTGGTTCTGGGAGAACCTTGGGCCGCTGACGTGCGACGATGAAGGCATAGCGCGGCGCGGACTCATTGTGCGGCTCCTGGCTCTGCCCGGGCGCACGGAGGAAGTGGCCGAGAACCTGATTTGGCTGCGCAACACCTTGGGGCCGGAAGTGGCCGTAAGCGTGATGGCGCAG
>JBJFFT010000003.1:0-12372 GCA_051891975.1 Candidatus Spyradenecus sp. | reverse complement strand
CACAGTATAACGCCTTCCCCCCGTCTCTGTCAAAAGCTGCGATCGCCGAGAGTGAGGGTGCAACGGGGGTGGGTGGCGTTCTGGGTGAGGTAGATACGCAGGGGGTGGAAGCCGGCCTTGAGGGCGAGGGTGATGGAGGTGGTGCGGGAGGCATCGTCGGTCATCTCGCGGTCGATGGCGTGGACTTCGTGAATCCAGAGATGGACACCGCCGGTGCCGGAGGAGGCGAAGGTGTAGTTGCCATCGGCAGGGGCGCGGAACCAGCCGCGCAGGGAGATGCCGCAGGCCTCGGTGCCGAGCTTGGCCAGCGCTTCGGTGACCTCGCTATCGCCCTGGGTGGTAAAGCCGCCATCGGGGACGAGGGTGCGCAGGGCAGGGACCCACGGCCAGGCTTCGGCCCCCTTGCGATAGAGCTTGCCGCTCCACCCCGGCGCGGGCAGTGCGGCGGTGCAGATAGCCGGAAGGGCGGCGGCCTCGATGCCGGTGTGCGAGGAGGTCTGCGCGTAGGCGGCGATGGCCCCGCTCGCGTCGGGCACCTTGGCCACCGGCAGACGGCAGGTGATCAGGAGGTTCTTCATCGCGGCCAAACGCTCGGCGTGCTCGGCCTGACCGGCGAGGTTGGTCTCCTGGGCGGGATCCTCGACCACGTTGTAGAGCTGGCAGGTGCCACTGAGGCCGTTGTTGCGCAGGAGGACGTAGTCGCCATCGCGCACCATCTGGGCGAAGCCTCGGACACCTTCGCCATCCTGCTGCTCGCCATAGACACGCATCGGCAGCTGCTTGCCCGAGCGGGTGAGCGTGGGCAGAATCGAGACGCCATCGCAGGCGGCCGGCTGCGGGAGCCCGGCCACATCGGCCAGGGTGGCCATCCAAGCCGGGAACTGGAAGGGGAAGTCGCTCTCGCGGGGCGTGTCGCCGCCGGAGGCGGGAATGGTCCCGGGCCAGAGGGCGAAGGTAGGCTCGCGCATACCGCCCTCGTTCACCCAGCGTTTCATCCCGTTGAAGGGCCCGTTGGACTTGAAGGCGCCATTGACCCACGCGATACGCGAGCTGTAGCCGCTCACATACTCGCCGGCGGGGCCATTGTCGGAGGTGAAGATAAAGAGGGTATTCTCGAGCAGACCGCGGACCTTGAGGAAGTGGAGCAGGTCGCCCATCGCGTCATCGAGGCGCTGGACATTGGTGGCGTAGCGCTGTTGCGAGGTGGTGTAGCCGGCGTAGGCCGGATAGATGTAGGTGTTGGAGGTGTTCGCCTCGCCCGCGCCAGTGCCCTCCTTGAAGGGAAGATACCCATTGGCATCCTTCATCCACTTCACGCCGCCGCCCCAACGGCTATCGCCATCGTCAAGCGCCGGGTAGGGCGCGCCGGGCACGTGGAAATTCTCGACCGAGCGCAAGGTGGTGTCGCCCTGGGTGTTCTGGCTGCCCGATCCGTGGACGGTGGTGTAGCAGGCGTAGCAGAAGAAGGGCTTCTTGCCGGTGTGCGCGTCGATGAGTTGCTTGATCTTGGCGGTAAAGAGGTCGGTGTCGTAGCAGTAGCGCACCTCGGCGTTGGCAATCTGCCGGCGGTAATAGGTGCCCTCGGGGTCGCGTGCGAAGGCCTCGCTCCCGGCCGCGCCGGCGGAGAGGTCGAGATACTGCCCGGCCGCGTAGGCCGCCGCCGAGACGTTCTCGACGATGGGAGAGCCCACCTTCGTGCTCGCCCACGTGTCGCACTCCCAATGGTAGAAGCTGTGACCGTGGGCGTGGGCCGGGTAGCCATAGGAGTAGTCAAAGCCCGCATCGCAGGCCATCGACCGCCGGGGCTGGCCGTTGCTCTCGTAGCCGCCGCCGATGCCCCACTTGCCGATGTGCCAGGTGTCGTAGCCGGCCTGCTTCATCACCGTGCCCAGGGTCATGCGCGCATCAATGGGCCGGTCGAACATATTATCGCGCAGCGTGCAGTGGCCCTGGTTCTTCCCGGTGACCATCGAGGCGCGGGCCGGCGCACAGACCGGCGAAGTGGTGTACGCGGCCTTGAGCATCACCCCCTGCTGCATCGCCGCGTCCAGGTGCGGCGTCTCGATATGGGTCTGCCCGGCCAACTGCCGACCGTTCTGCCAAAAGGCCCCCAGGTCGCCCCAGCCCAGGTCGTCGCACAAGATGAGGATGACATTCGGCTTCTTCCCCGAAGCCGCGCAGAGCTGATCGCTCACGTGCTGCCGCGCCACCTCCTCCGGTCCCCACGCCCAGGCGCGCGCCGCCACGCCCGCCCCCACGCTGCCCAACGCGCTCATCGCCAAGAACTGCCGCCGTGTCATTGCCATCTCTGCCTCCTGCTCTCTTGCTTCGTGCGCGGAACTCGCGCTAACTGGCCACCATCCTACCATCCTCCGCCGCTCGCCGCAACTTAAAGGCGGCAGACAACGCCCGCCGCCCAATCGTTCGCCCGAGAAGCGCGCGTCTTACGCCGCCTTTCGCCGCAGGGCCACCCCGGCCACGCCCAAGGCCAGCAGCGCCAGCGCCGTCGGCTCCGGCAGCGAATCAATGTCCTCCTGCGAGGCGATGGCATTCATATAATAGACCTCCGAGCCGGAGAGCGCCGCCAGGTTCTCGTAGTCGTAGGCATCCTCGTTGATGCCATAGTGGTAGCCCGTCACCACCCGCGTGCCATTGATGAAGAGCGTGTAGGCGGTGGATAAGGCCGAGTCCTGCGTGAACATCTCCACTGTGATGACCGCCGAGTTTTGGCCCTCATGCAGCAGCAAATTGACATCGGCCCAGCCACGCTCGCCGTAGGTGGTGTCACTGCCACCCATGGCCGTGTAGCCAAACCCCTCATTCTGCGGATTGATCTTGCCCTTCACATCGCCATCCGTCCACAACTCGAAGGAGGGACCGGCGTTATCGGAGGAGGTGCTATTGCGAACGCCCAGGAGCCTTTTGGAGTCGGCGTCCGGCGTGAAGGCCGCGAGGTCGGGCACATTGAAGATAATGCCCACGGAGAAGGAGGCGTTGGTGGTGGCACCAAAGCCCGTGTGGAACCAACCATCCGCCTACCACCAATCGGAGGCGGCATTCCAATTCGGCACCAGCCCTCGATTTTGCCCCCACGCCTGGCTCGTTTCGAGGTAGGCCCTACCTCGCTTCGACCTAGGCCCTAGGTCACCTCGAGGTAGGGCCTAGGTCAAAAGGGGGTATCTGCGGGGGAAAAAGCGGGAGGCGGCAAGGGGTGATCAAGGACCGGCGTTCGGGTGGCCCGTTGGGAACCCCTAAGCGTTTTTCCTCGGCCTGCTCCGCCAGGCCGTTTCACCTCCAAAACCCGGGCATCACCCCCCACCCCAACATGCCTCCGCCGATACCCCCAAAAAAGGTAGGGCCTAGGTGACCTCGAGGTAGGGCCTAGGTCGAGGTGAGGTAGGCCCTACCTCGAAAAGGGGGAGGTGCGGGCATATTGTCGGTCTGCCCGCCTCGCGCGCGTGTGCGCGCGTGTTTATATAAGGTAAGTGCGCCGGGGCATCCTCTCCAAGATTCGCCCTTGCCGTCTGAAGGAGTTCATCTTCCAGGCGTTGCCCGACCTCTACGCCCAGTGCGTCTACGGCCCCACCGAGACGCGCATCCAGGAGTACAACTACCAGCGTCTGCTGCAGATGCTCTTTATGACCCTGGGCTTTGAGACCATTACCGAGGCGAGCCGGCTTCCGGCAAGCGCGCCGACCTCGTGGCCAAGATTCCCGGCCTCATCTATGTCTTTGAGTTCAAGACCGATGGCACGACCGCCGAAGAGGCCCTCCAGCAGATCAAGGACCGCGGCTACGCCACGCCCTACCTCCACGACGGCCGCCCGATCGCCCTCGTCGGCCTCTCCTTCCACAAGGGCCAGCGCGAACTCCAAGGCGTCGCCCACGAGGTCATCCCCGCGCCGCAGGCGTAAAACTGACCCAATGCCTCGCGTGTGTGCGCGTGTGCGCACGCACGCGCGTTTATAGTAAGGAAGTGTGGCAGTTTCCTTTTTGGTGCGCGCTTTGTTATCCTGAGTGCGTCATTTGGGCATTCACAAGGCTTGTTAGGAGAGCGTGATGCGGATTATTCACACATCGGATTGGCATTTGGGCGCGCGGCTGCACGAGCAGGAGCGGCTTGCGGAGCATCGGCAGTTTTTGACGGAGTTGGTGGCGATTGTCGAGCGCGAGGGGGCTGAGGCGCTGCTTGTGGCCGGGGACATCTTTGACACGCGCCAGCCGAGCGCGTCGGCCCAGGCGCTTTACTTCGATTTTTTGGCGGAGATGGCCAAGCGGACGGCGTGCCGGAAGATTATCGTGACGGCGGGGAACCACGACTCGGCTAGTCAGCTGTCGGCGGCGCGTCCGGTGCTGTCGCGGTTGGGGATTGAGGTGGTGGCGAATGCCAGTGCGGAGGTGACCGGGGAGGTCATCGTGGTGCCGCGGGCGGATGGTCAGCCGGCGGTGGCAGTGGCGGCAGTGCCCTTTATGAGCGAGGGCGAACTGGCCAATCTGGCGCGGCAGCACAGTCAGGCGGTAGAAGGGGAGCTGCGCGAGCGTGCAGCGGCGGGCTTCCGGGCGCACTATGCGGCTGTGATTGCGGCGGCGCGGGAGGCGGGCGCGGGCGCGCCGGTGGTGGCGATGGGCCACTGTACGGTGGCGGGCGCGCGGCTGAGCGATGAGCGTAGCGAGCGGGGTCGGACGATTGGCGGGGTGGATGCCCAGCCGGCGAACGCCTTTGCCGGGGCGGACTACGTGGCGTTGGGCCACTTGCATATTGCCCAGAGCGTGGGGGGCGCGGAGACGGTACGTTATAGCGGCGCGCCGTTGGCGATGAGTTTTGCCGAGGCGGCGCAGCCGAAGCAGGTGTTGGTGGTGGAGCTTGGGGAGCGCGCGGGCGAGGCGGTGACGGTGCGCGCGGTGGAGCTTGCGGCGCCGTTGCCGCTCTGGACGCTTTCGGGCACGGCCGAGGCGGTGCAGGCAGCGCTTACCGCGTTGGTGGCCGAGCACGGGGCGGAGGTGGGCTATGTGGCCGCGCGCGTGACGGAGGGGGAGGGGGAACTGCTCGCCTTCTGGCCGGCGCTGGATGCGTTGGTGGCGGGGAGCGCGCTTAAACTGCTATTGAAGGAGGATGCCCGGCCGCAAGCGCGGCTGCGAAGCGCGTTGATGGAGGGTGGTGCCGGGCGCACGTTACGCGAGATGACGCCCTTGGAGGTGGCGAAGATGCGCCTGGCGGAGGAGACAACACTCTCGGAGGCTGAGCGGGAGCGCTATGGGAAGATGGTTGAAGAGGTGATTGCAGAGGAGATGGCACAATGAAGATCTGCCGTGTGTTGTTTGAGAATCTGAACGCTTTGGCCGGGCGCTGGCAGATTAACTTCGAGGACCCGGCCTTCCAGGATGGCCTTTTCCTGATTACCGGCGATACGGGCGCGGGGAAGACGACCATCCTCGATGCCATCTCCCTGGCGCTCTATGGGCGAACGGTCCGCGAGGATATTGCCAAGTCGCGCAACGAGGTGATGACGCGCGGGCAGGGCTTCTGTTGCGCGGAGGTGGAGTTCCTCTGCGAAACCGGGCGCTTCTGCGCGCACTGGGAGCAGCAGCGCGCCCGCAAAAAGGCGCAAGGCACGCTCCAGAACGAGCGCTGGTCCTTGACGGATGTGGAGCGCCAGGTGGAGATTGGCGAGCACACGCCCCGGCAGACGCGGTTGAAGATCGCCGGGCTCGTCGGCCTCTCCTTCGAGCAGTTCCAGCGGACGATGATGCTCGCGCAGGGCAAGTTCGATCAGTTCCTCTGCGCCAAGGAGAACGACCGCGCCGAGATCTTGCAGCAGGCCATCGGCAACGACCTCTTTGAGCGGATTGGCCGGCGTATCTTCGCGCGCAGTCAGGCGGCAAAGGCGCGGCTAGAGGAGCTTCAGACCCGGTTGCAGGAGGTGAGCCCCCTGGACGAGGCGGCGCGTCAAGCGCTCGTGGAAGCGCAGCAGGCCGCACAGGCTGAGCACAGCGCGTGCGAAGCCCAGTTGAAGGCGCAGGCCGAGGCGTTAGCCGCCTTCCGCCAAAAGGAGGCCGAGGCTAAGGCCGCGCAGCAGGAGGTTGACCAGCGGTCGCAGGCCGTGGCGCATTCGGTCGAGGCCGAGGCAAAGGCCGCGCAGACCGCGCAGGAGCGCGCGCAGCAGTTGCAGGGGGCGTTGGCCCAGCAGCAGGAGCGCGCGCCCATCCTTGAGCAAGCCATCGAGCGCGCCCAGCAGCTGCGGCTCGACAAGCAGACGCTCAAGGCTGCTACCGAGGCGCAGACGCGCAACCGCCGGGCGTTGGCCGACGCGCGGGCGGAGGAAGCGGCCTTGAAGGAGGGCATTGCCGCAGGGAAGGCGTTGGCCGAGGCGCTCCACTTGGCGTTGAATGAGGCGCAGTGGGTGCCGCCGGCCGACCCCGAGCTCGCCGCCGATGAGCGGCTGGGGCGTGCCAAGCGGTGGCTGGCGCAGCGGCCAAAGGTCGAGCGCACCAAGCAGGCGATTGCCGAGGTGAGTGCTGCCTTGGCGGCGGCCGAAGAGCGTTATCAGGCCGAGGATGCCCGTTGGCAAGCGGGGCAGGAGGTGCTGCGGCGCGCCGAGGAGAATGCCCTCAACGCCCTTCAATTGGCAGCGGCCATTGCCTCGCTGGAAGAGCGCCGCCGCGAACTGCACGCCGGGCAGCCGTGCCCCCTCTGTGGCGCGCTCGAACATCCCTACGCCGAGGGACTGTTGCCCCAGGAAAGTGACTGCCGCCAAGCGTATAACGAGGCCGTGGCCGCACGCAAGGCCGCCGAGGCGCGTCTCACAGCCGCGCGGCAGGCCTTTGATGGCGCACAGCGCGCGTTACGCAAGCAGGAAAAGGCCGCACAGCAGGCCGCCGAGAGTTATCAGACCGAGAGGCAGCAGTTGGAGCAGGCACTTGCCGCCCTACGTGCCACGGTGGAGGCCAATGGCGTTGCCCTGGGCCGCGCACGTGAGCAGGTTCGCGAGCTGGCGCAAACGCAGGAGACCTTCGATGAGGCGCAGCGTAAGGCCCAGGTGCAGGTGGCCGCCACCCAGGCCGCCTTGGAAGCGTTGGGGATTGCGGGCGATCCTGAGCGGTTGCGCGCCCAATTGCAGGCCGCGTGCGATCGTGCCCGGGAGGCGTGCGCCCAGGCCGAGGCCGACCTTGCCGCCGCGAAGAGCGCCCATCAGGCCGCCATCACCGAGCGTGAGCACGCTCAAGAACGCCAGGTGGCCGCGTTGGCCGCGTTCGAAGCGCAGCGCACGCAGTGTCCGGACCCCGCCGCGCAGACCGAGGCGGTGGCCGCGCTTGAGGCGCAGGTCAAGGCCTTGGCGGCCACGCTCGTGGAGCACACGGCGGCCTTGCGCGAGGATGATAGCCGCCGGGCGCGTTTGGGCGAGCTGCAGCGCGAGATTGCCGAGGCCACGCCCTTGGCCGCGCAGTGGAAGCAGCTGAATAGTTGGCTCGGTGGCGCAAATGGCGATGCCTTCAAGCGTTATGCCCAGGGGATTACCCTGCGCGAACTGCTCGTGGCCGCCAATCCCCACCTGCGCGCGATGACCCAAGGCCGCTACGAGATGGTCTGGGATCCCGACGTGACCGATGCCGATGCGTTGTTGCCCGCGATCCTCGATCACAATCAGGGCGAGACGTTGCGCGCGGTCTCCAACATCTCCGGCGGCGAGCGCTTCCAGGTCTCCCTAGCACTGGCGTTGGGCCTCTCGGAGATGGCCGGTAGCCGTATCGCCGTCGACTCGCTCTTCCTTGATGAAGGCTTCGGCACCCTCGATGGCGCAGCCCTTGAGGCCGCACTCGACACCCTCTGCCGGCTTCAGCAAAAGGGCAAGCAGATAGGTGTCATCTCCCACGTCACCGAGGTGGGCAGTCGGATTCAAACGAAGATCCAGCTTCGCAAAAACGGGGGCGGCACCAGCACCCTCTCCGGCGCCGGCGTAAGCACCCCGCGCTAGCGCGTAAAGCCAACAGCCACCAAAGCCGAGGCGCCAGCGACGGAACGAACCCCTCGCTGGCGCTTGAGGTGCGCGCGTGTGCTCAACAGGCCCCGGTTTTGCTCTAGGGCCATTGGCATCTTCTGCTCCTAGCCCCTACACCAATTTCAACAAGCCCCCCATGGAAGTCCCTTCCGCCCGGGGAGGAAGTTTTCGCCCGGCGTGCGGGAAGTTGCGTAAGGCCGAGGCGCAAAGTTTACCAGCGGCCTGCGGTCAGCACGGAAGGCGGTAATGCGTTCAGCCCCCTCCCTCACTTCACGCGAGCGTAGCGCGCACCGTTCTCCGTTCTCCACTCACCGTTCTCCGCTCACCGCTCAGAGATTTTCACAAAATCGGCTTGACCCGTGGGTGAAGTTGGGCTATCATACCCACAAATCGTCACAGTGGATGTGGCGTGCGAAACTGTCAGTAAGAAGGAGTCTAACGATGAGTTTGTTTTCTACCCGCCGCAGTTTTCTGAAGGCTTCGGGAATGGTTGGGGCCGCCACGGTGATGGGGGCGACCGGCTGCCAGGTGCCGATGCGTAAGCACCCGCATGTGGGCGGTTTGGCGTGTGCGCCGTTGGAAACGGTAAAGGTGGGTGTGATTGGCCTCGGGATGCGCGGGCCGGGGGCGGTCTACCGCCTGTCGGCGATTCCGGGTGTGCGCGTGACGGCTCTTTCGGATCTCTTTGAAGCGCGCGTTGCGGCCCCGACGAAGTGGCTCACCGAGCGCGGTTTCTCGGCCCCCAAGGGCTATTTTGGCTCCACCGAGGAGTGGAAGAAGCTGGTGGAAGACCCCGAGGTGAACCTGGTCTACGTGGCCAGCCCGTGGCAGATGCACGTGGAGATGGTGATGTACGCCATGGAGTGCGGCAAGCACGTGGCGTGCGAAGTGCCGATGGTCTTCACGGTCGAGGACTGCTGGAAGATTGTCAACAAGGCCGAAGAGAAGCGCGTGCACTGCATGCTCCTCGAAAATTGCTGCTACGGCGAGAGCGAGATGCTCGCGCTCAATTTGGTGCGCAACAACATCCTCGGCACGCTCGTGCACGGCGAAGGCGCGTATATCCACGACCTGCGCGCTTGGAACTTCCGTGAGAACTCCTACGAGGGCTTCTGGCGCCTGAAGTGGAATGCGTTGCACGGCGGCAACCCCTACGCCACCCACGGTCTGGGCCCGATCTGCCAGTATATGAACGTTGGCCGCGGTGACCAGATGCGTGTGCTCACCTCGATGAACTCGGGCGAGTTCGGCTTCTCGGAGTATGTCAAGGCCCACCAGGCCGACATGGAAGCCCTGGCCGCGCGCTCGACGGGCGATAAGTATGGGATGACCGATAAGAATGCGATCCTTGGCCCCTGGAAGCAGGGTGATATGTCCACCACCCTGGTCAAGACCGTGCTCGGGCGCACCATTATGATTCAGCACGATACCACCAGCCCCCGCCCCTACACCCGCATCAACCTCATCAGCGGCACCAAGGGCATCCTCAAGGATTATCCGCTGGAAATCGCCCTCGATCCCAACTATCAGGCTCCGCACCTCGGCTGGGCAAACCAGGCCCAGATGTCCGAGATTATGGCCACCTACCGTCACCCGCTCTGGAAGGAATCGGGCGAAATCGCCAAGAAGATGGGCGGTCACGGCGGTATGGACTTCCTGATGGACCTGCGTCTCTGCTACTGCCTGCAGAATGGCTTGCCGCTGGACATTAACGTCTACGAATCTTGCCAGTGGTCGGTCATCGCCGAACTCTCGGAAGAGTCCTCCAAGCGCGACGGGATGCCGGTGGAAGTGCCGGACTTCACCCGCGGCGCGTGGCAGGAAATCGCCCCGCTGGGCATTGAGACCGTCAAGCTCGATCTCGATGTCGACAAGGCCGAGGGCGGCAAGCAGCTGAGCGTCTAATCCATTTTGGGCGGCGGGCGATTGGGCCTGCCGCCCACCTTGTATTTCATCACAGATAAGGAGTAACTCATGGCTCACACCTGCACGTGCGACACCCTTAAGTTCGTGCCGCCCTTCGACCCCGGCTTCAAGCCGGCCTTCCTCAAGCTCCGCAAGATCCGCGAAGCGGCTAAGGCCGATCCCGAGGCCGGCACCGTCGTTATCGCCATCGAGCGCGACAACGGCGCCATCAATCGCTACGACTTGCCTTACCCCAAGAAGGCCATCGAGTGCCCCGGCTTTGCCTCCTTTGTTGAGCGCATCGTCAAGTTTATGCTCTGGTCCGCTGGCGGTTACAAGGTGATGATGGACGCGCCCGCGCCCATCGTCGAGAAGATTAAGGCCGATTACACCGAGACCGGTGCCCGCGCCTTCGACTACGGCTTCTTCAAGACCGTCTACGCCCGCCCCATCGAAGTGGTGGCGATGCCCGCGGCTGAAATCCCGCAGGGCCACGACCTCTCCATCTCCCTGGGCGGCAATATGAATGGCAACCGCATCGGCTTTGACCTCGGTGGCTCGGACTTCAAGCTCACCGCGATGGTCAATGGCGAGAGCGTCTGGCAGAAGGAAGTCCCCTGGGATCCCTACAACGCCACCGACGCGGCCTATCACTACGACCACATCAAGGCCGGCTTCGAGGAGACCATCGCTCACCTCCCCGGCGGCAAGGTCGATGCCATCGGCGGCTCCTCCGCGGGCGTCATCGTCGATAACGAACTCCGTCACGCCGGCCTCATCAAGGGCATCAAGGATCCTGACCAGTATCGTCAGGCCCAGCTCCTCTTCAAGCGCCTCAAGGCCGACTACGGTGTGCCGATGGAAGTGGCCAACGACGGTGACGTCTCCGCCCTTGTCGGCCGCCTCGCCCTCGGCAAGAAGGGCATCATCGGCCTGGCGATGGGCACCTCCGAGGCTGTCGGCTACATCGACAACTCCGAGAAGGGCGTCCTCACCGGCCGCATCTCCGAGCTCGCCTTCGCCCCGGTGGACCTGAACAAGGATGCCGCCGTGGACCCGTGGTCGGGCGATGCCGGTGTCGGCGCGCTCTACTTCTCGCAGCAGGCGGTCAACAAGCTCGGCCTCGCCGCCGGCTTCCCCTTCAAGGAGACCACCCTCCCCCTGCGCCTGAAGGAAGTCCAGAAGGCTATGGAGGCTGACGACCCCACCGCCGTCAAGATCTACGAAGCCATCGGCATCTACCTGGGCTACACGCTGCCTTGGTACGCCGAGTTCTACGACTACACCTCGCTGATGCTCCTCGGGCGCGTCTCCTCGGGTAAGGGCGGCGACCTCATCCTCGCCACCGCCAAGAAGGTCCTCACCGAAGAGTTCCCCGAATACAACATCGACATCTTTATGCCCGATGAGCAGGTCCGCCGCCTCGGCCAGTCCGCCGCCGCCGCCTCGCTCCCCGAGTGCTAAAAAGCCGAACCGCATCCCGGGCGCGCCTTGTGCCGCCCGGGTTCGTTCTATTCTCTGCCAACAACCTCAAAGGGCTTTACTTATGTTTACCAACTTCCTCGCCTCTCAGGCGCTGGCGAACGTGACGATGCTCGACTACGTCATCATCGTCGGCTTCCTCGTGGCCGTGATTGCCATCGGCTCGCTCCCGGGCATCATCGCCAAGATTAAGAACAAAGGCCAGGGCGCCGCGGACTTCTTCCTCGGCGGTCGCTCGATGCCGTGGTGGCTGTTGGGCGTTTCGATGGTGGCCTGCACCTTCTCGTGCGACACCCCGAACCTCGTCACCGGCATGGTCCGTAACAACGGCGTCTCCAACAACTGGGGCTGGTGGGTCTTCCTGCTCACCGGTATGCTCACGGTCTTCGTCTACGCCAAGCTCTGGCGCCGCTCCGAGTTGGCCACCGACCTGGGCTTCTACGAGATCCGCTACACGGGCAAGCCCGCCGCCATCCTCCGCGGCTTCCGCTCCCTCTACCTGGGCATCTTCTTCAACATCCTGATTATGGCCACCGTCTCGCTGGCCGCCATCAAGATCGGCGGAACGATGTTCAACCTCTCGCCCGTCTGGTCGCTCATCGTCGCCTCTGTCGGCGTGGCCATCTACGCCACCCTCGGCGGCCTCACCGGCTCGATCTGGGCTGACTTCTTCCAGTACACCATCGCGATGGTCGGTGCCTTCTTCGCCGCCTTCTACGCGGTGATGAGCGATGACGTCGGCAACATCTCCAGCCTCCAGCAGCTCCTCACCGACTCCTTCGTCTCGGCCAAGCTCGCCTTCTTCCCTGAAGTCAACGGCGCGGCGGCCGGCGCTCCGGCGGACTACTCGGGCTTCATTATGCTCATCGTCCTGCCCGTGGCGGTCCAGTGGTGGGCCTGCTGGTACCCGGGTGCCGAGCCCGGCGGCGGCGGCTACATCGCCCAGCGTATGCTCTCGGCCAAGGACGAGAAGAACGCCATCGGCGCCA
>JBJFFT010000002.1:0-12388 GCA_051891975.1 Candidatus Spyradenecus sp. | reverse complement strand
GGCCCTACCTCGACCCGACCTAGGCCCTACCTCGACCCGACCTAGGCCCTACCTCACCTCGACCTAGGCCCGGGTTCGTTTTGAGCTCGGGGCGAGCGGAATAATTAAGAGGCCCTCTTAATTCCAATAAGTGGTGCACTTAATCGTTTTGCGCGGCCCTGGGGCGGGAGTGTCAGCGGGTCGACCACTGCGCACTCCGCCGGCGGCCTCGATGACCAAACTCTGCGGCACCGAAGCTTGGCGCGCGGAACTCAGCTAACCGCTAACCGCTAGCCGCGAACAGCTAACCGCTGAATATGCTATACTTTTGCCGTGGTTTGGACGCGTATTGCGTCCGCACAACGAATGAAAGGATAGACTTATGGCACGTTTCACCCTCCCGCGCGACCTCTACTTTGGCCCTGGCGCGATGAAGGAACTCGCAGTTCTCGGCAAAACCCGCAAGCGCGCGATGATTGTCTCGGGCGGCAGCTCGATGAAGAAGAGCGGTGCGCTCGACCGCCTAGAGAAGATCCTTAAGGATGCCGGGCTGGAAGTGGCCCACTTCGAGGGCGTTGAGCCCGATCCCTCGGTCGAGACCGTGATGAAGGGCGCCCAGGCGATGCGCGACTTCGGCCCCGATGTCATCGTCTCTATCGGCGGCGGTTCGCCCATCGACGCCGCGAAGGCTATGTGGGTCTTCTACGAGCACCCCGAGAAGAGCTTCGACGACATCAAGGACCCCTTCACGATGCCCGTCCTGCGCCAGAAGGCCATCTTCGTGGCCATCCCCTCCACTTCTGGCACCGCCACCGAAGTGACCGCCTTCTCCGTCATCACCGACTATTCCACCAAGGTCAAGTACCCGCTGGCCGACTTCGAGATCACCCCCGACATCGCGGTGGTCGATAGCGAGCTCGCCGAGACCATGCCCCCCAAGCTGACCGCCCACACCGGCCTCGATGCCCTCACCCACGCCATCGAAGCCTACGTCGCCGGCTGGCACTCCGACTTCTCCGACCCCCTCGCCGTCAAGGCCATTCAGATGATTGACGACGACCTCGTGGCCTCCTACAACGGCGACATGGCCGCCCGCGGCCGGATGCACATCGCCCAGTGCCTCGCCGGCATGGCCTTCTCCAACGCCCTCCTGGGCATCACCCACTCCATCGCTCACAAGATCGGCGCCCAGTTCCACCTCCCCCACGGCCTGTGCAACGCCATCTGCCAGCCTTTTGTCATCCAGTTCAACCGCAAGGCCTGCGAGAGCCGCTACGCCGACATCGCCCGCGCCCTCGGCCTCCCCGGCACCACCGAGAAGCAGCTCGTCAACGTCCTGGTCGATAAGATCTGCGCCCTGAACGACTCGCTCGACATCCCGGCCACCCTCGAGGCCGCCGGCGTCTCCCGCGACGTCTTCGAAGCCAACCTCGACTTCATCGCCCAGAACGCGGTCCTCGACCCCTGCACCGGCTCCAACCCCCGCACCACCACCGCCGAGGACATCCGCAAGATCCTCCTCGCCGCCTACGACGGCACCCCCGCCGCCATCAACTGGTAAGCGAGCGGTTAGCCGTTAGCGGTTAGCAAAAAGGCGCGGTGCAGGACCCTGCACCGCGCCTTTTCTGTCATCTGTCATCCGTCATCTGTCATTGCGCCCAACAACACCCCCACCATCCCCGCGCCAAGATGCGCGCCGTAGGCTGTCCACTGCGGCCAAAGCGTAGCCTCCACCGCCACCAGCCCCACAAAGAGCGCTCCCAGCCAGAGCCCCCGAACCGTCAGCGGCAACCCCAGGAGATAGACCCGCAGTCGCTCGCGCGGCCAGTGCCCCACGGCAAAGCCAATCAGCGCCGAAAGCACCCCCGAAGCGCCCACGCAGCGCATCCCCGCGCCCAGCCGCGGATCCACCGCCACGCTCACCAAAAACCCCAGCGCCCCGCCGGCAATCCCCAAGAGCTCCGCCGCCACCACCGCGCGCGTGCCCACCTGCCGCTCCAACCACCGCCCCGTCACCCAAATCCCAACCCCATTCGCCGCCAAGTGCAGCCACGAGCCGTGCACCACCGCGTAGGCCACCAGCCGCCACACCTCCCCCGCCGCCACCGCGCGCGCCTCAATCCCCAACGCGCTTCCCCCCGGCAGACCGCAAAAAGCGGCCCCCGCCCACACCAGGCAGAGTCCGCAAAACCACGCGCTCAGCGGCGCGCTCAGGCGCATACCCGCGCCCTTAATGACCAATGAACTTCGTCAGCGGGTCCCATTCCAGATAGGTGACCGCAGCCGTCGCAGCCGCCAAAATCACGGCCACAATCGCACACGCCCCGCCAATCCAGTCGGTCTTGGCGGCGGCCTTCGGCTTCGCTGCAGCCTCTTCGGCGGGGTTCCGCAAACGAGCGGCGATAAAGGGTTTGTCTGCCATAACGCTTCCTCCTTGATACGCCCCTAGTATAGCGCGTCTTCACCCCCCACGCAAGCAAAAGTTTCACGCGCGCGCGACATTGTCCATTGTGTAATCAAACTGAAATGGCTTGCCGCGAGGCAAGCCATGCAAGTGAGGACCGCGTAAAACGACGGGGGCTGCCCCCAGGCGGTTAGCGTTGGGCGCTGGCGAGCCAGTGGGGCATGGGGGGCGGAATGGGGGCGCAGACGAAGTGGGAGAGGCCGGCCTGGCGCATCCAGCCCTCGAGCTCCTGGGCGGAGAAGACCCAGCCGTGGTCGGTGGTCAGGGCCATATTGAGGGCGAAGAGGGCAGAGAAGGGCGGCGTGGTGTGGTCGGGGCCGGTCATCATATCGAGCACGTAGAGGCGGCCGCCGGGACGGAGGGCGGCGGCGGCGCGGCGGAGGATATCGAGGATCTGCTCGGGGGATTCCTGGTGGAGGCAGCCGAAGAGGGTGACCGCGTCGTAGGCGGCCTGGGGGTAAGTGTCGCGGTGGTAGTCGCCGGCGTGGCAGGTGATACGCCCGGCGCAGGGGGCGGTGATTTCGCGGGCGACCTCGGCGATGGCGGGCAGGTCGTAGGTGTCGACGGTGCAGGTGGGGTCGGCCTGGGCCATCAGGAGAGCGTAGGTGCCCGGACCGCCGGCGAGGTCGAGAATGCGCGCACCGGGGGGCAGACCGAGGGCGGGGACGACGGCGCGGCCGATGCCCAGGGCCCGGCCGTGCATCGAGAGGGCGAAGGTGCGGGTGCGCTCGCGGTCGGAGCCCAAGTGAAGGGCGGGGGCCTCGACGGGGCGGCCGGTGCGGGCGAGGTCGGCCAGGCGGCCCCAGGCGGGGTAGACATCGCGGTTGTA
This sequence comes from Candidatus Spyradenecus sp., assembly GCA_051891975.1. Taxonomy (GTDB): domain Bacteria; phylum Verrucomicrobiota; class Kiritimatiellia; order RFP12; family DVOR01; genus Spyradenecus. The sequence goes on along the minus strand of JBJFFT010000002.1, from coordinate 9,116 downwards.
GGCGATGGCGCGGGTGAGATCGTGCGGGGCACCGCGGACGAGGGCGGCGGCGGAGGCCTCGGTCAGCGCAAAGCGGTCGGCGGACTTGGTGAGGAGGCCGACGGCGACAGCGGCATTGAGGAGGAGCTCGAGGCCGCGCGGGTCGGCACCCAGTTCGGCGGCGAGGGCGGGGGCGGTGGGGGCAGCCGCGCGGGCGAGGGCGGTAAAGAGGTCGAGCTCAAGGGCGGCGAAGAGGACGGCCGAGCCGTAGTAGGCGCTGGCCAGGGAGACAATCTCGGGGAGTTGGAGGGGCATAGCGGGACCTTATTGGCGGGAGGGCTTGGGGGAGAGGGCACGGGCGAGGCGCGAACCGAGGGCGTGGCGCAGGCGCCAGAGGGCGCGATACCAGGCCCAGTCGGCGCGGCGGGGGCGCGAGGCGGGCAGGATGGAGGTGGGGATGGGGCGATGGGAGAAGGGGAAGGGACGCAGCCAGCGGACGTCGAGGCCCTGGGCGCGGAAGGAGTCCCAATCGTCGGCCAGGACGCAGACGGGGGTGTTGGCGCGCTGGAGGAGGCGGGCGGCGGGGCGGTTGAGGAGGTAGGCGGCGGTGCTCCAGGCATGGGGGGCGACGGAGCAGAGGGTGAGCGCGTCGGGCTCGGGGGTGCCGTCGGTGAGGGAGCAGCCGTGGAGGAGCCAGAGGGTGGGACGGTCGGCCGGGAGGTGGGCGCGGGCGTAGGCGAGGGCGGCATCCAGGCGCGGGCGGTCGAGGAGGACATCGTCTTCCAGGATGAGGGCGCAGGAGGCGGAGCTGCCGAGGAAGCGGGCGTAGGCGCGTTGGTGACTCAGGGCGCAGCCGACCTCGGCGGGGATGATGCGCCGGGCGTTGGCGAGCCAGAAGCGGAAGCGGGCCACGCGCGCACCGGGGGGAAGACCGTCGAGCGCGCGCAGCCGCTCCCAGGGGAGACCGCGCAACTGCGCACGCATCGCGGCCAGACGGTCGGGGGCGCGGTCGAGGTTGATGAGCAGACAGAGGGGGCCCGTGGCGCGGGCGGGGGCTTGAGCGAGGGGGAAGGGCGGCGCGTACCAGGTGCGGCGGGCGCAGCGGAGGGCGTGGCGGAGCCAGCGCCAACGCTCGAGGGCGTAGTTGAAGGCGCGCAGCGGAAGCGGGTTGCCCGTGCGCAAGAGGTGATGGAGGAAAGGGAGGAACTTGCGCTCAAGGGCCTCCTCGCGCCAGAGACCGGCGCGGGTGAGGTCGGCGAAGGCGCGCCAGAGCTCGGCGACGCGGTCGGGGGGCTCGGGGGCGGCGGCGCGGAGGTACTCGGTGAGCGAGCCCCAGCAGAAGTCGGTCATCGCCCGGGCTCCGAGGTCGGTGCGGCCGGTGCGCTCCCAGAGCTTGGCGGCCTCGCGGAAGGCGCGGCAGAGTTCGGCGGTGCGGCGGGGGCGGCGGAGGGCTGAGCCGGGCGTGAGGCGATAGTCGTAGCCGGCGAAGTTGTCCCAGGCCAAGGCGCGCAGGCGGGGGATGAGGGCGCTGTAGAAAAGGGCGTCCTCCTTGTAGGCGTAGCCGGGGGCGAAGCGGAGGGAACCCAAGGTGGCGCGGCGAACTTGGTAGAGGAAGACCCAGCCGCTCTGCGCGCAGAGCGTCCAGGCGGTGGCCGGCAGGGCCTCGCCCGAGGCGCAACCGCTGGCGGGGAACTCGGGCGGATAGTTCTCGTGGCGCAGGGAGGTCATTCGCAGACGGAGGAGGTCGGCCTGAGGGAAGCGCGTGCGCAGGTCGGCGAAGGCGGCGAGCCAGCCGGGGCGGAGGGTGTCGTCGGCATCAAGGAAGCCGACCCAGGGGGCGGTGGCGCGGTCGAGGGCCCGGTTGCGCGCCCGGGAGACGCCGCCATTGCGCGTGTGGAGGATGCGGAAGCGGGGGTCGGCGCGGGCGGCCTCGTCGAGGAGGCGACCGCTCTCGTCGGGCGAGCCGTCGTCGACCGCCAGACAGCGCCAGGCGGTGAAGGTCTGGGCGCGGAGGGAGGCGAGGAGGTCGGGGAGCCAGCGCGCGGCGCGGTAGGCCGGGAGGATGAGGTCGCACGGGTCGGGCGCGAGGGGCGGCGGGTCGAGGTGGGGCAGCCAGGCGGCGAGGGCCGCGTCGAGCATCGGGGGGGCGGGGGGCGACCAGGGCGCGCAGAGGAATTGGCGGATGCGCTCGGCGAGGGCGGCGGGGTCGCGCGGCGGGACGAGCGCGGGGTGGCCGGGGGGGACCCAGTCGTCCGTGCCTTGGCCGGCGCAGGCGATGAAGGGGATGCCGCAGGCGGCGGCCTCGGCGTAGACGCAGCCGAAGCCCTCGAAGATGGAGGGGAGGACGAAGAGGTCGAGGGCGCGGAAGAAGTCGGGCAGCGCGCTGTGGTCGCGCTCGGGCTCGAAGGTGACGTGGCCGCGCAGGGCCGGGGTGCGGCGGATGAAGCGCTCGCAGGTGCGGCGCGTCGGGCCCGTGCCGATGCAGCGCAAGCGCCAGTCGGCGGGGAGGTCGGCGGCGGCGAGGGCGAGGGCGCGCAGGAGCGTCAGGTGGCCCTTGAGGGGGACGAAGTTGGCCACGCAGCCGAGGGTGAAGGGGTGCGGCGCGGCGGGGGTGGGGTGGAAGCGCGTGGGGTCGACCCCGTTGGGCAGGAGGGAGGCCGCGCGCAGGGTCAGGGGCTTTAGGCCGCTCAGGCAGCGCATCGAGCGGCGATAGTCGGCCCAGGCGGACCACTGGCCGTCGGGGAGGGCGCGGAAGGCGCGCTCGGCGGCGCGGGAGATGAAGACGTGCTCATCGATCTGCGCGTGGAGCGGGGCGAATGCGCGGTAGAGGAGGCGCTGGTGGGGGGCAAAGTGGCGGAGGAGGCCCTGGGCGAGGCCCGAGTCGTCGAGGCTGTGGTGGTGGAGGAGGGTGCGGATGCGCGGGTTGAGGGCCTTGAGGGCGAGGGGATACTCGGCCATTGGCGCGCCGTGGGCGTGGCAGATGGCCACCTCCTCCGGGGCGATGGCGAGGTCCGAGAGGCGCTGAAGGAAGGCCGCGCGGTTGCATCGGGCAAAGCGGAAGGGCAGGATGAAGCCGCGCAGGGCCCGGCGCGGAAAGCGGTGGACGGTGAGCTCGCCTTGGAGCGGGGCCGGGAGCGGCAGGGTGTAATCCACGCCCGGACCGGGGACGAAGACCGAGACGCGGTAGCGGCCGGTGCGCAGGAGCGCGCAAGCGAAGTCGAAGACAAAGCTGCCGCGCCAGGACTCCGGGGAGGGGAAGTGCTGGGTGACGATGAGATAGCGCGGGGCGCTACCAATCGATGGGCTGCTGGCCGTGGGCGAGGAGGTAAGCATTGGCTTGGGAGAAGTGGCGGCACCCGAAGAAGCCGTTGTAGGCCGAGAGGGGCGAGGGGTGCGCGGCGGTCAGCACCAGGTGGCGCTTGGGGTCGATGAGCGCGCGTTTGGCCTTGGCCTTCGCGCCCCAGAGGAGGAAGACCACGTGCTCGCGGCGCTCGGAGACGGTGCGGATAATCGCGTCGGTGAAGGCCTCCCACCCCAAGCCGGCGTGCGAGAGCGGGGCGTGGGCGCGGCAGGTGAGCACCGCGTTGAGCAGGAGGACGCCCTGGCGCGCCCAGGGGGTCAGGTCGCCCAAGGCGATGTGGGCCGGGCGGCCAAGGTCGGAGGCGATTTCGGTGAGGATGTTGCGCAGGGAGGGGGGCGGCTGGGTGGGCGGCAAGACCGAGAAGGCCAGCCCGTGGGCCTGCCCCGGCGTGGGGTAAGGGTCCTGCCCAAGAATGACCACGCGCGTCTGGGCCAAATGGCAGAGCTGGAGCGCGGCGTAGATGTGCTCGTAGGCCGGGAGGATCTGCTCGCGGTCATAGGCGGAGCGGACGCGCGCGCGGAGCGCGGCGAAGTCGGCGCTGGTGACAAAGGGCTCCAGGGCGTCGCGCCAATCGGTGTGCACGGGGCTACTCCGGGTCGTCGGCGAGGAAGTCGGGCATCTCCGGCACGTCCTTGGGGTCGCGCGGAGCGTAGTAGTCGCGGAAGGCCTCGGTGAAGTCGTAGACCGCGTGGAAGTCTTCGAGGGAGTCGGACTGGGTCTTGCCGAAGACGCCCACGGAGATGAGGTTGTAGACGAGGTTGCCGATGTCGTCGGTGGTGCGAATGTTCATCTCATCGAGGAGGTCTGCGGCGAAGGGGCCGAACTCGGCGAGGAGGTAATCGCGGAAGCCGAAGGCCAGCTGGCGGCCGGAGACGTGGCCCTGCGGGCGCGGCGGCTCGTTGGGGTCGGTCGGCATCGGGTGGCGGACGGTGTAGTCGATGACCGCCGGCATGAGGTCGTAGGCGCGGGCGGGGTAGCGGCTGTCCTGCTTGAGGATCCGGGCCACGGCCTTGTCAAAGCGCTTGTCTCGCATAAGCTTCTCCTAGCGAACCGGGATGGCGGCTGCGCGCAGGGCCTGCTTGATGCCCTGGCACGTGTAGCCCATCGTGTGGACCATCGAGGCCACGAGCGCGGCATCGGCCTTACCTGCAGTGAGCACCTCCACCAAGTGCTGCGGCGCGCCGGCTCCGCCCGAGGCGATGACCGGCACCTTCACCGCCTCGCTCACCTGGCGGGTAATCTCCAGCTCGTAGCCCTCACGCACGCCATCGGTGTCGATCGCGTTCAGGCAGATTTCGCCCGCGCCCAGGGCCACCGCCTCCTTGGCCCAGGCCACGGCATCGCGCCCGGTCGGCTCGCGGCCGCCCCGGATGACCACTTCGTAGCCCGAGGGGATGGCCGCCGAAATGCCCACGCGCTTGGCATCCATCCCCAAGACCACGCACTGGCGGCCAAAGGCGCGCGCGCCCTCGGCCAAAATCTCGGGCTTTTCCACGGCCAGGGAGTTGAGGGAGACCTTGTCGGCGCCGGCTAGGAGGGCTGCGCGCATATCCTCCACCCCGCGGATGCCCCCGCCGACGGTGAAGGGAATGGTGAGGGCGCGGGCGGCACGAGCGACCATCTCCAGGTCGCAGCGGCGGTGCTCGGCGCTGGCGGTGATATCGTAGAAGACCATCTCATCGGCGCCCTCATCGCAGTAGCGCGCGGCCATCTCCACCGGGTCGCCGACGTCAACGTTGCCCTTGAACTTCACGCCCTTGGTGACGCGCCCATTGCGCACGTCCAGGCAGACAATCAAACGTTTCAAGAGCATCTCAGGCCTCCCAGGCAAGGAAGTTGCGCAAGAGTTGTTCGCCCGCGCGGCCGCTGCGCTCGGGGTGGAACTGCGTGGCCACCAGCGAGCCGCAGCCGATGACTGCGGCAAAGCGCTCGCCACAGTAGTCCGTCCGCCCGAGGATATCCGCCTCGCGCTCGGGTTTGGCAAAGTAGGAGTGGACAAAGTAGAAGGCCTCGCCCTGGGCGATATTGGCGAAGAGGGGGTGCTCGGCGTGGTCGAGGGTGTTCCAGCCCATATGCGGGATCTTGGCCTCGGGGTCCTTGGCCGGGTCAAAGCCCACGCACTGCCCGGGGATGAGTCCGAGCCCCGCCGTGCCGCCATCCTCCGCCGAGGAGCCCAAGAGCAGCTGCATCCCCAGGCAAATCCCGAGCACCGGCACCCCGCGCGCAACCTGCTGCGCGAGCAACGCGTCGAAGCCGCGCGAACGCACGCCGGCCATCCCGCTCCCGGCCGAGCCCACGCCCGGAAAGACCAACCGCCCGCCGCCAAACTGCGCGGCCTCGGTAATGACCCGGGGCTGCTCCCCGAGCCGCTCGAAGGCCAGGCAGACGCTCGTCAAGTTGCCGGCCCCGTAATCCAATATCGTAACCATAGGGCTATTGTAGCAAAAGCGCCTGCGGCGCGTGAACGGTGAGAGGTGAACGGTGAACGGTGGCGACTGCGCCGCCGTGAGGGGGCCCTGCGGGCCGAGAGGTGCGGCTGCGCCACGTAAGGCGCGTGCCGCGACGGGTAAAGCGAAGGCCCCGCGAGCGTGTTGCCACGGCTCAGGCGGGGCCTACTTGGGAAGCGCCAACGCGTTATTCAGCGGCAGGGGCTTCGTCCTCAACGAAGAGCGGATAGCCCTCGGCGTTGGTGAGGGACTGGCGCGCGAGGTTCCAGGTGAGCCAGTCTTCGGCCACGAGGAAGGCGGTGCGTGGCTGGGAGACGTCGGTGCGGCGCGTGGTCTTCTGGAGGGCATCGCCGGCCTGGCGATCGGCCACGTAGACGAAGAGGAGGTCGTTGCCGGGGAGGAGGATGGGCTCGGAGAGGGCCTTGGTGCCGAGGGTGCCCACGGCGCTCATCACATCGGCGCGGTTGGGGATCTCGAGCTTGGCCGAGTCGGAGAGGACGCAGGTGACGGCGGTCGAGGCGGTCAGCCCTTCGATATTGCAGGCGGCGACGGCCTTGTCGAAGGCGCTTTCGGTGGCGAGCGACTCGAGGAGCTTGGTGCGCAGATCCTCGCCGGCAGCCTTCTGGCGCTTGGCCAGGAGGTCGCGGCGCAGGTCGGCCTGCACGCGGGCCTTGACGTCGGCCAGCGGCTCGACGTGCTTGGCGGTGATGGTCTGGAGCTGGACGAGGTAGACGCGGTCGGTGCCCGAGACGGCGTTGAAGTTGTTCTCGGTTTCATCCATCTCAAAGACCGAGCCGATGAGCTCGGCGGCGTTCTGGAAACCGAAGGGGCGGTCTTGGCGGACGGTGGCCTGCTTGGGCTCGCCGTAGCCCTTGGCGGCCTCGGCCAGGCCGGCGACCTGGGCCTTGGCGACGAGCTGCTCGTTGACGACGGTCTGGGCGAGCTCGAGGGCCTTCTCGGCGCGGGCCTTGGCGATCACCTGCTCCTTGACCTCTTCGTAGGGGAGGACTTCGGTGGCGTTGGTGCCGGTGCCCTTGAACTCTTCGCTGTGGTCGTCGTAGTACTGCATCGCGTCCATCTCTTCGATGGTGACTTGGCCCTCGAAGGCGGAGGCGGGCACCTCGACGTAGGCGATGGTGCGCTGTTCGGGGAGGGTGTAGGCCTCGGCGTGGCTGTCATACCACGCCTGCACCTCGGCGTCGGGGGTCTCGATTTCCTCGGCCTTGGTGGCGCACTTGAGGGTGGCGGTGTAGAGGGTGGTGGTGTCGTAGAGCGCGTCGAGGAGGAAGTCCTGCTCCATAGGCGAGACCCAGCCGACGGCGTTGAAGACGCAGGAGGTCATCGTCTGCGCCGGCAGCCAGACGGAGGCGAAGGTCTTCTCGAAGAGGGAGGCCTCGGCGTAGTTGTTGCGCGAGAGGAAGGCGCGGTAATAGCCGGCATTGAAGACGCCCTGGCCATCGGTAAAGAAGCGGGCGAGGACCTGTTCGGCACCGGCCTGGGTGGTGGTGAGGCCGTGGGCCTGGGCCACTTCGCGCGCGGCGAGCAACTTCCACACGGCCTGACGGCGCGCCAGGGCAGCCTCATCGCTCTCGCCGGGGTCGGTGCGCAGCAGCGCACCGAAGATCTGCGCGCCGGGCGGCAGGAAGTAGGCGTACTCCGAGAGGATGGCGAGGGTCTTGGCGGCGCTTTCGCTCTCCTGATAGGTGACCGCGTTGCCATCCAGGAAGCCGGCCACATTGGCGTTGGGCGAGGCGCTCCGGCAGGAATCGGCCACCACGAAGGCGAAGACCATCAACAGGGCCAACAGGCCCCAAATCAACTTGCTCTTAATCAGGCGGGAGAAGTGGTAGATGAACATAATGTGTGTCGTGTGTTGTGTAAGAAAAGACGTCCGGCTGACCGCGCTTAGAGCAGGTCGCCGTCGTCAAAGTCGTCAAAGTCGTCGCCGGCGGCACCCGCGTCGCCTTCGCCCTCTTCCCCGAGTTCTTCACCCTCTTCCTCTTCGGCAAAGACCTCATCGAAGAGTTCACCGGTGCGGAAGCCGTCGCCGCGGTTCTCGACGTAGGCAAAGTAGTTCTTCGCCTTGCCATTGTTGTAGAGCGTGAGCACCGAGACGGTCCAGTTATCCGAGGCGCGAGCCTTGGCACGGGTGATCTTGACGGTCGAGCCGGGCTGCAAGGGGAAGGTGGTGGTCTTGCCGGCGCCGGAAGGCAGGTCGAGCTTCACCTCGCCCACGCGCCCGGTCACCTCTGTCAAGCCGGCGGTCGCCTCGGCGGCGACGAAAGCATTGGTCTGCCCCAACTCGGCCGCGGCAAAGTGCTTGCCCTGGAAGCTCGCCGTGCCCGAGAGCAGGCGGAAAGAGAAGTTCTCGTCGGTCAACTCCACGCCCGGGGCCACCTGGTCCATCCGCAGCTTCGAGCGGCCAACCATCGCGCCGAAGGTGCCCAGCGGCGTGGCCACCTGGAATTGCCCGGGCTGCACGCGGTCATCCACCGCGATATTGAACTCGCCGTAGTCCGCCGCCACGGTCACCGCCGTCCAGTCCTCATTGCTCTTCGGGCTGAACTTGGCCGGACCGCGCACGACCACATAGGTAAAAGGCTCGAAGTTGAGGCGCATCTTTGCGCCCTCGGCCACCGTAAAGACCGTACCATAGGGATAGGCCTTGTAGGGCACCAGGGGAACGGCCTCTTCCGCGCCGGGCTTGAGCACCGTCACGTTCGCGCAGTCGCCGGCCAACTCACTCACCTTTGCCAGGGCCTCAAAGCGCACCGGCTTGGCTTCTCCGGCCTCCTGGGCATAGACCATCTGCGCCCCGAGCAACACGCTCAAGGCCACCAACATCATCGGCTTGCGAACCATTCTCGGCTCCTTTCTATGCGCGGAAAGACCTGTATCTCGCCACGGCTCTGTCAACTTCTATTCGCCTATAGTGTAGCACGCCCCTCCCCCTCGTGCAAGCAGAAAACGCAAAAGTGCTTGCGGGGCGAAGGAGGTGCGTCCCCCCCAATTGCCGTACAACGCATATCCCCAACGAGGGGACCAACCATTCCCCCATTGGGAGACACCCCGGGTTTCGGGCTGAGAGGATTTACACTTTAGGCGAGCAAAAAGATTAAGTGCACCACTTATTGGAATTAAGAGGCTCTCTTAATTATTCCTCTCGGGGTGGGAAGAGGTTGCTTGGGGTGGAGGGGTGTTTCGGCGGGGGCTTGGCTGGGTCGATTTCAGTGGAGGGGGCTTATCTTCCGCTCCGACCCGAAAGGGACCTAGGGCCTACCTCAAATCGACCTAGGGCCTACCTCGCCTCGACCTAGGGCCTAGGTCGC
>JBJFFT010000001.1:0-12459 GCA_051891975.1 Candidatus Spyradenecus sp. | reverse complement strand
CATGGAGGGCGGCGGCGGGGAACCCATCGCGCGTGAGCTGCTTACAGAGGCGGTCGGCCCCGTGTTTCATCCGCGGAAAGACGATGACGCGGAAGCACTTGGGCGAATCGAGAACCCACTTGAGAAGGGAATACTTCTTCTCTTTGTCAACGAAGAGGACGCGCTGGCGGATCTTGTCGACGGTCGGGGTCTCGGGGTTGATGCGGATGTCGACGGCCTTGCCCTGGATGAATTGCTTGGCCAGGTCCGTGATTTCCGGTGAGAGTGTGGCCGAGAAGAAGAGCGATTGGCGCGCGCGGGGCAACTTGGCGAGGACCTTGCGGATGTCGGGCAAGAAGCCCATATCGAGCATGCGGTCGGCCTCGTCGAGGACCACGGCCCGGACGCTCTCAAGGGAAAGCGCGCCTTGGTTGCAGAGGTCCAGAAGTCGCCCGGGGGTCGCCACCAGTACGGCCACCCCGCGGGTCAAGGCCTCCATTTGCGGCTTGATATTCACGCCACCGAAGACGACCGCGCAGGGCAGCCCCAAACCCTTGGCGTAGGCCGAGCAGTTGGTCTCAATCTGCGCGGCCAGTTCGCGGGTGGGGGCCAGGATGAGCACCGGCGGGCGCTTGGGGCGCAGCGTTGGGTGGCTGGCGGCCAGGCGGTGGAGGAGGGGCAGGGCGAAGGCGGCGGTCTTGCCGGTGCCGGTCTGGGCGCAGCCCATCACATCCTTGCCGGCGAGGATGGGGGCAATGGCCGCCTGCTGGATGGGCGTGGGGCGCTGGTAACCCATTGCGGCAATGGCTTGCTGGAGGGCCGGATGGAGTTGGCCAAAGACGGTCTGCTTCATCGATGCGCCTCCCGCCGCTTGCCGGGATGGCCCTTGCCGCGGCCCTTGAAGTTGCCCTTGCGGCCCTTGGGGCCTTTGGGGCGGGGCGGCTCGGGGGTGGCCTCCACAAACTTGGGGTTGAGCGGGCGGCCGTCGAAGTCCGCATCGCGCAAGGCTTCCAGGACGCGCTCGCCGAGCTCGGCGCGCACGTCGACGAAGGCGAACTCGCGCTTGATGGCGATGGCTCCGATGTCGGAGGCCTGAATGCCGGATAGCTCGCAGGCCAAGCGGACAACCGCGCCCTCGCGCAGGTGGTCCAGCCGCCCGACATGGAGCATCAGGCGCTTGCGCTCGCCGAAGGCTGCGTCGCGCTCGGCGCGGGAGGGGGCGGCCACGGGGTTGAGGTCGCGCGCGTCCTCGTAGGCCTCCATCAGCGAACTCAGGCGCAGCTGGAGAATGCGCGCCAGGACCTCGGTGGCGGAGAGTTGGCCCATCAGCGGGGCCACGGCCGGCAAGAGTTCGCGGATGGCCGGGTTGATCTCCTGGACTTGGCGGACCTGTTCGGCCAGCCAGAAGACGTGCTTTTGGCGGACATCGTCGGCGGTCGGGATGGCGCGCTGCTCGAAGCGCAGGCCGCAGATGCGCTCGATGAGACGGAGCTTCTGGCGGTCGCGCGGGGTGACGAGGGCAATCGAGATGCCCGCCTTGCCGGCGCGGGCGGTTCGGCCGGAGCGGTGGGTGTAGACGGCCACATCATCGGGCAGATGGTAGTGGATGACGTGGGTGATGTCCTCAACATCCAAGCCGCGCGCGGCGACATCGGTGGCCACGAGAATGCGGACGGCCTTGTCGCGGAACTTGCGCATCACGGCATCGCGCTGGGCCTGGGAAAGGTCGCCGTGGAGGGCTTCGGCGTAGACGCCATCGTGCATCAGCGCCTCGCTTAGCTTCTGGGTGTCGGCCCGCGTGCGGCAAAAGACTAGGCCGTACATCTCGGGGACGAAGTCGACGATGCGCCGCAGGGCGCCATAGCGGTTCTTTTCGGCGACGGCGTAGGCGTGGTGGGAGATGTTGGTCTGGGCGACATTGCGGGTGCCGACGGTGATCTCCAGCGGCTGGCGGATATAGCGCCCGGCGATGGCTTCGACCTCTGGCGGCATCGTGGCCGAGAAGAGCCACTTCGCGGCGGAGTCCGGCACGCGCTCGAGGATGAAGTCAAGCTCCTCGCGAAAGCCCAGATCGAGCATCTCGTCAGCCTCGTCAAGAACGCAGGTGCGGACGCTCTCCAAGGCGATGGCTTCGCGCCGCAGGAGGTCGCAGAGTCGCCCGGGGGTGGCCACGACCACCTGAGCCCCGCGCTCCAACTTCGCGATCTGCTGGCCGATGGGCGCACCGCCGTAGCACGCCACCACGCGCACCTGCGCCAAGAACTTGGCAAAGCGGGCCAACTCTTCGCCGATCTGCAGGCAGAGTTCGCGCGTAGGGGCCAGGATGAGCCCCTGCACCGCGTGCTCCTCCCCTTGCGTCCGCGCCAACAGCGGCAGGCCATAGGCGCAGGTCTTGCCCGTGCCCGTGGCGGCCAAGGCCACGCAGTCGGGCGCTTCGGCAGCGAGCAGGGGCGGAATGGCGGCCGATTGAATTGGCATCGGCACCTTGAAACCCAGGCCCTCAACGGCCTGCAGCAGCGGCTCGGGCAGACCCAAGCCCCGGAAGTCTCCGGCTTCTTCACTATTCGTCATCAACATTGTCCTTAAATCATTGTCGCACGCAGGGCGCGGGCGAAGGCTTCGGCATCTGGCGGCAGGCCGAGCTCCACCTCTGCGGCATAGGCCACGGCCGTCCCGGGACCCACCGCGCGGCCGTGGGTGCCGCGAACGCGCTCAACTGCCTGCGAAACGCGCCACGGCACACGGCCAAAGAAGAGCTCGCAGGGGTCGAAGCCCGGCTTGTTGTGAATATCCACGTGCGTGGCGTAGTCCGGCGCCTCGCGCGGATCTTGCCACCACGGCCAGGCGAACCAACAACCCGGCTTGGCCTCGGCAATCCAGTCCGGCCCTTCGCCGCCGGGCCCGGGGCGGACCTCTTCCACCTGCGGCAGGGCGGCCAAGGCCTCCCGCGCGGCCTCGGCGGAGTCGCTATCCTGCCCGTAAAGGAGGGCCACCTGATGGTCACAGACGGCCACGGCGCGGCTGCGATAGAAATCTGGATAGGCCATTTGGCGGACCGTGCGGGTGGCGAAGAGACCGCGCGCGCGCAGGGTCTTATTGGGGAAGGCCACGCCGGAAGCTCCAGGCAAGGTGGGGGTGATGGCGTAGTCGCCGGCGATGACCAGCGCATAACCCTCGCGACGAGCGGCCTCGGCCACCGCGTCAATCTGCCGCAGGGCATGCTGAAGCGAGGCTGCCGCGCGCGGATGATCCGGTCCGTGGCGCTGCAGGTCATAATCCAAGGTCGGCAGATAGGTAAAGAGCAGCTCGGGGGCATCGCCGCGCCGGAGGCGACCAATCAGCGCTTGAGCAATCCCCCACCCCACCTTCGGCGAAGCCAGCGGCCCCCAGTAGCGCCAGAGCGGGACCGGGTTCTCCACGCCCAGGACGCGCGTCGGCTTTTGGTAGGTGGCCATAATCAGCCCGCCGCCGTGGGTATGGATGGGCGCGGGCGAAACAATCTCCTCGACCGCCTCGCCCAGCGACTGTTGGAAGAAATAGAGCCCCACCCGCGCGCCGTGCTGCCGGGCCTCGGACCAAATCCGCTCGCCGTGCACCAACCCAGCCGACTGGTTCCAGAAAGCCGTTGACATCGTCTCGCGGAAGTAGCGCCCGTTGGCCGGCATCCCGTGGGCCTCGGCCGGGAGGGCCGTACGCAAGGTGGCCTGGGCGGTGCAGGTGACGGCCGGGAAGGCCGGTGCCATCGCCCGAATGGGCAGCCCGGCCAACTGCTTGACCCCGTGCTTGGCCAGGAACTCCGCCCCCAGGGCCGCTACGTGCAGAACCAAGAGCTTCTTCACGGTTCGCTCTCCGCGTCCGCTTGCTCCAGGTGACAGGAACTCACCTGCCAAGTGCCATCTGGTCGGAACTCATAGCGCAGGGGCTCCTCCCAACCATCCTCGAGGGCGGACTTGGGAATGCGCCCCTCGTCCACCAACTCCTCCAGGCTCTCGGGCAAAGCCCCGCCGAGTTCGAGCGAGCGCTCGAGCAAGGCGGCGCGCACCAGGCGCAGATGGCGGAGGGTGACTAAGCGCGCCTCGACCCCGGGCAGTACATAGCGGTACCACGGGCCCGAAGCGTCGGTGGTTTGATAGGCTTCGCCCGGCACCTTGACCGCGCGGCCGAGGTTGCCATAGCAGATGCCGATGCCAACCCCAATGGTAATGGCGGCGATAACGGCGCAGACCGGGCCTGAAAAACGCTCGGAGCGCGCCCGTTTCGGGCGCGCCGAGGAAGCCCGTGCCGCCGGCCGTTTCGCTTGGGGCGGGGCGCGGCGGGGGGCTTTGGCGCGGTGGCGTCTGCGCCGCTGGCGTGCCATTACGGCACCGGGAAGTGCGCCACCAGCGCGCGCACCTCTTCACGCACGCGCTGCTGCAGCGCGGTGTCTTCGGGCGACTTGAGGATCTCGACGATCCAACCGCCGAGCTTGACCATCTCGGGCTCCTTCATGCCACGCGTGGTGACTGCGGCCGTGCCGATGCGAATGCCGGAGGTGACGAAGGGGCTCTCGGTGTCGTAGGGGATGGTGTTCTTGTTGCAGATGATGCCGGCGGCATCCAACGCAGCGGCGGCCAACTTACCGGTCAACCCGGCAGCCTTCACGTCCACCAGGAAGAGGTGGTTATCCGTGCCGCCGGAGACGAGGCGGAAGCCGGCCTCCTGCAACACCTTCGCCAGCGCCTGGGTGTTGGCGACAATCTGCGCGGCGTAGGCGTGCGCATCGCGGTGGAGCCACTCGTTGAAGCAGACCGCCTTGGCCGCGATGACATTCTCCAAGGGACCGCCCTGGATGCCCGGGAAGACCGTCTTGTTGATGGCGCCGATGTACTTCTCCTTGCAGAGAATGAGGCCCGAGCGCGGCCCGCGCAGGGTCTTGTGCGTGGTAGTGGTCACGAAGTCGGCATAGGGCACCGGCGAGGGATGGACGCCGCCGGCGATGAGGCCGGCGATGTGGGCCATATCCACCATCAGGTAGGCGCCCACCTTGTCGGCAATCGCCCGGAAGCGGGCAAAGTCAATCACGCGCGGATAGGCCGAAGCACCCGCCAGAATGAGCTGGGGCTTGACCTCCATTGCCTGCGCCTCGATGGCGTCGTAGTCGAGCTGCTCGGTCTCCTTGTTCACCACATAGGGGACAATGTTATAGAGCTTGCCCGAGAAGTTCACCGGCGAACCGTGGCTCAGGTGGCCGCCCTGGTCCAAGCTCATCGACAGGATTGTGTCGCCGGGCTTAAGCATTGCGAAGAAGACGGCCATATTCGCCGCGCTGCCGCAGTGCGGCTGGACATTCGCCGCCTCGGCCCCGAAGAGCTTCTTGGCGCGCTCGATGGCCAACGTTTCCACCGCGTCCACCGGCAGACAGCCGCTGTACCAGCGCTTGCCCGGATAGCCCTCGGCATACTTGTTGTTCAGCACCGAGCCCTGCGCCTCGCGCACGGCGGCAGAGGTGTAGTTCTCCGAAGCAATCAGGTTGACCGTCTCGTCCTCCTGCTTGACCTGCGCGACGATAGCCGCGTGGACCTCGGGGTCGGCCCAAGCGAGGAGGGAAGACTCGGCCAGACGGCCGGCACGGTCGCACTTCACCAGGCGCCGGGCGTGACGTTCGGCCCCGGAGAAGGGCGTCTCCAGCCAGACCTTCAGCGCGCGCTCGGCCGCATCGTCGCTCAGCGCGCGGGCCGAAAGGATGAGGACATTGGCATCATTGTGCTCGCGCGAGAGCTTGGCCACCGCCTCATCGGTGACAATCGCCGCGCGGATGCCGGTGAAGCGGTTGGCGGTGATGCTCATTCCAATCCCGGTCGAGCACAGCAACACGCCACGGTCGGCCCGCTTTTCCAGCACGGCCTCGCAGACCGCCACCGCGAAGTCCGGATAGTCATCGGCGGCCTCGGCGTTGAATGAACCCACGTCCACCACCGTCTCGCCGCGCGCTTCCAGCACAGCGGCCAACTTTGCCTTCAGGGCCACGCCCGCGTGATCGCAACCAATCGCAATCGTACTCATCTCTCTCGTATGCTCCTCTTTCGGAATGTCGAATAAAGAAAACGGCGCAAGTATACCACATTCCCACCCCACGCGCGCACGTAATATGTGAAGATGCGGCGACGATCTACGACCGTGCCAACCTGCGCCAAAAGTGTGCCAGACCGTGCCAAAAAATGGCAGGGCCTGCCACACCCCGTGGCAGGCCCTGCCTCGCCTCGACCTAGGCCCTACCTCAAGGTGACCTAGGCCCTACCACAAAACCACCCCGGTAGCCCCCACCAACACCTGAGCCCGAACAGAAACGTTTGACTACATAAACGGAATTAGGTATCATGTCCTTACTAGAACGGCACTAGGAGATCGCGTATGGATACAACTATTCAAGCAATAGAGACCTTAACCCTTCTTGAACAATACATTGCCCAGGTCAAGATGCAGTTAGAGGCAACAAGGGCCAAACAAGTGGCTATTGAGTCCTTTCTCTCCCAACCGCACCCTAAAGAAATCAAGCACTTGGCCACTTACTTCGCCCAGGAGCACGGGTTGCTATTGGAGTCCCACACATCGGGCAAATTATCCGCAGACTATCGCTTGGCCAAGACCATTTGGAATAACTATGACACGGTGCGACCCTTTTTGCAGGTGTTGCTTCAGTGCGTGAAAGCGAAGCGCCCGGCCTTTCTCTATCCGGAAGAGGCCTTGCCACCGATTGAGCAAACTGAGATGCCCACGCTGCTCACCTTTTGCAACACCCTGAAGCAGCGCGCGTTCTTGTCTGCCAAAAAGCGTGGACAACGCTTGGAGATAACGCTTGAAAAGCCAGACCGTATGTTTCTTGACGGCCAGTGGGCGGAATACGTCACACGTTACTTGATCGATGTGACCTTGAAGGAGATTACCGCCGAGCGAAAGCTCCCCTATCGTCTCTTCTCGAACCTCAAGTTCAAGCGCCCAGGCGAAGAACAGAAGACGGCGATGGAACTAGACGTTGTCGCGCAAATTGGAGACCGCTTCTATATCTTCGAAACGAAGTCAGGCGTGGTGCCTAATGTGATTAAATGGGTCGACCGTTCGCGCTTTTTCAGCCCCAACATTCACTCTCGCTCCCGCTACTTTATGTGTACGCCGCGCGATGAGTTTAACTGTCAGCACTTTCGTCCACTTCACCTACTGACCTTCAAACAGATGAAGATCGAACTCGCCAAGATCATCCGCCATGATTTCGCCTAAAATGGTGCTCACGCGAGCGTGTTTGCGGGAAGTTGTTTGTGAGAAGGTCGGCTTGCGTAATGCCAAGTTCGGCCAAGGGGCGCAAGACGAAATCACGCAGATGGGCGCGCGGGTGCGGCAGGGTCAGGTGCTCGCTCTCCCGGCGCACGCCCTCATAGAGGATGATGTCTAAATCCAGGGGCCGCGGTCCGTTGCGTTCGGTCCGGACGCGCCCGGCCTCGGCTTCCAAACGGTTGAGTTCGGCCAAGAGTGTCTCGGGCGCAAGCGCCGTCTCGATGATGAGCGCGCCATTGAGAAAGCGCAACGCCTGATAGGCCGGCGGCACATCCACCGGCTCAGTCTCGATGAAGGAGGAAACGGCAAGTACGCGCGTGCCCGGCAAGCGGCCGAGGGCCTCAATCGCGCGGCGCAGGTGCCCGGCGCGGTCCCCCAAGTTGCTCCCAAAGGCAATGACGGCCCGAGCCATTGGCGCGCCAGGCGGTTGCGGCACCCGTCACTCGGCAAAGCCGAGCACGTGGCGCATCGTGTAGTGACCCGGCGCGCGCCCTTGGAGCCAGAGGCCGGCCTTGAGCGCGCCCTTGGCAAAGGCCACGCGCGAAGAGGCCTTGTGGGTAATCTCCACGCGCTCCTCGTCAGCGGCGAAGAGGACGGTGTGGTCGCCCACCACCGAGCCGCCGCGCAGGGCGTGCAACCCAATCTCGCCCACCGGCCGCTCGCCGACGATGCCGTGGCGGCCGTAGCAAGCCACATCATCCAGAGCCACTTTGCGCCCGGCGGCGGCGGCTTGCGCCAACCCCAAGGCTGTGCCGCTGGGGGCATCTTTCTTGTGGCGGTGGTGCATCTCGGTGATCTCGATGTCGTAGCTCTCGTCGAGCACCGAGGCAGCGCGCTGGACCAACTCCAGCAGGAGGTTGATGCCCAGCGAGAAGTTCGGCGCAAAGCAGAGCGGAATCTGCTTGGCGGCCTCGTCGACAGCCGCAAGCTCGGCCTCGGTCAGCCCCGTGGTGCCCAGCACATAGGCCTGGCGATACTTAACGGCATTGGCGAGGTTCTCGGTGACGCAGGTGTGGAAGGTGAAGTCGATAATCGTGTCGGCTTCCTTGGGCCAGGTGGCCTGATAGAAGAGGCCGTTGGAGACCGGCTTGCCAATGAGCGGGTGCGTGGGCTGTTCGGTCACGGCCACCACATTCAGGCCCATCGCCTTGGCGCTCTCCAGGAGCATCTGCCCCATCCGCCCGGCGCCACCCAAAATCGCTAGCTTCATCGTTGCTCCTTAGATTAGGCCCAGGGTTTCCAGGCAGGCGCGAATCTTGGCCAGGTTCGCCTCGCTCGGCTCGCACAGCGGCAGGCGGTAGACCTGCTTGATCTTGCTCATCATCGCGAGGGCGGCCTTGACGGGAATGGGGTTCGTGTCGCAGAACATATCCCGGAAGAGGGGATAATACTTGGCGTGATAAGCCCGCGCCTGGACAAAGTCGCCCGCCAGCGCCAGGTTGACCATCTCGCTCATCGCGCGCGGAATGACATTCGAGCAGACCGAGATCACGCCCTCGGCGCCCACCGAGAGCATCGGCAGCGTCAGGCTGTCATCGCCCGAGAGAACCGTCAACTCCGGGCAGGCGTGCTTGATGGCCGAGACGCGCTCGACGCTGCCAGCCGCTTCCTTGATGGCGCAGACGTTCGGATCCTTCGCCAGGCGCGCCACCACCTCCAGAGGAATCTCCTTGCTGCTACGCCCGGGCACATTGTAGAGCACCACCGGCACCCCCAGCGCCGCCACCGAGGAGAAGTGACGGTAAAGGCCCTCGGCATTAGGCTTATTGTAGTAGGGCGTCACCTGCAAGGTGGCATCCACGCCAATCCCGATAATCTCCCGGGTCAGGTGAACGGCCTCTTCGGTGGAGTTGGCCCCGGTGCCGGCAATCACCTTCGCACGCCCGGCCACGGCCTCGACCGTCGCCTCAATGACCTTCAGGTGGTCTGCCGGGTTCAAAGTGGGCGATTCGCCGGTGGTGCCCACCGGGCTGACCCCCGCGACCCCCTCGGTAATCTGCCATTCAATCAACGCACGCAATGCGCCATAGTCAATCGAGCCATCCTCGTTGAACGGCGTGACCAAAGCACTAAAAACACCTTTAAGCTTGAGCATAGACGCTTCCTTCATCTAAAACGGCGCACATTCTAGCACACCCCCCGGCAAGATACAAACGGAATTGACGCGCGGCAGACGCGCTCACGCGTACCACTCGGGGTGGATGTCGAAGCGCTTGACCTTGTAGTGCATCATCCGCGGGGAGACACCGAGCTGGCGCCCGGCGGCGGAGAGGTTGCCCTTGCTCTGCTTAAGGGCCTCGACAAGGAGTTCGCGCTCGTAGCTGCTGACCATCACGGCGAGGGGGGCGTTGCCGTTGGTCAAGATGGCGTTGCCGGTGCTCTCGCCGGTTTGGAGGGAGGGCGGGAGGTTGTAGGCGTGAATGGCGCCATCGGTCGAGGTCAGCACGGCGCGCTCGATGCAGTTCTCCAACTCGCGCACATTGCCCGGCCAGTGGTAAGCCATCAGCAGGTTGATGGCGGTGGTGGAGAGGCGGGTCATCTGCTTGCGGTAGCGCACGCCCATCTTCGCCATAAAGTGCTCGGCAAGCAAGATAATGTCGCTGCGGCGCTTGGCGAGGTCGGGCATCATAATCGGGAAGATGTTCAGGCGATAGTAGAGGTCTTCGCGGAACTTGCCTTGCTGCATCAAGGCCTCGAGGTCGCGACTGGTGGCGGCGATGAAGCGCACGTCCGCGCGCAACTCCTTGTTGCTGCCCACGCGCGAGAAGGTCCGCTCCTGCAAGAAGCGCAAGAGCTTGATCTGCGTCTGCGGGGTCAAGTCGCCAACTTCATCAAGGAAGAGGGTGCCGCCGTCGGCCTCCTCCGCCCGGCCAATTCGCCGCCCCGTCGCCCCAGTAAAGGCCCCCTTCTCGTGACCAAAGAGTTCGCTCTCCACCAACGCCTCGGGCAACGCCGCGCAGTTGAGCGCCACAAAGGGCTTGCTCTTACGCCCGGAGAGGCGGACAATCGCCCGCGCTACCAACTCCTTACCCGTCCCCGTCGATCCGCGAATCAGCACCGTGGCATCCGAGGCCGCCACCTGGCGAATCTGCGCATAGACCTGCCGCATCGCCGAGCAATTCCCCACCAGTTCCCCCGGATTGGCCGAGAGGTCACGCAACGTGCGGTTCTCCGCCTCCAACGCCTGCCGCTCCTCCTGGTTCTGCAGCAGCAACCCCACCGCGCCGGCCGTGATGTTGCCGACAATCTCCAGCAGCGCGGCATCGGCCTTGAGGTCCATCCCCGGCTCCACCCGCCGGTCGATACTGAGCGTACCAATCACCTCTTCGCGCGAGAAAAGCGGCACGCAGATGAAGGCCACCGGCTCATCACCCCCGCGCGCCCCGGTGCGGTTGAGAAAGCGGCGGTCCTTGCGAATGTCGCTGACGATCTCGGCGACCCCCGTCTCGGCCACGTGGCCAGTCACCCCTTCGCCCAGACGGTAGCGCCCCAAGCGCCGGGCCGTCTCGTCGAGCCCGTGCGAGGCCTCAATCGTCAGGGTGCCATCGTGCAATAAGGCGATTGTCCCGCGCAACATCCCCATCTGCCGATTAAGAATGGCCAGCGCCTCAACCAAAAGGCGTTGGGGGTCGCGCTCGTGAACAATCGCCGAGCTGATTTCGCGAAGGACTTGAATCTCTCTATCAAAGTCGCCCTGCATAACTCCTCTTTGCACGCTAAGCTGGAAGTCCCTTCCATCGGCAAACCGCGCACATTATACGCCTTTCACCTCCGCCCGCGCAACTGCGTCTTGCGCAAGACCTCATCTGGCCTGTATTTAACGCGGGCTGTTGTGACGGAGCTTTGGCGGGTTCATTGTTTCCCTCGGTGCAAGTTCCAACCAAACTAGAGGCAGCCACTGAAGGATCCCGAAGCGGGTTGTTCGGCCCCCACCCCCTCCATAAATAAATCGCGCGCGCCTGAGACGCGCATACGCGCACGCGCCTACGCGCGCGATAGGGCCTAGGTCAACCCGAGGTAGGCCCTAGGTCAACCCGAGGTAGGCCCTAGGTCAACCCGAGGTAGGCCCTACCTTAAAGCAAGTTAGGCGCGATTCGGGAGAGCATAAGGGCGAGCAGCCACCGCCCCGGGGTGTTGCAGAAAAGTCTCGCCTGACCGTTTTTCTTTCTGCTAGGGAGGGGCATTTATGCTACAATGGGCGTAATTTTTCGGCGTGGCGTGCGTATACACGCCGAAAGGTGAAGAGAAGATGACCGCGCAGATAGAGGCCCTGTTGACCGCCATCGAGTATCCGGAAGAGGTGCTCGAGGAGGGGGGCGTTGTGGTTTTGCGGGTGGATGGCGAGGTGGTGCGGGCGCAGATGGTGGGGAAGCGGTTGGTGGTTTCGCAGATTATCGACCGCGCGGAGGAGGATGTGCCGGAGCTCGCGGCGTTGGCCACGGGGCGGCTTTTGCGCGAGGAGGCGGTTTTGGCCTGGGATACGCGCGAGGAGGCGGTCATCCTCTGGCAAGCGTTGGCACCAGAGGCCGGAGCGCGGGCATTGGCTGAAGGATTTGAGCGGTTTATGGAGAGTTGCGACTGGTGGCGCGAGCGGGCTTCGGCCTTGCATGCGCCACCGCCGGCGTTTCCGGAGATGGTTATTCACCCGTGAGGGAAGACGCGATGAGACGATTGAAAGAGGCAGGGTTCGCGTTGCTGGCGCTTTGGGCGCTGGGGAGCGTCTGCGCGGCGGAGGCCCCGGGCGGGCGGCAGATTCCGTGGCAGGTGCCGCAGTGGACATTGGTGGCGCGCGGGATGGACCTGTGCGAGGCGTTGAACAGCTTTGCGGTGGCCGAGGGGATGTCGGTGGTGATTTCACCGAAGGTGAAGGGAACGCTCTCGGGGGACTTTCGCGAGGTGCCGGCGGGGGAGTTTCTCAACCGCCTGGCCACGCTCCATAATCTGACGTGGTATTACGACGGCGCGGCGCTCTACATCTATAGCGCCGGCGAGATTGAGACGATTTTGGCCAACCTCTCCTATATGAAGGCCGAGGAGGTGCGCCAGATGCTCCTGGAACTGGGGGTGGAGGACGCGCGCTTCCCCATCAAGACCACGCAGAATGGCGAGATCATTATGGTCTCGGGTCCGCCGCGCTATGTGGCGTTGATTGCCGAGATGATTCAGCGGGCG